>NZ_JBHXLO010000044.1:0-74951 GCF_042721395.1 Lentzea sp. NPDC058450
TGCGTCATCGCCGCTGGCGCGTCGATAGAGATTGGGGCTTGACTTCGGGGCCCTTGCGAGGCGCTCATCGGCCGGAAAAGGCCGGGCTGAAAAGCACCCGGCCGAGCTCGAGAAGCTAGCACCTCGCACCCAAAGTCAAGCCCCAATCTCAAGCGTACGTGGTTGCGTTTGCGCAGGTACGTCACGTCATTACCGGTTGCCGTGGTGCGCCCAGGAAGGACGCCTCGCCTTCGGCATTGCGTTGAGGTCAGGTAGCTCGGCTGCGCCTCGCTTCGGCTGCTCTCGTCGTTCCGCTGCCGCCTTCGGGCAGTGCTCCGATGAGTGCTCATGTTTTGTGCGCGTTCGGGCCTTGACCCGGCTTCTTTGGGTTGCAATCATCGGGTCTTCTCGCCGCCGCCCCGGACGAGAAGGCGATGGTCATGGGACTGCGTCGTGTGTGGCTGTTGATGGTGGCCGTGTTGGTTGCCGGCCTGGTCACGGCTGTGGGGGCGGCTCGGGCTGAGGTGCGGCATCCTCGGCAGGAGTGGTTGCGGGCCTCTACCGCCGGGTTGTTCTTGCACTGGGGGATGTTCACCGCGCCCAAGCACCTTGACTGTGCGGAGTGGGAGCGGGACGTCACTGGGGGCGGGTGGACGCCTGACTACTGGATTGACGAGGCCCGGAAGCTCGGGGCGTCGTACGTCGTGCTGGCCACCTTTCACAGTCGGCTCGGGTATGCGCGGCCCTGGCCTTCGGCGGTGCCCGGTAGTTGTGCCACTCGGCGGGACCTGCTCGGCGAGCTCGTTCGGGCTGGTCGGGCCAAGGGGGTTCGGGTTGTCCTGTACATGACGGACGACCCTCAGTGGCACAGCGAGCAGGGTGTGCAGATGCTGGATTCGGCTGCCTACTCGGCTTATCGGGGGGAGGCTGTTGATCTGACGACCCGGGAGGGATTCGGGAAGTACAGCTACGACCTGTTCTTCGAGGTCATGCGGCGGTATGAGGATCTGGCCGGGTTCTGGATCGACAACGACAACGAGTACTGGGAGCGGAATCGGCTCTACGAGCAGATTCGGGAGTTGCGGCCGTCCTGGTTGTTGAGCAACAACAACGAGGACACGCCGATCATGGACACGGTGTCGAACGAGCAGAAGACCGGGATGTTTCCGGCCTACGACTACCCGGCTGCCACGTTCACGCCCATGCCCCGGTTGTCGGAGGCCTGTTACAAGCTGCCGAACACCGGGGACTGGTGGTTCGACGGGGGTGAACATGCTGTTGATGTTCGGTTGAACACCGGGCGGTACGTGACCAACGCCGGGTCTTCCATCAAGTCGTTGATGGCGGAGACGCCCATGGTCAACGGGAAGATGCCTGTGCAGCAGGAGGCTTACAACAACTTCATGGCTTCTTGGGTGCCGCCTGTTCGTGAGTCGTTGCAGGGGGTTGAGGGGGCCGGGTACATGTACGGCGGGATGCAGCCCGGGTTCTGGAACGACGGGGCGCACGGGGTGATCACCATCAAACCCGGGACCGGGCGGCAGTACGTGCACGTGGTGACGCGGCCTCGCGCTGACTTCGTTCGGTTGCGGGACAACGGGTATCGGGTTGCCGCAGTGCGGGATCTGCGCACTGGGGAGCGGATGCGGTTCTCGCAGTCGGGTGGGTATCTGGCGATCCAGGGGATCACGAAGTGGGATGAGTACGACACCGTGTTCGCGGTGGAGACGGTGGGGCAGCACGGGTTCTACGGTGGGGTTGAGGCTTCGGCCACGTCGTCGGCTGGTGGGTTTCCGGCTTCGAATCTGACCGACGGCAGCTATGAGACGTATTGGGATGCTGGTGGTGCGCAGCCTGTGGCGGTCTCGCTAGACCTCGGGCGGCGCAAGGACGTGGCGTTCCTGGCGATCAACCAGCGGGAGTCGTCGCCCACGCACGCTCGGGTGTCGTTCGGGCGGCCAGAGGATTCCAGTCGTGTCAAGGACTATCAGGTCACGGCTTCGGATGACGGGCGTCGGTGGTGGCACGTTCGGTCCGGGGCGTTGCCGTCCGCGCGAGGGACGCAGTTCATCGACCTCGGGGCGCAGAAGGCCAGGTATGTGAAGCTGACGTTGGTCAGCACGTGGGGTGGGGCGCAGGCGCCGGTGTACTTCAAGCAGGTGAAGATCGATGAGATTCGGGTCGGGTACGGCTATCCGCGCGGGGGTTTGGGCGGTGGCTGGAGGCTGAGGACGCGCAACGGTCTGGTGGTGCGCGACCGGAGGCTTGTGCGGCTTGCTCTGGTGGGCGTCAGGTGGGTGGGCTCGGGGCTGTCACGTTCGGGGACGTTTCCGTTGGTGTGGCTGGGGATTATCGGTTGCAGATGGATTTCGCGGCTGAGCGGGACGCTGTTGTTTCGGTGAGCGTCAACGGTGGTGGGCCTGTTTCGGTCGGGGTGCCGAAGGGGCGGGCTGATGTGCCTGCGCCTACTTTCGTTGCGGTGCCGTTGAGTGCTGGGCGGAACACGGTGAAGGTGGTCGGGGGTGGTGGGGTCGGGCTGGACCGGATTTCCGTTGGTGGGCTGCCTCCTGCCGGGTACACGCCCAAGACCACGTTGACGGTGGAACCCCATGGGGTGCAGTGGGTTGGGGGTGGGCAGCAGGCGGTGAAGATCGTCGCGCGGCTTCGGCTTGACGCTGACGACCAGATCGACGACGTGGTGCTGGCGCCGGTGTTGCCTGCCGGGTGGACGTTGAGCGGGCCCGGCGCCGCTCGGGCCTCGATGCGGTTGGGCGGGGTGCTGGAAGGGGTGTGGACCGCTGCTTCGCCTGCCGGGCAGGACGTCGGGGCGGTGAGCATTCCGGTGAACGCCTCGTTCCGGTTGTTGTCCGGTGAGCGCAAGGTTTCTGGAGTGGTGCCGGTTCGGGGCCGGCCCGCTGACCGGGTGTTCGTGCGGGAGGCGGAGGACTCGGCGAACCTGTTCGGGAGCACCGGGCTCACCGGGTGCGGTGCTTGTTCGGGCGGCGAGAAGGTGCGCAACATCGGTGGTGGTGCGGATGCCGCGGTCACGTTCCCGAACGTCGTGGTGCCGGCAGCGCGGACGTACCGGATGTTCGTGCAGTTCACGGTGAACGGGCCGCGGTCGTACTTCGTGTCGGTCAACGGTGGCGCGCCGGTCGAGGTGAAGCTCAACGGGGTCGGCAACACCACGCCGTACGTGGTGGAGGTTCCGGTGGCGTTGAACGCCGGTGCCAACACCATCAGGTTCGGCAACGACGGCGCGGGTGCGCCCGATCTGGACCAGATCGCCCTCGCCTGAGCGATAGGGTGCCGTCCCATGGGGGTTGAAGGCCAAGGATGGCAGGGGTTTTCCCACTACGACTGGAACGACCTCGCGGCCGTGCGGGCGCGGCTGGACGCGGGCGCTGACCCGGACGGCGGCATGTCCTGGTCGACGCCGCTGCACGCGGCCGCCGCGTTCGGGACGGCGGAGGTCGTGGCGGAGGTCGTCGCGCGCGTCGCTGACGTGGACCACGTCTTCGACGACCGCACCGCGTTGTGGCGGGCGGTGCACGGACGACGGCCCGACGCCGTCCGGGTGCTGCTCGCGGCGGGTGCGGATCCGGTGCGGCCCATGATGTCCGGCTGGTCGCCGGCGCGGCTGAGCCTCACCACGCCGCACCCGATCACCTCGGCCGAGGTGCTGACGCGGCCGGAGTGGGAGACCGCGGCGGAGTGCGGCCGGCTGATCGCGGCGTTGCAGGGCCTTCCGCCCCACGACGGGTACAGCCTCGCGTGCGTCGCGGGCGTGGACGCCGCGGAGGCCCTCCGCAGGCTGAACGCCGAGCCGATGCCGGCCCAGGAGGCGCTGGAGATGCTGGCCGAGGACGAGTCGGAGTTCGTCGCGGGGGTCACCGACGTGCCGGGCGGGTGCGTCGTGATGCAGCCCCAGTACTACAACGCCTCGTCGGCGGACGTCCTGGACGCGCTGTCCGCCGGCACCGTCGCGTACGGCATGTACGCGAACCCCAAGAGCGGCAACCAGGGCAGCATCCACCGCGACGGCGCGACCGTCGACTGGGATCTGCACCCCGGAGGAGCGCCGGGCGACCGGGGCGACACGGCGGAGGTGTTGCTGGAGCACCTCTGCGCGGGACACGCGGTGGCCTACTGCTGTGCCTACGCGGGCCTGCGACCGAAGGACGCCAAGGCGTTCACTGAGCCGGACCAGTGGTTCTACCTTCACGATCTCAGCTTCTGGAGCGCATGATGGGGTGATGCTGGAGGCGGCGCGCAGGCGGATCAGCCGGGGGCTCTTCGGGATGGTCGCGGGTCCCGAGGGGCAGAAGCACGCGCAACGGATCCACGGCTCGCCCGGGCCGCGCCTGTTCGCCGCGGACCGGCCCATCCGGCACGTGCACGCCGACAACGCCATGTTCATCGGTGGGCTGCGGGCGTTGCTGCTGCAGTCGTTGCACCCCTTGGCGATGGCGGCGGTCGCGCAGCACTCCGACTACAAGACCGACCCGTGGGGCCGGTTGCAGCGCACGAGCCTGTTCGTCGGCGTGACGACGTACGGCACGGTCGAGGACGCTCGGGCGGCGGTGGCGCGGCTGGCGCGGATCCACGTGCACATCAACGGGGTGGCTTCGGACGGGCGGTCGTACCGGGCCGACGATCCGCACCTGCTGGCCTGGGTGCACGTGGCCGAGGTCGACAGCTTCCTGCGGTGCCACCAGCGGTACGGGGAGAAGCCGCTGGACGACTACGACGGGTACGTCGCCGACATGGCCGTGCTCGCCGAGGAGATGGGGATTCCCGATCCGCCGCGCACGGTACGCGAGCTGGAGGCGCGGATCGACGCGTACCGGGCCGAGCTGCGCGGGACGCCCGAGGCCCGGGAGGCGGCGCGGTTCCTGCTGCTCAGGGCGCCGGTGCCGATGCTGGCGCGGGGACCGTACGCGATCCTGAGCGCCACGGCGGTCTCGTCGTTGCCGGTGTGGGCGCGGGTGCCGTTGCGGCTGCCGTACCTGCCGATCGCCGAGGCCACCGGGGTGCGGTTCGCGGGGCACGCCCTGATGCGCGGCCTGCGGTGGGTGACCGGTTAGTCCTGGAGGAAGCGCACGACCAGTGGGGTCGCCTCGCTCGCGAACTCCTCGAAGTAGCCGTGTCGCGCGCCTTCGATGAGGTGCATGCGGGCGCCGGGGATGCGTTCGGTGATGAGTGGTGCGTTGGCCGTGGGGTTGAAGATGTCGTCGGTGCCGTGCACCACGAGCGTGTGCGCGGTGATGGACGGCAGGACGTCCCACGCGTCGTGTTCGGCGCTTGCGAAGAGGTGTCGCTTGCGCGCGTGGGGAGGCATGTTCGGGTCGCCCAGCGTGTTGTACGGGCCTTTGTACGCCGGGGTGTACATCAGCTCTTCCAACGCCCGGCGCGCCTTCATCGGTTCGATCTGGGCGAGCGACTTGCGCACCTCGGCGCTGCGTTCGACGCCGTGCGCGCCGCCGGGGGAGGTGCAGCCGAGCACCAGCCTGTCCACGTGGGAGCTGTGGGCGGCGGCGATCCACTGCGCGATGCGGCCGCCCATCGACGTGCCGTAGACGTGCGCGCGGTCGATGCCCGCGTCGGCCAGGATCGCCACGCAGTCGTCGGCGAACATCCTGGTGCTGTACGGGATGTCCGGCTTGTCGCTGGAACCGGTTCCGCGGTGGTCGGTGACGATCGTCGTGAAGTGCTCGGAGAAGCCCGGGCGGACCTGTGACCACCAGCGGGACGAGTTCGCCTGGCCCGCGATGAGCAGCAGCGGCGGGCCGGAGCCCTCGACGTCGTAGAAGAGCCGGGTTCCGTCCGCGGCACGAGCGTGGGGCACGACGAGAAGTCTAGAACCTTGACTTCGTGGTAGATGGTCTAGTCCAATTCGGGGTGGACCCCCTGCCGGCCGCCACGCGTGAGGGATGGAGCAACCCATGCTGCTGTTCGCTCGAATATCCGCGGTGGCCGCTCTGGTGCTCGGCACCGTGATCGTCAGCCTCGCCCCTGCCAGCGCCGCCGGAGTCACGGCGACGTTCTCGAAGAACGGCTGGAGCACCGGGTACACCGCGACGGTGACGATCAAGAACGAGACCAGCGCGGCCATCACGTCCTGGAAGGTCGAGTTCGACTACCCGGCCTCGACGTCCGTCGGGGCCTACTGGGACTCGCTGCTCACCAAGAGCGGCAACCGCAACACGTTCGTCAACCGCGAGTACAACGGGAACGTCGCACCCGGTGCGAGCGTGACGTTCGGGTTCAACGCGGCCGGGACAGCTGATCCCGCGAACTGCACTGTCAACGGTGCGGCTTGTACTGGTGGAACCGGGCCTACGACGACGTCCTCGACTACTTCCACGACGACTACTACGACCACCACCACGACTACTACGACGACGACCACGACCGGTCAGCCGCCCACGGGGCAGTTGCCGCGCAAGGTGCTCGTCGGGTACCTGCACGCCAGCTTCGCCAACGGGTCCGGCTACATCCGGATGCGGGACGTGCCGGACGAGTGGGACGTCATCAACCTGTCGTTCGCCGAGCCCACCAGCGCGACCTCCGGTGAGCTCAGGTTCGCGCAGTGCCCGGTCGCGGAGTGCCCGAACGTCGAGTCGGAGGCCGAGTTCATCGCGGGCATCCGAGCCCAGCAGCAGAAGGGCAAGAAGGTCAACATCTCCATCGGCGGCCAGAACGGCCAGGTCCGGCTGGAGACGACGGCGGCGCGTGACGCGTTCGTGCGCTCGACGGCGGCGATCATCGACAAGTACGGCCTGAACGGTCTCGACGTCGACTTCGAGGGCCACTCGCTGTCGCTGAACCCCGGTGACCTCGACTTCAAGAACCCGACGACGCCCGTGGTCGTGAACCTGATCTCGGCGTTGCGGTCGCTGAAGGCGCGCTACGGAGCCAACTTCGTGCTGACGATGGCGCCGGAGACGTTCTTCGTGCAGGTCGGCTACCAGTTCTACGGCGGCACGGGCACCGGCGATGCGCGCACGGGCGCGTACCTGCCGGTGATCGAGGCGATGCGCAACGACCTGACGTTGCTGCACGTGCAGGACTACAACTCCGGACCCGTGATGGGCCTGGACAACCAGTACCACAACATGGGCGGCGCGGACTTCCACGTGGCGATGACCGACATGGTGCTGGCCGGGTTCAACGTGCGGGGCGACGCGTCGAAGTTCTTCGCGCCGTTGCGCCAGGAGCAGGTGGCGATCGGGCTGCCGGCCGCGCAGTACGCGGGCAACGGGTTCACGTCGGTCGCGGACGTGCAGACCGCGCTCGACTGCCTCACCAAGGGGACGCGGTGCGGCAGCTACAAGCCTCGCGGGGTGTACCCGAACCTGCGTGGGCTGATGACGTGGTCGATCAACTGGGACAAGTACAACAACTACGAGTTCTCCAAGGCGCACAGGGCTTATCTGCCTCGGTAGTGCTCGGGGAGGATGCCCGGCCGGCGGGATCTGCTCGGCGGCCGGGTGGTGGGGTGGCCGGTTTCGGTCGCCCTGACTTCCTGCCGGGTGGCGGGGGCGGCCGCGTGGTCGCCCCCGCTTTCGTTCTAGGCGAGCGTCGACCAGAACTGGAGTTCGTAGGACTGCAGGAGGCGGCCGTAGCGCCAGGCGTGCTTCGGCTGCCAGCCCGCGTCCAGGGCCGCCTGGACGGCCGCGATCGCCCGGTCCTCGAGCTGGGGCGCGGGCGTGGCGAAGAAGTCGACGAACGCGCACGCCTCGTCGGAGAAGCCGTAGTGCTCGCGCAGGCCCTTGGCCATGCGGGCGCAGTAGCCGCCCCACGCGGTGAAGTTCGCGAGGATCGCCAGGATCACGTCGGTCGGTTCGCCGTTGAGCGCCATCCACGCCTGGTAGGCGGGGTAGGACTGGCAGCCGGGGAACGGTTCGTACGCCAGGAAGTCCTTGGCCTTCATGCCCGCTGCCTCGGCGAGCGGCTGGAGCATGGGGAGGACGAGCTCCTCGCCGCCGGCGAGGAGGGTGAAGAACGCCCGCGCGTTCGGCTCCTCGGCCTTGGCGGCCAGGGAGAGGAATGTTCGCCAGTCCGACGACACGATGTGGCTTTCCTCGGCGGCGAAGGTCGCGATGACCGAGCGGGGCGCTTTGCCCGTTTCGATCAGGTTCACCACCAGGTTGTCGTGCTCACCGGGGTGCAGCTCGGTCCGGATGCGCGTGACCAGCTCTTTTGCGTTCATGGGGCGATTCTTCCGCAGATCGGAAATCGTTCGCCAGAGTGGCAGGTCATCGGGGAGCATGCTCGCTCGTGGCTGAACACACCTATCGAGTGCTCGTGCGTGGGCGCTTCGCTGAGTTGACCGATTCGCAGCGCGGGTTGTTGAAGGAGCGGCTGGCCGGCTTCGACTTCCTGCGGGATGCCGGGTTCAGTGAGGAAGGCGCGCTGACGTACGACGAGAAGCTCGACTTCTTCAGCTATCGGGTGATTCTGGTGGCTGAGGAGAAGCCGGACGAGGCCGGGTTGAGGCGGGCGTCTGCTGCGCTGGACGAGCTCGGGGTGGACTTCAAGGGGTTGAAGGCCAAGGTCACGGACATGGACGAGATGAAGATCAACCGGCCTCGTCGGCTGGGCTGACGGGTGCCGGTGCCGGTTCCGTAGGTGCGTCGCGTTCCAGCGGGGTTGGTTGCGTTTTGTTGGTTGGGCTGCGGTTGCGAGGGTTGGTTGCGCGGGTCTCGACGAAAGACCTGGGGTGTGCGATTGGGGCTTGACTTCGGGGCCCTTGCGAGGCGCTGATCGGCCGGAAAAGGCCGGGCTGAAAAGCGCCCGGCCGAGCTCGAGAAGCTAGCACCTCGCACCCAAAGTCAAGCCCCAATCGCCTTGAGCGGTGGAACCGGCTCTGTGGCGGGCATTGGCCCGTTCGGGCTCGCCTTCGGCTTCGCGTGCCGGGTTTCGTAGGTGGTTGGCTTTGCGTTGACGGCTGTCCGGTTGGGTGCGCGCGCCTGGCTTGCGTACGTGGTTGCTTTGGGTTGACGACTGCGGTTGGGTGGCTCGCGCCGGGCCGAGACGGTGGTCGCCTTGCGTTCGCGGCTGCGGTTCTTCCTTTTGGGCAAAGAAATCCCCCTGACCGGCTGGTGGCCGGGCAGGGGGACGGGACTAGCTGGTTAGTCGTGGGCTGCTACGGGTTTGGGTAGTGCGCCAGGTAGGCCTCGGTCGAGCCTGCCGTGGCCGTGCCGCCCGCGTTGTTGACGATCCGCTGGATGGTGCCGTTGCCGCCTAGCGAGACGGTCACCATGCTGTGGAGCTTCACGCCCGGGGTGTTCGGGATCTCGAACGCTCGGTCGGCCGTGACTGAGGCGTTGAAGCGCATGAAGATGTAGCTGCCCAGGCCCCACGCCTCGTGGGAGGTGACGTTGTTCGCCACCTTGTAGGCCGCGTAGCCGCGGGTCGAGCCGTTCATCCAGGCCTGCTGGTTGGGGGCTTCGTAGGGCATTTCGTTCTGGTAGAAGTACGTTCGGCCGCCTTGGCCGTTCCAGATGGTCTGGTACTTCTGGTAGTGCTCCACGAAGAGGCCGTACATCGTGACGTTGTTGCCGTTCACAATGAGGCCCGTGTCGGCGGTGTTGAGGTCCCAGCCGACGCCGATGGAGTGGTCGCCTCGCCAGAGCCAGAGGTGGTCGCCGATCACGTTGTGGCTGTTGATGACCAGCGAGTTCGTGGCGCGGCCGACTGCCGAGCCTCCGATGCGGACGTAGAAGTCGTGCAGGGAGGTCGGGTTGGCCGAGTGGTTGGCGTTGCTGCCCGGCGCACCGATCTGAGCCAACAAAGGAGAGTTGGTCGGGGCTGCGTCCACGAGCAGGCCCGCGATCTTCACACCGTCCACATCGGCCACGTCGAGGGCCATGTTGCCATTGGTGGGCATGACGGTCGCGAGGCCGAGGCCCATGACGACGGTGTCGGGGCGGGTCACCCTGATCGGCTCGGACACCTGGTGGATGCCCGGGGTGAGGAGCAGGTGCTTGCCCGCGGCGAGCTGGGCGTTCATCGTCGCGGCCGAGGTGCCCGGCTTCGCGATGTAGAACTGCGAGAGGGGGATGTTCGTGCCCTGCTGGGTGCCGGACGCCCAGGTGGTGCCGCTCGAGTTGGAGCGGAGTGCGGGGACGAAGACGTTGTAGTTGCCGCTGCCGTCGACGTTCAGGAACGGCTTCTCCCGCACGACCGGGGTCTGCGCGACGGTGGTGTACGGGGGTTCGGGGAACGAGGTCTGGGGTGCGTTGCGGGCGCCCACGAAGACCATGTTCCAGTTCTCGCCCGTCCAGGAGCCCCACTCGGTGTTGCGGGACAGCCACTGCTGCTGCGAGCCGGAACGGACCTGGCCGGTCACGACCGAGTCGGCGAGGAAGCCGCCGCTCGACCAGCCGTTGTCGTCGAGCTGCATGTTGCCGTAGGTCTTGGTGCGGCGCATGGCCGACGCCTGCGAGACCGCCCAGGTGTTGGTGCCCGAAGGCGGGCGGATCGCCAGGTTCTCGGCGCCACGCCAGAAGTTGTGGGTGGCGTTGCCCTGGAACCAGTCGGCCTCGACGTGGACCTGGCCGTTGATCGTGACGCCGTCGGGCAGCATGCCCAGGCCGAGGACCTGGGTGAAGAAGCCGATGTTGACGTCGACGTTGTAGTTGCCCGGCTTGAACATGATCGCGTACCGGCGGGCGTCGTACTGGCCCTCTTCCTGCTGCCGGAACACGTCGTTCAGGCGTGCCTGGATCGTCGCCGCCGGCATCGACGGGTCGAAGATCAGCACGTTCGGGCCGAAGTCCGGGTTGCCCGGCTGCTGCGGGCCGCCGCCGGACAGGCGGAAGAGCTGCGCGTTGGTCCCGTTGCAGGTGTACTGGACCAACTGGACGTCCTGCGTCGACGCGCCGGGCACGTCGAGGCACTTGGCGCTGTTGCGGTTCACGAACCGGTAGGTGTCCGTGCCGACCTGTTCAGGACGCCATTGCTGGTTGTTCGCGGTGAACGACTGCCACATGTGGACAGCCGCGTTGTCCGCGGTCGAGACGTTCGAGACGTCCCAGACCTGGCCCTGGCCGACGGTGTAGTACCCGTCGCTCGCGGGCGTGAAGGTCCAGGTCTGTCCCGAGCATCCTTGTTGGCGGAGCTGTGCGCCGTTGGCCGTTCCCAGCGACTCCACGCACTTTCCGCTGCCGACGTTCGTCACTTGATAAGCGGTTCCGGGCACCACGTCGGCCTGCGCCGCGACCGTCCACACAGGAACGATCGCCGCTGCTGCCAACGCTGCCACCAGCAGGGGGGTTCTCACGGGTCACAGGGTGGGGGTGGTTTGTTGCAACCGTCAACGAACCTTACTGTTTCCGGTCCCGTTCCGGTATTGACAGTGCTTTTTGTCAAATGCGATTGTGCTACGCGTGGAGCTGTCGCCGTTGCGCCGATCGTTGCTGGAGCTGTTGAAGTCGCCTGCTTCGGCGACCCAGCTCGCGGCGACCCTCCAGCTGCCCCGGCAGCGGGTGAACTACCACGTCAGAGCCCTGGAACAGGCCGGTCTCGTCGAGCTCGTGGAGGAGCGGCAACGGCGCGGGTGCGTCGAGCGCGTGCTGCGCGCGCGGCCCGGCCGGGAGATCGCCGCGGACGTCCAGGACCAGTTCGCGGCGACGCACCTGGTGTCCGTCGCGGAGGACACCGCCCGGGACGTCGAACGGATGTCGGGGGCGGCGGCCGATGCGGGAAAGCGCTTGCTCACGTTCACCGTGGAGACGACGGTCCGCTTCGGCGCGCCCGGCGACGTCCACGAGTTCACCAGCGACCTGGCCGAAGCGGTGCGGCAGATCGCGTTGAAGTACGACACCGAGACAGGCCGCCCGTACCGGGTGGTCGCGATGGGCCACCCCGGAGTAGCAGATGAGTGACGAAGGCGTCCGGATCGAGATCACCGTGGCCGCGCCGGTCGAGCTGGTGTGGGAGTCGTTCCGCGACAAGGAGAAGCTGCGCCACTGGCACGGCTGGGACATCCCGGAGCTCGACGCCGAGATCGACCACATCTACTTCCAGAACGCCGAGGAGGCGGGCGACACCACGCTCGTCCTGCACGGCCACGACACGTTCGCGCTGACCGAGGTCCCCGAGGGCACGCACGTGGAGCTGACCCGCGCGCCCAAGGGCACCACGCCCGAGTGGGACGCCTACTACGACGACATCACCGAAGGCTGGATCACCTTCCTGCACCAGCTGAAGTTCGCGCACGAGTACCACCCCGGCGAGAAGCGCCGCACGCTCTTCTGGCCGCACCCGGTCGACCTCGGCGTGAGCGGCAAGCCGTTCTTCGAGTCGGCGCACCAGCACGGCGTCGTGGTCGAGGAGTTCGGGCCGGGACTCGTGGTCACCAGCCATCAGATGACCGTCGTGACGACCTACGGGAAGTCCGACGACGAGCTGGAGGCGATCCGGGCTCAGGCCGCCGGACCGAAGTAGCGGGTCAGGAACTCGTTGCGGAAGACGCCTTTCGGGTCGTGCTCGCGCAGCAACGACCGGAAGGCGTCCCACTGCGGGTAGCGCGCGGCCAGCAGCGCCGGTGGCACGGTGAAGAGCTTGCCCCAGTGCGGCCGCGGCGCGATGGCCTCCTCCAGGCGGGGCAGCAGCCGCAGCACCTCCCGCGTGTTCGGCACCCAGGTGAAGTGGATCGCGATGCTGTCCCGGTCGTAGGCGGGGGAGAGCCACTGCGGTTCCTCGTCGACCGTGCGGATCTCGCAGGCCTGCACCAGCGGCGAGATCACCGTCGACATCTCCGCCAGCGCCCGCAACGCCGTCACGGCGCGCGTGCGGGGCACGAAGTACTCGGTCTGCAGCTCCTCGCCGACCGACGGCGTGAACTCGGCCCGGAAGTGCGGCAGCCGCTCGTGCCACGGGCCGGGCACGCCGCCCTGCACGGTGCAGCGGGAGCCGGGCTGGCCGGGTACCGGGTGCACGGGTTCGGTCGCGGCGTGGCCGGGGAACAGGAACTCCGGCTCGCCCACGCGGTGCTTGGCGAAGATCGTCGCGCCGCCCTGCCAGTCGACGAACGCGCTCACGCTGTACGCGCCGCCGAAGATCTGTTCCATCTGCACCAGCAACGTCGTCCACGCCACGTCCTCGTAGACCGTCTGCGCGACCTGGAACGACGGCTCCACGTCCAGCGTCACGGTCGTGACGACGCCCAGCCCGCCCATTGACACCGGCGCGCCCGCGGACGTCAGCTCGACGACCGACCCGTCTCCGCGCAGCACCTCGACCGACCGCACCGCGCCCGCGAGCGACCGCGACCCCGAGCCGTGTGTGGCCGTGGCGACCGCGCCGGCGACCGTGATGTGCGGCAGCGACGGCATCGTGTGCAGGGCGAGCCCCTCCGCCTCCAGCCTCACCGCCAGCGAGGCGAGCGTCATCCCGGCGCTCACCCGGACCGTGTGGCCGGACACCTCGAAGACCTCCGGCATCGCCGCCAACGACACCAGTGCGCCGGTCGTGTCGGCGACTGTGCTGAACGAGTGCCCCGAGCCGACCACGTGCACGGCCGATGAACCGCGCACGATCGCGCGCAGGTCGTCGGCCGTCGCCGGGCTGACGACCTGGGCCGAGGAGAACGTGACGTTGCCAGCCCAGTTGGTACTCATACAGACACGGTAAGCGCCGACGCCAGCAAACGTTGCGTGTAAGGGTCCTGCGG
This sequence comes from Lentzea sp. NPDC058450, assembly GCF_042721395.1. Taxonomy (NCBI): domain Bacteria; kingdom Bacillati; phylum Actinomycetota; class Actinomycetes; order Pseudonocardiales; family Pseudonocardiaceae; genus Lentzea; species Lentzea sp. NPDC058450. Next base: position 13,664 of record NZ_JBHXLO010000044.1, read on the forward strand.
CGCGGCGAACACCTCCGTGCCCTCCTCGACGACGACACCCCGGTGCAGCACCGCGACGCGGTCGGCGAGGTGCCCGACGACCGCCAGGTCGTGGCTGATGAACAGGCACGCGAACCGCAGGTCGCGCTGCAGCGACTGGACCAGCTCCAACACCCTGGCCTGCACGGTCACGTCCAGCGCGGACGTCGGTTCGTCGGCGATCAGCAGGTCGGGGCCGAGCGCGATGGCACGGGCGATGCCGACCCGCTGGCGTTGCCCGCCGGACAGCTCGTGCGGGTAGCGGTCGCGCAACTCCCTCGGCAGTTGCACGGCGTCGAGCAGCTCGTCGACCTTCGCGGCCAGCTCCCGGCCGCGCGTCCGGGTGTGCAGCACGAGGGGCAGCGCGATCGACCGGGCGATCGTGGCGCGCGGGTTGAGCGACGACAGCGGGTCCTGGAACACGAGCCCGATGCGGCCGCGGTCGGCCTTGCGCAGGCCGGCGACCTCCCGGCCGGCCACGGTGATCCGGCCGGTGTAGCGGGTGAGGCCGGTGACCGCGGCCGCCAGCGAGGACTTGCCGGAGCCGGACTCGCCGACGAGGCCGAGGGTCTCGCCGCGGCCGATCGAGAACGACACGTCGGAGACGGCGCGGAACTTCCCGTAGGTGACGGACACGCCGGAGAGCTCCAGGACGGGCGCTTCGGGCGCACGACCGGGCAGCTCCCGCGAGTCGAGCCGCAGCACCGAGTCGAGCAGCGTGCGCGTGTACTCCTGCGCCGGCTCCCGGAAGACCTGCCGCACCGGCCCGGTCTCCACGACCCGTCCCGCGTTCATCACCACGACCCGGTCGGCGAGGTCCGCGACCACGCCCATGTCGTGCGTGATCAGCAGGATCGCCACCCCGAGCCGGTCGCGCAGGTCCCGCAGCAGCCCGAGGACCTCGGCCTGCACCGTCACGTCCAGCGCGGTCGTCGGTTCGTCGGCGATCAGCAACGACGGCTCGTTCGCCACCGCCATCGCGATCACCACGCGTTGCAGCTGACCGCCGGACATCTCGTGCGGGTACGCCCCGAACCGTTCCGGCGGCAGCCCGACCAGTTCCAGCAGCTCGACCGCCCGCGCACGGGCTGCCGACCGCGAGGCCGCGCGGTGCACCCGCACGGCCTCGACGATCTGGCTGCCGATCGTGAACACGGGGTTCAGCGCGCTCATGGGTTCCTGGAACACCATGCCTGCCTCGTTGCCCCGCACGGAACGCAGCTCCTCGGCGGTCAGCGAGTACAGGTCGCGGCCGTTCAGCACGGCCCGTCCCGTCACCGAGGCCGTCGGGGGCAGCAACCCCAGCAACGACATCGCCGTCACGGTCTTGCCCGAGCCCGACTCGCCGACCACGGCGAGGACCTCCCCGGCTGTCAGCGAGAACGAGACCTCGCTGACCGCCGGGGAGCCGGTGCCGAAGTCCACCGAGACGTTCTCGACGGACAGCAGTGCACTCACTTCGAGATACCCACCTGCAGGTAGTTCGGGTAGGCGGGGAAGTCGGCGATGAAGAAGTTGCCGACCTTCGAGCCGTGGATGAACGAGTTGCGCGTGTAGATCAACGGCACGACCGGCGAGTCCTCCAGGATCCGCTTGTCGATCGCGGCCCACTTCTTGCCGGCCTCCGCCGGGTCCACAGTGGACTGCGCGGCCTCGATCAGCTGGTCCACCTCGGGGTTGGAGTACCGCGAGATGTTGTAGCCGCCCTTGCCGATCTCCGAGGTGGCGAACAACGGCTGGATGTTCGCGTTGGCGCTGGGGAAGTCGGGCTGCCACGACGAGAGCGTGAGGTCGTACGTCGGGTTCTCCGCGAGGTTCGTCTCGGTCTCGAACGCGTCGGCCTCCAGCGTGCGCAGGGTGACCTTGATGTTCGCCCTGGCCAGTGCCGCCTGGATGGCTTCGGCCTTCTCGGTCTGGTTGTTGGACTTGTTCAGCACCAGCGAGAGGTTCTCCAGGCCGTTCGGGAAGCCCGCCTCGGCGAGCAGCGCCTTGGCCTTGTCCGGGTCGCCCTCGGGCTTGGACGGGTAGAGGTCGAACTGCTCGCGGCCCTCGATGCCCTGCGTGATCAACGTCGTCGCGGCGTCACCGGCCAGCGCGGCCGTGCCGGCGGAGGCGATCTGGTACGCGGACTTGTTCACCGCGTACTGGAACGCCTGGCGCACCTTGACGTTGTTCAGCGGCGCCTTCTGCGTGTTCAGCGCGAGGTAGGCGACCGCGCCCGACTTCGACGTCACGACCCGGGACTTCGCCGAGGCGTTGGCCTGCAGCTGCGCGAGCTGGGCGGGCGAGGCGAACGACGCGCCGAACGCGAACTTGTCGTCACCGGAGTCCGCCGCGAGGCGCTGCGACACGACCGAGGCGTCCTGACCCAGCTGGAACACCACCTCGTCGGGCAGGCCCGCGCGGACCTGGTCCTTGGCGCCGTCCCAGTTCGGGTTGCGGGAGAGCTTGACCTCGACGCCCTTGGTGTAGGTCTGGATCTGGTACGGACCCGAGGCGATCGCGTGTTCCTGGTAGTCGGGCTCGGCGCCCTTGCCCTTCGGCACCGGCGCGAACGCGGGCGTGGAGGCGATCCACGGCCAGTCGCCGTACGGGCGGGTCAGCTTGAACGTGATCGTCTTCGCGTCGGGCGTCTCGATCGAGTCGAGCTCCTTGCCCTCGAAGGGCCCCTGGTAGTCGGCGCCGCCGAGCAGGTCCTTGTGGTAGCCGAGGCCGCCGCCGAACGCCGGCGCGAACGAGCGCTCGACACCCCACTTCACGTCCGCGGACGTGATCGGCGTGCCGTCGCTGAACTTCAGGCCGTCCTGGAGCACGAACGTCCAGGTCTTGCCGCCGTCGGTGGTCTTGCCGGTGTCGCCGAGGTCGGGCACGACCTTCGCGGGCTGCCCGACGGCGTTCTGCCAGCCGGTCAGTCTGCGGTGCACGAGACCCAGGGTCGTGATCGCGAGGCTCTGCGACTTGGCCGGGTCGAAGTTCAGCGTGCGCGACTCGGACAGCACGCGCAGCGTCCCGCCCTTGTCCGGCTTGACCGCCGCGTCACCGGAGGGCTGCTGGTCGTTCGCGCCACAAGCGGCGGCCCCCAGGGCACCGACGAGAACGACCGCAAGAAGCTTCTTGCTGGACAACGGACTTTCCTCCCTCAGGTGAGTCGTGCTCGGGGATCGAGCACGCCGTAGGACAGGTCGACGACGGCGTTGGCGACGACTACGAGAAAACCGGCGAACAGGGTGCAGCCGAGCAGCGTCGGCAGGTCCCGGTTGTGGACCGCCTCGATCAGCAGGCCGCCCAGTCCGGGCAGGCTGAACACCCGTTCGGTGATCACCGCGCCGCCCAGCAACGAGCCGAACTCGATGCCGGTGAGCGTCACGACGGGCAGCAACACGTTGCGCAGCGCGTGTTTCCCGACGACCGTCCGCTCCGGCACACCCTTGGCCCGGGCGGTGCGGATGAAGTCCTCGGACATCGTTTCGAGCATCTGCGAGCGGGTGAGCTTCACGTAGTGGGCGCCGTGCGCGAACGCCAGCACGCACCACGGCAGGACCAGGCCCCACGCCCAGCGCACCGGGTCGTCGGCGAACGCGGTGTAGTTGCCCACCGGCACGACGTTGAGCTGGAAGCCGAGCACGAGAATCCCGAGCAGCCCCACCAGGTACACGGGCGCGGACACGCCGATCACCGACCCGGCCAGCGCGACCCGGTCGAACCAGGTGTCCTTGCGCAGCGCGGCGAGCACGCCGATCGCGACGCCCGCGGCGACCCACAGGACCGCGGCGCCGATCGCGAGCGAGAACGTCACCGGCAGCCGGTCGCCGATCAGCTCCAGCACGTCGGTGTTCTGCCGGAACGAGTAGCCGAAGCACGGTGCGGCGCAGTGGATCGCGGTCGCGCCGGTGCCGAACGTCCGCCCGGTGAAGATCCCGCCGAGGAACGTGAGGAACTGCTGCCACCACGGTTCGTCGAAGCCCATGAACTCCCGCGCCAGCGCGAGGTTCTCCGGCGTGCACGGCTTGCCGCACGCCAGCAGAGCCGGATCGGACGGCACCAGGTAGAACACGACGAACGTGCAGAAGGCGACGATCAGCAGCACGAGCACCATGCCGCCGAGCCGGGTGAGCGCGTACTTCACCGCTTCGCCACCGACCTCGGGTCGAGCGCGTCGCGCAGCCCGTCGCCCAGCGCGTTGAAGCCCCACGTGACCGCGAACAACGCGAGCCCGGGGATCAGCAGGTACGTCGGGTCGACCTGCACCCAGTCGATGGCGGCGCTGATCGAACGGCCCCAGCTCGGCGTGGGCGGCAGCACACCGACACCGAGGAACGACAGCGCGGCCTCCAGCCCGATCTTGCCGGGCACTGACAACGTTGCCATGACCAGCACGGGACCCCAGAGGTTCGGCAGCAGCTCGGTGCGGAAGATCTGCCACGGCGACGCGCCGAGCACCCGCGCGGCCTTCACGAAGTTGCGTTCCTTCAACGTGAGCACCTGCGCGCGCACGATCCGCGCGGTCGACGGCCAGCCGAAGAACCCGATCACCACGATCAGCAGCAGCGCCCGCGGGAACTCGGCAGGCACCACCGCGCCCAGGGCGATCATGAACACCAGGTACGGGAAGCCCAGGAACACGTCGGCGGTCCAGGTGATGACCCGGTCCGCCCAGCCCCCGAGATAGCCCGCGGCCGCGCCGATCAGCAGCCCGAGCACGATCGACACCACCGTCGCCGCGAGGCCGATCAGGAACGACGTGCGCGCGCCGTGCACGACGATCGCGAACAGGTCGCGCCCGGTCAGCGGCTCGACGCCGAACCAGTGCTCCGCGCTGATCCCGCCGAACGAGCCCGCGGGCAGTCCTGTCGCGGGGTCGAGCGCGGTCGCGTCGTAGGTGTACGGGTCGTGGCCCTCGAGGGCGGTGAGGACGTCCGCGAAGATCGCGACCAGGCCGATCACCACGACGGTGACCGTGCCGGTGAGCGCCCAGCGGTCGCGGGCGAGCACCGAGGCGATCGCGGCGGGCACCGACCGCGCGACGGGAGTGGACAACTGCGTGACCTGCTTCTTCTGCTGTGTTGATCTGACGCGGCGAGACAGTAGGCCGATCAGGTGGCGGAGTCGTCCACGTCCACTGGCTGAGACTGTGTTAACACTATTGCTTCAGTGTTGATCGAAATTGAGTTGCCGGTGGTGGCAGGGTTGATCTACATGGGGAACGAGAACGACGTGCAGGCGCTCCGACGAATGTCCGGGCTGGTCACGCCGATGGTGCTCAGAGTGGCCGTGACCTTGGGTTTGCCGGACCGGCTGAGGGACGGCGGGGCGGTCGGGGAGGACACGGCCGGGGACGCCACCGCGGTGGCCGCGCTCGCCGCCGAACTGGGCGTCGACGCGCAGGCTCTGGACCTCCTCCTGGCCCATCTGACCGCTCTCGGCGTGACCGAGAGAACAGCCGCCGGCTACCGCATCACCGACTTCGGCGCCCTGCTGTGCGCCGACGCGGGCAACGGCCTGCACGGCTTCCTGCATCAGGACTCCCCGGCGGGCCGCGCCGACCTGGCGTTCGCGGACCTGCTGCACAGCGTCCGCACCGGCGAGGCGGCCTACGAGGTCCGCTACGGCCAGGGTTTCTGGGCCGACCTGGCGGAGCGGCCGGACCTGCGCGGCGCGTTCGACCGTCAGATGAACCACCGCATGGCCGCCTGGATCCCGCGGTTGGTGGCGGCGACCGACTGGTCGCGGTTCGGCACGCTCGTCGACGTCGGCGGTGGGAATGGCCGGACGCTGGCCGCGATCCTCCAGGCGAACCCCGGGATGCGCGGCCACCTCGTCGATCTCGCGGAGACGGTCGAGGGAGCGGCGGAGATGTTCCGCGAACGAGGGCTCGAGGCCGAGGTGACCGGGGGCAGCTTCTTCGACCCGCTGCCCGCCGGGGACACGTACCTGCTGGTCGACGTTCTGCACAACTGGGACGACGAGAAGGCTCACGAGATCCTGGCGCGTTGTGCCCAGGGCACCAGAGTTCTCGTCGTGGAGTCCCTCGGCGAGAGCACGGAGTTCGACCTCGTCATGCTCGTGCACTTCGGCGGGCGGGACCGAGGGCTCCACGACCTCGAACAGATGGCCGCACGGCACGGACTCGCGTTGGAGTCCGTGACTCAGGTGAACGGGCGCAGCCTGCTGGAGTTCACTCGCTGAGCGCGGCGATCCGTTCCTGCGCCTCGGCGAGGTCGTCGGCGGTCGGCGCGTCGTCCTGGGTGAGCGTCCGCCGCCAGTAGCCGGAGAACTCGATGTCCTTCTTGGACACTCCGCGGCCGACGAAGTGCCTGCGCAGCGCGCGCACCGCCGACGCCTCGCCGCCGAGCCACACCCAGACGTCCGCCGGGACGTCCTGCGCCGTCACGACCGAGACCAGGTCCTCCCCGGCACTGCGGTGCACCCACCGCACGCCGGGGACGTCCTGTTCCTCCGCCGGGTCCGCGACCTCGACGAACACCAGCCGTTGCTGCGCCGCGGGCAGGAGTTCGAGGAGGGAGGCGATCGCGGGCAACGCCGTCTCGTCGCCCGCGAACACCAGCAGCTCGGCTTCGCCCAACGGCCGGGCGTAGTCGGGGGAGGGGCCGAAGCGGCCGATCACGTCCCCGACCTGGGCACTGCTCGCCCACCGCGAGGCCGGGCCGTTGGCGCCGTGCAGCACGAAGTCGATCGTCAGCACTTCGTCGGCCAACTCACGCACGGTGAAGCTGCGCATCCACGGCCGTTCGTCGTCGGGCATGGCCAGGTAGGCCTGGTACCAGGTGCCGACGTCCGGGGCGTCCGAGACGTGCGCCGACCCGCCTGGCTGGGGGAACAGCAGTTTGAGCTGCTGGTCCGGCCAGGTGCCGATCTCGGCGAGGCCGGGGCCGGTGAACGTCATCCGGGTCATCCGCGGGGTGAGCGGGACGACCGAGGTCACCGTCAGCAGGCTCATGACAGGTACTCCTTCAGGTGCCGGGCGGTGAGGGTGTCCGAAGTGGACACGAGGTCTCCCGGCGTGCCGGAGAAGACGACCTGGCCGCCGTCGTGGCCGGCGCCGGGACCCAGGTCGACGATCCAGTCGGCGTGGGCCATGACGGCGAGGTGGTGCTCGATCACGATGACGGTGTTGCCGGCGTCGATCAGCTGGTCCAGCAGGCCGAGGAGCTGGTCGACGTCGGCGAGGTGCAGGCCGGACGTGGGTTCGTCGAGCACGTACGTCGACGCCTTCTCGGCCATGTGGATGGCGAGCTTGAGCCGTTGCCGTTCGCCGCCCGACAACGTCGTGAGCGGCTGGCCGAGCGAGAGGTACGGCAGGCCGACGTCGTGCAGGCGGCTCAGCACGGCGTGCGGCTGGCCGGACGGGAAGAAGTCGCGGGCGTCGGCGACGGACATGCCGAGCACCTCGCTGATGTTCTTGCCGCGCAACGTGTAGCGCAGCACCTCGGGGGTGAAGCGCTTGCCCTCGCACTTCTCGCAGACGGTGGCGACGCCCGCCATCATCGCGAGGTCGGTGTAGACGAGCCCGATGCCCTTGCAGTTCTCGCAGGCGCCTTCGGAGTTGGCGCTGAACAACGCGGCCTTCACGCCGTTGGCCTTGGCGAACGCCGTGCGGACCGAGTCGAGCAGGCCGGTGTAGGTGGCGGGGTTGGACCGGCGCGAGCCGCGGATGGGGGACTGGTCGACCGTCACGACGTCCGGGCGGCCGCGCAGCGAGCCGTGGATCAGCGACGACTTGCCGGAGCCCGCGACGCCGGTGACGACGGTCAGCACGCCGAGCGGCAGGTCGACCGAGACGTCCTTGAGGTTGTTGGTGCGGGCGCCGCTGATCGGCAGGAAACCCCTGGGGGAGCGGAACTCCGGGCGCAGCTTGGCCCGGTGGCCGAGGTGGCGGCCGGTCAGCGTGCCGGACGTGCGCAGGCCCGCGACGTCGCCGGTGTAGCAGACGTGGCCGCCGTGGACGCCCGCGCCGGGGCCGAGGTCGACGACGTGGTCGGCGATCTCGATGGTCTCCGGCTTGTGCTCGACGACGAGCACGGTGTTGCCCTTGTCCCGCAACCGCAGCAGCAGGTTGTTCATCCGCTGGATGTCGTGCGGGTGCAGGCCGACGGTCGGTTCGTCGAAGACGTAGGTGATGTCGGTGAGCGAGGAACCCAGGTGGCGCACCATCTTCACGCGCTGCGACTCGCCGCCGGACAGCGTCGCCGACTCGCGGTCGAGCGACAGGTAGCCGAGGCCGATCTCGACCAGCGAGTCGAGGGTGTCGCGCAACGTCGCCAGCAGCGGCGCGACCGACGGGTCGTCGATCGAGTGCACGAACTGCGCGAGGTCGCTGATCTGCATCGCGGAGCAGTCGGCGATGTTCACGCCGCGGATCTTCGCGCTGAGCGCGGCCTCGTTCAGCCGCGCGCCCCGGCAGCTCCCGCAGGTCGCGAACGTGACGGCCTTGTCGACGAACGCGCGGACGTGCGGCTGCATCGACTCGCGGTCCTTCGACAGGACCGTGCGCTGGAGCTTCGCGATCAGGCCGTCGTAGGTGACGTTGGTGCCGTTGATGTTCAGCTTCGTCGTCGGCTTGTAGAGGAAGTCGTGCAGTTGTTGCTCGGTGAACGTCGAGATCGGCTGGTCGATGGGGTAGAGGCCGGAGTTGGCGAGCACCTGCCAGTACCAGGTGCCGACGCCGTAGTTGGGCGCGTCGATCGCGCCGTCGTTCAACGACTTCGAGCGGTCGACGATCGCGTCCACGTCGATGGTGGTGACCTTGCCGAGGCCCTCGCACTCGGGGCACATGCCCTCGGGCAGGTTGAAGCTGAACGCGCCGGACGTGCCGACGTGCGGTTCGCCGAGGCGGCTGAAGACGATCCGCAGCATCGTGTGCGCGTCGGTGGCGGTGCCGACGGTGGAGCGCGAGTTCGCGCCCATCCGCTCCTGGTCGACGATGATCGCCGCGCTCAGGTTGTGCAGCGCGTCCACGTCCGGCCGGCCGATCGACGGCATGAACGACTGGAGGAACGCGGTGTAGGTCTCGTTGATCATCCGCTGCGACTCGGCCGCGATCGTGCCGAAGACCAGCGAGGACTTGCCGGAGCCGGACACGCCGGTGAAGACGGTCAGGCGGCGCTTGGGAACGTCGAGCGACACGTCCGCGAGGTTGTTCTCCCTCGCGCCGCGCACCTGGATCAGGTCATGGCTGTCCGCGACAGCGTTCACAGTTCCCCCGGTTTGATTCTTTATGCCGTAAAGTATGCGGCCGTCGAGGTTACTTTACGTTGTAAGGAGTCGCAACCGTGGTCGTCTACGCAGGTCAGGGTGACCCGCGCCGGTCCATCGAGCTGCTCTGGCGCGCGAGCGCGGCGCCGGAGCAACGACCCGGTCGCAAGCCCGGCCTGAGCGTGGACCTGATCGTGGACGCGGCCGTCGAGGTGGCCGACGAGCAGGGCATGGCGTTCTCGATGCGCGCCGTCGGCGAACGGCTGGGCCGCACCGCGATGGCGCTCTACACGTACGTGCCGGGCAAGAACGAGCTGGTCGACCTCATGTACGACCGCGCGATGGCCGAGCTGCCGACGACCTACGACCTCGGCGACGGCTGGCGCGCGGCCGTCGCCGCGTGGGCTCAGGACCTGTGGGAGTGCTACGCGCGCCATCCGTGGGTGCTCCAGGTGTCGCAGGCCCGCCCGGTCCTCGGCCCGCACGAGTTCGCGTCGATCGAGGCGCTCGCCGCGATCCTGGTGACCACCGGGCTGCCCGGCCGTCAGCTGCGCGGCATCACCGGTGCCCTCACCTACTTCGTGCGCGGCGCGGCCCAGACCGTCGCCGAGGCGCGGGCCGCCGGGGGCGAGACCGGTGAGGGCGACGAGGAGTGGTGGTACGCGCGGTCGGCGGTGCTGACGGAGATCGAGCCCGACCTGGCGAAGAAGTTCCCGATGCTGCACGTCCTGGAGAGCGACCGCGACCCGGTCGATCCATCGTTGCCCTATCTGGAGAACGACGCCCTGGAGAACTTCCGCGGCGGGTTGAAGGTGCTTCTCGACGGCGTCGAGGGCGCTGTGGCAAAACCGTGACAAACCCCGGACGTGACCGGCACATGGGCTCGGTGAGATCGTGCCCATGGCGATCGGGAGAGTTGTAGTCGCGGTCGTGTGCGCCCTCGTGCTGACGGCACCGAGCACGGAGGCCGCCCCCGCGCAGGACGAACACAGCCCCACGACGATGACCATGACGTACGAGGCGGACGGCCTCGTCGGCGTGGTGCACGCGCCGCGAACCCTCGTCGGCGCACTTCCTTTGGTGCTGACCAGCGACATCTCGGCGCGACCACTCGTGCGGCAGGGCGCCGTCGTGGTGGTCGTGCCCGACCGTTCCGCGCTGCCCCGGCATCGCGAGCTGTGGCGTGAGCTGAGCGACGGCACCGGGCCGTTGGCACAGCGGTTCGCTGGCTTCGCGCGCCATGTCGTTGTGGCAGAACCGTGACAGCGTCCTCACCGGACGCCCACAAGTTCCCGATGGGATCGGCACATGGCAATCGGAAAAGCCGCGGCCGCCGTCGCGATGGCGATGGTGCTGGCCGCCCCGACCTCCTCGGCGGCTCCGGACTACGGCCCCGGCGTGAGAAAGGTCGAGTACTCGCTCGGTGAGCGGGCATTTCAGGTGCCCGGCTTTCACAGCGAGCCAGGAGGTCCGGTCGCGGACCTCGAGCTCACCGCGGTCGTGCACGCGCCGCGCACGCTCGTCGGCAAGCGCCCGCTGGTGCTGCTCGCGCACGGGTACTGGCAGCCGTGCCGCGGCGACCAGTGGGTCTGGCCGTGCCCCGGCGGCGACGCGTTCCCGAGCTACCGGGGGTACGACTACCTCGCAGAAGAGCTGGCGCGGCAGGGTTTCGTGGTCGTGTCGGTGAGCGTCAACGGCGTCAACGCGGGCGAGATGGGCGAGATCGCCGACGTCGCGCGGGCGGCCGTGATGAGCAAGCACCTGGAGATGTGGCGCGACCTCAACGACGGCAAGGGGCCGCTGGCGGGGAAGCTGCAGGGGTTCAGGGGTCACGTCGACCTGACGAACGTCGGCACGCTCGGCCACTCACGTGGTGGCCGTGGCGCGGTCTACCAGGCGTCGGACAAGCACGTCGGTGAACTGCCGAAGGGCGTGCGGATCAGGGCCGTGCTGCCGCTCGCGCCCGCCGACTACTACGCGCCGGACCCGGAGGCTCCGGAGAACCTCGACTACCGGATCACCAGGATCCCGTTCGCGGCCATGACCGGCAGTTGCGACGGCGCGGTCAGCGGCACGACGTTCATCGAGAACGCCAAGGGCCGCAACGTCGTGCCGATCCACGCCGTGACACCGAAGAACGCCAACCACAACTACTTCAACACCGAATGGTCCTACGAGAACGACAGCACGTGCGCGGACCGGGCGCTGACTCCTGAACAGCAGCGGCGGATCGCCACGACCTACATCCCGGCGTTCTTCCAGCAGTACCTCAACGGCCGGAAGAACCCCATCGTCGGCAACGGCTTCCCGGGCGTCGACGTCGTGACGCATCAACCGATCGGTTAGGCCTCGTCGAGACCTTCGGGGGACGTTTCCCCCTTCCGCCACTGCCAGTGTGGTGTGCGGAAGGGGGAAAATTCCATGCTCAGAACCACCGCGCTGCTCACGGCAGCGCTAGTAGTGCTGACCGCGTCACCCGCCACCGCCCACGGCAGCGGCGACTGGTCCGGTTGGCAGAAGGACCTCAACGGATCGCGCCACGCCGCCGGGGAGTGGCGGCTCAACGCGGGCAACGCCTCGAAGCTCAAGCTGAAGTGGGCGTTCGCCTACCCCAAGGGCGTGTACAACGGCGTGCGCAGCCAGCCCGCCATCGTGGGGGACACCGTCTACTTCGGTGGCCCCGACGGGAAGTTCTACGCCCGTGACGCGCGCACCGGGCGGGCCAGGTGGGAGTACGCGCTCCCCGCCGCCGACCGGTACGCGTTCAACTCCGACAGCCCTACCGTCGCCGACGGGAAGGTGTTCTTCGGCGACAGCGCCAGCCGGTTCTTCGCGCTCGACCAGCGCACCGGGCGCCTGAAGTGGCAGGTGCAGCTGGATCCCGGCATCGCCTCGATCACCACCAGCTCGCCGATCGTCCACAACGGACTGGTGTACGTCGGCACGTCCAGCTCCGAGAACGTGCTGCCGAACACGCACGACTGCTGCACGTTCCGCGGTCACATCGACGCGTTCGACGTCGACACCGGTGCGCTGGTGTGGCGGCACTACACGGTGCCCGAGCCGGTGCAGGTCGGCACGTGGCCCAACGGCGCCAAGCGGTTCGAGCCGTCCGGCGTCGGGGTGTGGAGCTCGCCGGTGATCGACCGCAGGACCGGCACGCTCTACGTCGGCACCGGCCAGAACTACACCGGCAAGGGCGGTGAGTTCGACTCGCTGCTCGCGCTGAACGCCCGCACCGGCGCCGTGAAGTGGACCAACCAGGTCACCGACGCCGACACGTGGCGCGGCGCGTGCAACGAACCCGACGCCGAGGGCTACTGCCCCGGGCTGAAGGACGGCACGAACCTCGACTACGACATCGGCGCCACGCCCAACCTCTTCACCGTCAACGGCCGTCAGCTCGTCGGTGTCGGCCAGAAGTCGGGCGTGTACCACGTGTTCGACGCCACGACGGGGCAGGTCGTGTGGCGCCGGCAGCTCGGCGTGCCGTTGCCCAGCGGTGGCATCTCGGGCATCCAGTGGGGGTCCAGTTTCGACGGCAAGCGGCTCTACATCGCGACCTACTACGCCGATCCCGGCACGTTGTTCGCGGTGGATCCGGCCATCGGCAAGGTGTTGTGGCAGACGCCGGCTCCGGCTGACGGCTGCTCGACGGGTGGCGCGGCCGGACAGCCCGGCTGCTACCAGGCGCACGGCCTGCCCGTGTCCAGCTCACCCGGCGTGGTGTGGCTGGGCGCGCTCGACGGCAAGTTCCGCGCGTACGACAGCAGGACGGGCAGGATCCTCTGGTCCTACGACACCATCCAGGACGTCCGCGGTGTCAACGGACTGACCGGGCGCGGCGGCACCATGGCCGGACCCGGGGCGGGCGCGGTGATCTCGGACGGCATGGTCTACGTGCAGTCCGGCTACTCGTCGGGCTACACGAACCCGCACGGGTCGGTGCTACTGGCCTTCGGCCTGTAGCTTCGCGCGCACCTGGTCGGCCGAAAGTCCCGCCTGCGTGCGGAGTTCGGCCGACCGCTGCCACGCCTCCCGAGCCAGCTCGGCGTCACCCGCCGCCGCGTGGGTGTCGCCGAGCTGTTCGTACGAGCCTGCCTCCAGCGGGATGTCCCCGCCGAGGCGGAACAGCTCCGACGACCGCGTGTACGCCTGCGCCGCCTTCGCGTGCTCGCCCAGCCCCAGGTAGCCGGTGCCCAGGTTGTCCCACGCCTCGGCCTGGCCGATCAGGTGGTCCATCTCCTGCCACATCCGCATCGCGCGCTCGGCGTACTCGACCGTCCGCGCGTACTCACCGAGCTTGCCGTGGCCCCAGGCGAGGCCGGTCAGCGCGTTCGCCTGGCCGTAGGCGTCGCCGACCTCCTCGTACAACGCGAGCCCGCGCCGGGTGTGCTCCAGCGCCTCCTCGATCCGGTCGTCCGGGCACAGCATCGCGATGTTGAGCAGCACCTCCGCCTGGCCCGCCGGGTTGCCCTCGTTCACGTCGAGCGCGCGGCGCAGCGCGGCGGTGGCCTCCTCCGGGCGGCCCATCCGGCTCAGGCTGCGGCCGAGGTTGATCAGCGACCGGCCCAGCCCGTCGGTGTCGCCGAGCCGTTCCACGGCGGCGACCGCGAGTTGTTGCGAGGTGAGGAGATCGCGGTAGCGGGCCTGCCGGTCGAGCGCGTCGGCGAGCGACCAGCCCATCAGCCACGTCTGCTCCGGCGTGCCGTGCGGCATCGCGGCCATCAGCGTCGGGTGCTCGGCCATGAGCCACGCCAGCGCTTCCTCGTGCGTGCCGAACCGTTGCACGATCACCCCCGGCGCGGGGCCGGGCGTGGCGGGCCGGCGCCTGCTCGGCGTGTACTCGACGCCCGCCTCCACGCCGGTCAGCGCCAGGTGGTCGAGCAACCGGTGCAGCGCGTCCTCCCGCTCGCTGTCGAGGGCGAGCTCGGCGGCGTAGTCGCGCAGCAGGTCGTGGCAGGTGAACCGGCCGGGCTCCGGTTCGTCGATCAGGTTGGCGCGGGCCAGTTCCGCGAGCAGCTCCCCGGTCTCGCCGAGGGGGGTGCCCGCGAGCGACGCGGCGCCGGCGCGGCTGATGTCCGAGCCCGGCATCAGGCCGAGCAACCGGAACAGCCGCAGCGCGGGCGGGCTCAACGCCTTGCAGGAGTGGGAGAACACCGAGCGCAGGTCCGCCGTGACGTCATCGTCGTCGGCGAACGCGTCGAGGTCCGCCAGTTCGTCGGCGAGGGCGGCCAGCGGGAACTCCGGCTGCGTCGCCGCCCGTGCCCCGGCCACCGCGAGTGCCAGCGGCAGCCGGGCGCAGCGGCGGACCACGGTGTCGACGGCGTCCGGTTCGGCCCGCGCCCGGTCGTGCCCGATCCGCGCGGCCAGCAGCTCGCGGGCGTCGTCGGGCGGCAGCAGGCCGAGCGGCAACTCCTTGGCGTAGTGGGGTTTCAGCGTCGTGCGGCTGGTGATCACCACGTGCGCGTGCGGCGTGCGCGGCAGCAGCGGTTCGACCTGCTCGGCATCCGTGGCGTTGTCCAGCAGCATGAGCACCCGCTTGTCCGCGAGCGCGTCCCGCAGCAGCGCCGACTGCCCGGCGAGGTCGTGCGGCACCTGCGCTCGCGGCACGTCGAGCGCCGCGAGGAACCGCAGCACCGCGTCGCCGGGACTCACCGCGGCACCGCTCGGGCCGAAGCCGTGCAGGTTCACGTACAACTGGCCGTCGGGGAACCGCTCCGCCGCCCGATGCGCCCAGTGCACCGCGAGCGAGGTCTTGCCGACCCCGCCCGTTCCGGTGATCACCACGACGCCGGTCGGCAGCTGGTCGAGCTCCGCGAGCTCCGTCGCCCTGCCGGTGAACGGCTTGGGTGCGGCCGGCAGCTGACGCGGCGCCGAGGCGGCCTGCAGCCGCCGGTGCAGGGTCGTGAGGTGCCGCGACGGCTCGGCGCCCAGCTCGGTCGCGAGGTTCTCCCGCACGACCTCGAAGTGCCGCAACGCTTCCGGCGCGCGTCCGCTGCCGTGCAACGCCTCGATCAGCTGCGCGGCGATCCGCTCGTCGAGCGGGTGTTCGGCGGCGAGCGCCTGGAGCTCGGGCACCAGCGTCGCGTGCTCGCCCGCCTCCAGCCGCGCGTCGACGTGGGCGAGCCGGGCGGCGAGCACCTCGGCCGCGAAGTCCGCCCGCAGCCGCACCGCCCACGGAGTGTCCAGTGTGGACAGCGGCTCGGCCTGGGCCAGCGCCAGCGCCTCCGCCGTCCTGCCCGTGCGCACCAGGTGCCGGAACAGGTGCAGGTCGATCTCCAGCGGATCGACCCGGACGACGTACCCGGCGCCCACGCGTTCGATCAGGCCGGGCAACGTCTGCCGCACCCGCGTGAGCCAGGTCTGCATCAACGCGCGGGCCCGCGGCGGGGGAGCGGCCCCCAGCACCCGTTCCACCAGGTCGTCGGCGCTCACCACCTGGCCCGCCCCGGCGAGCAGCACCCCGAGCAGAGCACCGGGGCGCGTCGGGCCGAACTCGGTGACGTGACCGTCCACCCGAGCCGTGACGCCGCCGAGGACCGTGAACCGCACGGTGATCACCGTAGCCGTTCCCGCGTGCCGTGTTCGGGGTGACCGCTTCCGCCCGCCGTGAACCTCACGTGATCACACTATCCTCACAAAAGAAAAGCCTGTCGCAGTTCCTCCGCCATCAGCTCCGGAACCTCCAGCGCGGCGAAGTGCCCGCCCCGCGGCATCTCGGTCCAGCGCACGATGGCGTGGTTGCGCTCGGCCATCCGCCGGATCGCCACCCCGACGTCGTGCGGGAACACCGCGACCGACGTCGGCGTGTCCGACGGCGGCTCCAGTTCGCCCCACGTCTCGTCACCCTCCTGGTAGTAGCGCGCCGACGACCCCGCCGTCCGGGTGAACCAGAAGATCGAGGCGGTCGTGAGCAGTGCGTTGAGAGGTACCCCGATCTCCGGGTCGCTCCACGTGTGGAACGCCCACTCGATCCACTCCAGTTGAGCCAGCGGTGAGTCGGTGAGCGCGTGGGCGACCGACTGCGGCCTGGTGCTCTGCATCGACACGTACCCGAACTGCTCGTACTCGTACCGGAAGGCCTTCTCCACGGAGAGGCGCTCGGCCTCGACGCTCATGTCCGCCGTCTCCTGGGTGACGCCGGCGGAGAAGATCTGGTTGACGTGGATGGCCTCGACGGTCTCGCGCAGCCCCAGTTCGCGGGTGAGCTTGGCGCCGTAGTCGTAGCCGTGGGCCAGGTACTTGTTGTAGCCGAGGCGGTGCATGAGCTCCGCGAACATGCCCGCGACCCTGGGGATGGTCCAGCCGAGTTCTGTGGTGGGGCCGGGGAAGCCGAAGCCCGGGACCGACGGGATCACCAGGTGGAAGTCGTTCGTCAGTGGCTTGATCATGTCCTGGAACGCGAAGCAGGTCGTGGGCCAGCCGTGGGTGAGGATGAGCGGCTTCGCGTTCGGGTTGGGGCTCTGCACGTGCAGGAAGTGCAGTGGCGTGCCGTCGATCTCGGTGACGAACTGCGGGATCTCGTTGAGCTCGCGTTCCTTGGCGCGCCAGTCGAAGTTCCGCCACTGCTCGACGAGGGTCTTCAGGCGCTGCTGTGGCGTGCCCTGGGCCCAGCTCGCGCCCTCCGGTTCGATCGGCCAGCGGGTCTGGTCGAGGCGGCGGTGCAGGTCGTCGATGTCTTCCTGCGGGATGTTGATCTCGAACGGCTTCATGGTCGTGGACGCTATTGGGCCTGTAGGACAGATATGGTCCTACAGTGTCCTCGGCCCGGTTGTTGAAGTTGCTCGGTCTGCTGCAGGCGCGTCGTGAGTGGTCCGGCGCGGAGCTCGCCTCGCGGTTGGGCGTCACCACGCGCACGGTGCGCCGTGACGTGGATCGGTTGCGGTCACTCGACTATCCGGTGCACGCGTCGATGGGCACCTCTGGTGGTGGGTACCGGCTCGGGTCCGGTGCGCAGTTGCCGCCGTTGCTGCTCGACGACGACGAGGCGGTCGCCGTGGCCGTGGGGCTGCGCACGGCCAGTGGCATCGAGAACATCGGTGAGACGGCCGTGCGCGCGTTGCTCAAAGTCGAGCAGGTGCTGCCTTCCGCTCTGCGGCACCGTGTGGCGGCTTTGGAGATCTCGACCGTGCCGTTCACCGGGTCGGCGCCTGTCGTGGACGCCGCTGCGTTGCTGGCGGTCGGCACCGCCTGCCGCGACCGGCAACTCCTGCGGTTCGGCTACGTCGGGCACGCGGGCGTTTCGTCGGAGCGCGAGGTCGAGCCGCACCGGCTCGTGACGTGGGGCCGGCGGTGGTATCTGGTGGCCTGGGACGGTTTTCGGGCGGACTGGCGGACTTTTCGGCTCGATCGGATGAGCGTGCGCACTCCGTTCGGTGCGCGCTTCACGCCGCGTGAGATTCCGGGCGGCGACGCGGGGGCGTTCGTGGCCGCGCGGGTGGCCGATCGGTGGCCGGTGCAAGGTGTGGTGCGACTGAGCGTGCCCGCTGCTGAGGCCTTGGAGTGGCGCAGCTACGGCGAGGTTTTGGCTGTGGACGAAACGTCGTGCCACGTGCGCGTCGGAGGCGAGACGATGGACGACGTGGTGTTCATGCTGGCGAGCATCACGGTCGAGTTCGAGGTCGTGTCACCGCCGGAGCTGTCAGAGGCGCTGGTGCGCGCCGCCGCCCGATTTCGCCGGGCGGCGAAGTTCTAGAGAATTTCTCAGGGTCCTGACAGCAGACTCCTAGGCGCACGCGGCTTAGTGGAGGTCAGGGAGGTCCGCCATGCTGATCGATCGCACCATGCCACTGGGCGCCGCGCTCACCGTGACCCACGCGTCCGACCGCGGCCCGCGCGCCTACAACGCCGACGCCTTCGCTGTCGGGCGCCGCACGTTCGTCGTCGCCGACGGGGTGGGGGATTCTGCTGTTGCGGCCGAGGCGGCCTGGGCTGCTGCCCGTGCCGCGGCCCTTCTCGTTGATCCGGTCGCGGCTGTGCTGGCTGCTCGGGATGCGTTGCAGGTTCACGCCGGCGATGCGGTGATCGTTGTCGGGGTGGCTCGGGTCGAGGGCGGGTTCGACGTTGCCTGGGCCGGCGATGCTCGGGCTTATGGCTTTGACGGGTCGGAGCTCGTGCAGCTGACTGTTGATCACACTGTGGCTGAGTACTTCCGGGCTCGTGGGGTTGGGTTTGAGCCTCGGATGGAGCACGTGGTGACCAACACCGTTCGGCATGCGACTGCGTCGAATGTCGGGCGGGCGTTCACTCGGGCTTCTCGGTTGGCCCTGGTTTCCGACGGGGTTTACGGGCCGTTGGGGCACGAGGGGATCGGGGCGATCCTGTCCGGGCAGGGGTCGGCCGATCGGTTGGTGCGGGCGGCGCTGTACGCGCGGGGAACGGACAACGCGACGGCGCTCGTCGTCAGCTGACCTTGCGGCGCTTCCTGCTCGCCTCGACGCTGCGTTGCAGAGCGTCCATGAGGTCGACGACGTCGGTGGACTCCTGCGGTTCCGCCTCGGGCTTGACCTTGCGGCCCTTCTGCTTGGCCTTGATCAGCTTGTTGATTTTTTCGGTGTAGGTGTCCCGGTAGTCCTTCGGGCGCCAGTCGTCGGCCATGGACTCGACGAGGCTGATCGCCATGTCGAGTTCCTTGCCTCGCGGGGCCCGGTTGGGCGGGGTCACGTCGAGGACGTCCTTCGGGGCGCGGATCTCGTCGGCGAAGAAGAGGGTGTGGACGGCCAGGACGCCCTTGTCCTCGGTCATCGCGGTCAGGTACTGCTTGCCGCGCATGACGAACATGGCGATGCCGGCGCGGCCGGTCTTCTTCATCGCCTGGGCCAGGAGTTGGTAGGGGCGGGCGAAGTCCTGCTTCGCCGGGCCCAGCCAGTAGGTCTTCTGGAAGTGGACCGGGTCGATCTCGTTCGCGTCCACGAACGCTTCTATGTCCAGGGTTCGGCTGCGGCCCGGGGCGATCTCGTCGAGTTCCTCTGGTTCTATCAGGACGTACTCGCCGGACTTGGTCTCGTGGCCTTTGACGATCTTGTCGTAGGGGACTTCGCGGCCTGTGCGTTCGTTGACCCGTTTGTAGCGGATTCGGTCGGTGGTTCCTCGTTGGAACTGGTTGAAGTGCACGGTGTGGTCTTCGGTGGCGCTGTACAGCTCCACCGGGATGCTCACCAGGCCGAAGCTGATGGATCCGCTCCAGATCGCCCTTGCCATGGTCGGGCGGGTACCCGCTTTTGCCCGGTCTTTAACGTCACCTTTGTGGGGTGGTTGGGTTTGGGCGCAAAGACGAACTGCGGACGAGTGTTGGTTGCGTCATCGCCGCTGGCGCGTCGATAGAGATTGGGGCTTGACTTCGGGGCCCTTGCGAGGCGCTGATCGGCCGGAAAAGGCCGGGCTGAAAAGCGCCCGGCCGAGCTCGAGAAGCTAGCACCTCGCACCCAAAGTCAAGCCCCAATCTCAAGCGTGCGTGGTTGCGTTTGTGCAGGTACGTCACGTCATTACCGGTTGCCGTGATGAGCCCAGGAGGGACGCCTCGCCTTCGGCATTGCGTTGAGGTCTGGTAGCTCGGCTGCGCCATTGCGTTCGCGCGCTCGTACGGGCTCGCCTTCGGCTTCGCATCACCTAAAGCCATTGGTACCCGGCAAGGCCTCACCCGTCTTGGCTCACCACCGACCCACGCGCCCCGCCACCACGCCCCGACCACTGCCGCTTGGCCACCTCGCTGTGTGTCGCCTACTCGTCCAGCAGGCGCAGGCCCTCCTGTGCCCAGGCGATGCGGGTCCTTGCGACGGCCGCGTGGCCCGCGAAGACGTGTGCCTTCAGGCGGGCCATGCGGTCGTGCTGGTCCGGTGGGCGTTTGGTCATGCGTTCGCGCAGGAGTTCGGTGTCCTTGGCCAGCAGGCGGGCCTGGTGTGCCTCGGCGTGGTCGAGGGCCTCTTCCTGTTCGCTGATGAACTCCTTCAGCACTCGCTTCGCCGACTCGGCTGGGACCAGGTCGAAGTAGAGGGCTTGTACTTCCAGGGCGTCGCGGGAGGGAGGGATCGGTAGTGGTGTGCCGATCCACTCCTTCAGTTCCGCCAGGCCCGCGGGGGTGATGGTGTAGACGGTGCGGGTCATGCGGGTGCCGCGTTGTTGTTCTTCGCCTTGGATGAGGCCGTTCTCTTCCATCTTCTTGAGGGCCGGGTAGATCTGGCTCTGCGGGGCCGACCACACCCACCTCGTGGAGGCCCCGAAGAGTTGCGTGAGCTCGTAGCCGCTCATCGGCCTCGCTTCGAGGACGCCCAGCAGGACGTGAGGAAGAGACATGTATCGATATTAACGTTCGGGGCGCTACGAGGTGATGCGCATGGTGATGGTCCTGGCCTCGGTGAAGAACTCCTTGCTGTAGGCGCCGCCTTCGCGGCCCAGGCCCGAGTCGCCGAAGCCGCCGAACGGGGCGCGGAGGTCGCGCACGAAGAAGCAGTTCACCCACACGTTGCCGCTGTTCAGGGTCGAGGCGACGCGGTGGGCTCGGTGGAGGTTCTCGGTGAACACCATCGCGGAGAGGCCGTACGGGGTGTCGTTGGCGAGCTTCACCGCCTCGTCCTCGGTGGTGAAGGGCGTGATGGTGACGATCGGGCCGAAGATCTCCTCGCGGAGGGCCGCGGCGTGGGGTGGTGGGTCCAGGACGATGGTGGGCCTGACGAACCAGCCCGGTGCGGTGCCGCCGCCCAGGAGTTTCGCGTGGCCGTGGGCTTCGGGGTCGAGGTAGCCGGTGACTTTGCGGTAGTGCTCCTCGCTCGCGAGCGGGCCCAGGCGGGTCGTGGGGTCTTTCGGGTCGCCCAAGGACAAAGCGGCGGCCGCGGTGGCGAAGCGTTCGGTGAACTCGTCGTAGATGCCTTGGTGGACGTAGAGGCGTGAGCCCGCGAGGCAGACCTGGCCCGCGTTGCCGAAGGCGGCCTCCAGCGACCAGGACAGGGCGTTGTCCAGGTCGGCGTCGTCGAAGATCAGGTTGCAGCCCTTGCCGCCCAGTTCGAAGCTCACCGGGGTCAGGTTCGCGGCGGCGGCGCGGGCGATCGCCCTGCCCGTGCCGGACTCGCCGGTGAAGGTGATGCGGTCCACGGCCGGATTCGTGGTGAGGGCTTCGCCCGCCGAGCCGGGGCCGTAGCCGTGCACGACGTTGAAGACGCCTTCCGGGATGCCCGCCTCCAGGGCGAGGCGGGCCAGGAGGTAGGCGGAGTGCGGGGTGTCCTCGGCCGGCTTGAGGACGACGGTGTTGCCCCAGGCCAGTGCGGGGGCGACCTTCCAGGTTTCCAGCATCAGCGGGAAGTTCCACGGGGCGATGGCCGCGACCACGCCCGCCGGGGCGTGCTGCACGAAGGTGTGGTGGCCGGTGGCGGACGGGAGGTGCTGCGACTCGGAAAGCCTGGCGTGGTCGGCGAAGAAGCGGAAGTTCAGGGCCGAGCGCGGGACGTCCTTGGCGGTGGCGGCGGTGATCGGCTTGCCCATGTCCTGGGTGTCGGCCAGCGCGAGGTCGGCGGTGTGGGCGTCCATCAGGTCGGCGAGGCGGTGCAGGAGCTTTCCGCGTTCCTCGAACGACATGCGCGGCCACGGGCCCTCGTCGAACGCCTTGCGGGCGGCCCGCACGGCGAGGTCGGCCTCGTGGGCGCCGCCCAGGGCCACGGTCGCGTACGGCTGCTGGGTGTAGGGGTCCACGTCGTCGAACGTGGCGCCGTCGGCCGAGTCGACCTCGGCGCCGCCGATCACGTGCTTGATGCTCTTCATCGCTCCTGCTCCCGTTCCTGCAAGGTCTTCCCGCCCGCGCTCCAGTGCTGGGGCGGGACTTCGGTCAGCAGCACCCGGACCTGCTCGTCCCGCACGCCCAGGCTGTCGCGGGCCGCCTCGTGGACGGCCCGCAACGCCTTGCGGAGGGTTTCCGGGTCACGGCCCTGGGCCACCTCGATGCGTACGATCGGCACGGTTCAGCTCCCCACCGTCAGGCGGCCCAGGTGGGTGAACTCGACGGACACCGACATCTCCAGCGGCACCGCGTCCGTCACGCCTCCGGTCAGCACGATCCAGCCCGCCTCGATGCGCTTTCCCCGGCGTCCCAGCGTGTTCGCGGCGAGCGCAAGCGCTTCCGCGGGGTGACCTTGGACGGCCGCGCCGGTCGCGGTGTGCACAATGGACGAACCCGACGACAGCACGCAGCCCTCCAGGGCGAGGTTCAGGTCGCCGGGGGAGCGGTGGACGCTGCCGGTCACGAACGCGCCGGAGGAGGCGTTGTCCGCGACCACGTCCGGGAGCGTGAAGCGGAAGTCCCGGTAGCGGCTGTCGATGATCTCCAGGCCCGCGAGGACGCTGTCCACCGCGCTGATCGCCGTCGCGGCCGTCACGCCGGGGCCGGACAGCCTGCGCCCCATGACGAACGCGATCTCCGGCTCGACGCGCGGGTGGATGAGCGGCGGTGCCGGCACGCCCTGCGGGAGTGCCATCGCGTCGGTCAGCCACGCCACCAACGGCGAGTCGACGTTCATGCGTTGCTGCTTGGCGCGCGAGGTCAGGCCGAGCTTCACGCCGATCAGCGCTTCGCCGCGGGTCAGCCGCAGGCGCAGCGTCTCGTCCTGGATGGCGTAGGCGGTGTCGAGGTCCAGGTCGGGCCAGGTGTCGGTCAACGGCTCGCCGTCGACGCGGTCGTCCTCGCGCCGCAGCAGTTCCGCGGCGGCGCTTTCGACGGTCTGGTTCACGCGGGGGCTCCAGCCAGTTCACGGGTGCGGGGGAACGCCGCCACGGCGGCCGCGCCGAGCACGGCGACCACGGCGAAGAAGTAGAAGTTCCAGCCGGCGCCGAGGCTGGAGTCGATGATCAGGCCGCCGACCGCCGGGCCGAGGATCGCGCCGAGGCGGCCGACGCCGAGCGCCCAGCCGATGCCCGTCGCCCGCACACCGGCCGGGTACGACCTGGTCACGTGGGCGTTGATCAGGTGCATCGTGCCGATCGTGCCGTAGCCCGCGACGGCGATCAGGACGTAGATCGCGACCTGGCCGGGGTTCGTGCTCAACGCCGCCGCGCAGATCGCGGCCAGGGCGAACGAGCCGAGGATGACCGGCTTCGCGCCGTGCTTGTCGGACAGCCGCCCGCCGAGCAGCGCGCCGACGACCGAGCCCAGGTTGAACACCAGCAGGAAGCTCAGCGCGGACCCGAGCGGGTAGCCGGAGGCGCGCATGATCTCGGGCAGCCACGTGTTCAGGCCGTAGACCAGCAGCAGACCGCAGAAAGACGCCAGCCAGAACAGGATCGTGCGGCGCAGGTACGGGCGCTGGACCAGCGTGCGCACCCCGCTGCGGGCGTTGTCGGACGGTGCGGGCACCGGGACGCCGATCCGGGCTGCCAGCTTCTGGGCCTCGTCCTGGCGGCCGCGGGAAACCAGGTACTCCAACGACTCCGGCAGGTACTTCCACGCCAGCGGCAGCACGAGGACCAGTGGCGCGGCGCCGATCAGGTACATCACCCGCCACCCGGCCGTGGGCAGCAACGGGATCGCGAGCGTCGCGGCCATGATGCCGCCGATCGCGTAGCCGGACTGCATTGCGGCGTAAGTGAAAGCGCGGTGCTTCTCGGCCGCGTACTCGATCGTCAGCGTGGCCGCCGTCGGCATGAGCCCGCCCAGGCCGATGCCCGCGAGGAACCGCAGCACCAGGAACGTGTCGGGGTCCTGGGCCAGCGCGCAGGCCGCCATCAGCACGGAGAACCAGGCGACGCTGAACAGGAACGTCCGGCGCCTGCCCCACCGGTCGGTGAGCGTGCCGACGAGCAACGCGCCGACCAGCATGCCGACCAGGGCGGCACTGCCGATCGTGCCCGCCTGCGCCGCGCTGATGCCCCACTCCTCGCGCAGGGCCTTGATGGTCGTGCCGTAGACGACGAGGTCGTAGCCGTCGAAGGCGAGGGCGAGACCGCATAAGACGATGATCAGCAAACGCATGACGGCTTCCTTAGGCGTCGAGGGGGCGGCGGATCTGCGGTTGGGTCTGCACGCGCCGGGTGGGGCCGTGCCACATGTCGATCGCGTCCGGCTCGGTGGGGTCGAAGACCCGCGGAACCCAGTCGTCGTCGAGGTTCCGGACGCCGTAGGAGTACTCGTAGGTGAGGCCCTCGGGCCCCTTGAAGTAGACGAAGATCGCGGTCGACTGCGGGTGCCTGCCGGGCCCCATCTCGATCTCCACGCCGCGCGACTGCAGGAACCGCCAGTTGCGCATGACGTCGTCGAGCGAGGCGACCTGGAAGTTGATGTGGCAGAGGCCGGGTTCGCTGCCGCGGAACACCGCGAGCTTGTGGTGCACCGGGTCGAACCGCATCAGGCACGCCCAGTCGCCGATCCAGTCCGACACCTTGACGTTGAACAGGCCGGACCAGAACTCGTATGCCTGCTTGACGTCCGGAGCGTCGAAGCAGATGTGCCCGAACTCGGTGATGCCCGCTGTGCGTCCGAAGTGGACCGGCCGGGCGAGCTGCACCTGGCCGTGCACCAGTTCGATCCGGTTGCCGAAGGGGTCGTCGAACGCGATGAACTCCTCGACGCGTCGCGACCGCGCCTGCTTCGGCGTGCCCCGGGCGACCTTCACCCCCGCCGCTTCGAGCTCTTTCTCCGCTGCCTCCAACGCGTCCGGCCCGGTGAGGCTGAACCCGGACGCGAGCACCCCGGCCTCGCCCTGCTCGAACGCGAGGCAGTGGTGCCGGTGGTCGGCGCGCAGGTAGGTGACGCCGTCCTCCTCGGCGACCAGTTCCATGCCGACGACGTCGACGGCGAAGTCCGCCGCGGCTGTCGCGTCCGCCGTACCGGACCGCACGTACGCGATGTCGTGCAACGTGATCATGACTGTCCCCTGTCGGTTCGCAGGTGTGCCCAGAGCCGGCCCAGCAGCTCGGTCTCGGCGGCGCGCCAGGCCGCCTGCTCGTCCGCGGACAGCACCCTGGGCCGCCCGGCGGCGACGGCCTGGGCGTTGATCCGCGCCGAGGTCTCGAGAAGCCACATCCGCGCCACGGCCTGCCCGACGTCGGCGCCGACGGTCACCGCGCCGTTGCCGCGCATCAGCACGGCGGGCGCGCTGCCGAGCGTTGCGGCGAGTGCGCGGGCGCGTTCCTCGTCGCGCACGAGCCGCGGGTCGTCGAACACCGGCACCTCGGGCCCGAGGAACGCGCCCTGCCCGTGCAACGGCCGGATCGGCACGCCCGCGGAGGCGAGCGCGGTGGCCGTCTCGGGCTGGGCGCGGCAGATCGCGTGCACGTCCGGGCGGGCGCGATAGATCGCGAGGTGGATCCACGCCTCCTGGGGCGTGCCCTCCGGCAGTGCGGTGGCAGTGCGGTCGAGCGTGACGGCGCGGTCGGTGAGGGTGAGCGTGCCCAGCGGACGCGGCGGCGTGATGAGGACCCGGTCGCCGACGAGTGCCGACACGTGCCCGAACGCCGTGACCAGCCCGGAGTGGGCGGTGGTCAGCGCCCCGTCCAGCAGGTCGTCCTCGACCTCTCGTGACTTCATGGTGCCGGACCATATAGGTATAGAGATACCTATCGCTAGACGCTTCCGATATTTCTATCGATACAGATATGGTCCGAGTGGTGAGGCTGCGAAGTGGCTGATCTTGGTACGGTCACGGGCGTGCGAGTCGTCGTGCTGTCCGACACCCACGGGCCGAGGTTCTGGAAGCGGTGCCCTCCGGCCGTCGCGGACCACCTGAGGTCCGCGGACCTGATCCTGCACGGCGGCGACGTCTGCGTGACCCCCGTGCTGGACGAGCTGGCGCAGTACGCGCCCGTCACCGTCGTGCGCGGCAACAACGACGGCGCGGACGTGGCGGCCTGGGGAGCGCCCGACGTGGTCGAGGGCGAGATCGCCGGGCTGCCGTTCGCGATGATCCACGACAGCGGTCAGAAGGCCGGCCGCAACACCCGGATGCGGCGGCTGTTCCCCGCTGCCCGGCTGATCGTGTTCGGGCACTCGCACATCCCGTGGGACGAGGAGGAAGACGGCGTGCGCGTCTTCAACCCCGGCTCGCCCACGGAGAAGCGGCGGCAGCCGCACGGCACCCTCGGGCTGCTGGAGATCGAGGACGGCGTGCTGCTCGACGCCCGGATCGTCCCTGTTACCTGACCGCGAGGGTGCGCAGTGACGCGTGTCCCGGCCGCCACTGCGTCGACACGGCCACGTACCGGCCGGACGGCGTGCTGCCGTAGGTCCTGCCGTCCACGCTGTAGGTGACGGTGTGCGGCGGCGGTCGCCCGGCCGTCCACTCCAGACTGACGGCGACGTCGTGCACGGCCCTGAGGTCGACCACCATGCGGCCGTCGCGGCCCGGTGTCCACGCGGTGCCCGGCTTGCCGTCGACCGCGGCGGCCGGGTCGCTCATGCCGGACGGCAGCACGGAGTTCGGGAACGTCACGCGGCCGAGCGCCAGGTCGTCGGACGGAAACGCTTGCGCGCCAGGCATGATCACCGTGCGTTCGGACCTGCCCAGCACGACCGGGAGCGTGCGGCCGTCGCGGTGGGTCAGCACGAACATCGCCGGGCCGCCCCGGAACGTCACGCTCCGGCCGTCGTGCACGACGGCGGTGATGCCCGCCGGGAGGTTCCGGGCGGTGAACCACGGCGCCTCGACCCGCGCGGTCGCCGCGGGCAGGGTGAGCGCGTACTCGGTGCCGTCGCGGGTGGTGACCTGCGTGCCGCGG
This sequence comes from Lentzea sp. NPDC058450, assembly GCF_042721395.1. NCBI lineage: Bacteria > Bacillati > Actinomycetota > Actinomycetes > Pseudonocardiales > Pseudonocardiaceae > Lentzea > Lentzea sp. NPDC058450. Next base: position 40,589 of record NZ_JBHXLO010000044.1, read on the forward strand.
TAGAGCCGGGTGCCGCGCAGCCGCACGGTGCCGGTGGCGTCCGCGGCCGTCAGGTTGAACAGGCTGAGGAACCCGTCGGCGGTGCTCGCCACGACGCCGGCCGGGCAGACCGGTGCCGGTTCCGCGGCGATCTTGCGCAGGTCGGCGCGGACGTACCCCTCCACCAGGCCGGCGGGGACGGTGATCGTGTCGCCGTTGACGACGAACGGGGTCGCGGACCGCGCGACGAACCCCGCCTTGCCGTCCACGTCGAGCCAGCCCGGCGTGCTGAGGTCCGGGCGCGGGTACTCCGCGGCGGTCGTCCAGGCGCTGCCGTCCAGCGAGGTCTCGATCCGGTACGCGACGGCGGCCGCCGTCTCCCAGCGCAGGCGCACGCGCTGCACGGAGGTGGGAGCGCCGAGGTCGACGGCGAGCCAGCTGTCGGCGCGGCCGCGTTCGGCACGGGCGACGGCCCAGCGAGTCGCCGGGTCGCCGTCGGTCGCCCTGGTGGGCTCGTAGCCGGGGTCGGACGACGACGCGGTGGTCGCAATCGCTTGCCCCGCCTCGAAGTCGAAGAGCGAGTAGCCGTAGGTGGGGTGCGGCGTCACGCCGATCATGCGGACGTACCGCGCGGAGGTCGCGGCGAACGTCAGCTCGTCCACCCGGAAACCCTCGCGCGCGGCCACGGTGACGCGCCCCGCCGAACCCGTGTAGGTGCGGGAACCGGTGAGGATCCCGGCCAGTGCGAGGTTGTGCACGTCGACGCGGCCGGGCCGGGGGAGTGCGCACACGATCGTGCCGGTCGGCAGAGTAGCGGTCCCGGCAAAGCCGTCCGCGAACCGCAGCAGGCTCGCCGTCGCGTCGAAACCGTTCCGAACCTGCTGGTACGCCACGGTGTTGCGCTGGACGACCGCGGCGGGAGGCAACAGCATCGGGGTCGCGCCGCTGATCTTGAACAGCCAGTCGTCGTGCGACGGCTGCCAGGCGAGCTTCGTGAACCCCGGCTTGGTCACCGTGCCCGCCCACGCGGCCACCGACTGGTGCGTCAGCAGGCCGGGATCGGCGCCGTGGTCGATCGTGATCGCCGCACGGGAGAAGAACTCGTGCGACGACACCGGGGGCGCGGCAGGGCGGAGCTCGTGCAGCAGGTAGCTGATCGCGAGTTCGGCGCGGGCCTCCGGTTCGTACTTGGCCTCCCCGGAGAACTTCGCCAGCCGGTAGGTCGGCGGATGCGCCTGGTACGCCAGGAGCTTCGCGGCCAGCGCGGCCTCGGCCCAGGCGGCCATCGGGTCGCGCAGCACCGTGGAGCGGAAGGCGAGCGGGATGACGTCACGGCCGTAGAGGTGCTCGCGGTCGTTGACCATCGGCATCAACGGCTCGCCCGCGTCGCTCATCGTGGCGAGGATGGTGCGCCACAGCAGCTCGCCGTTCGGTTGCCTGGTCAGCACCTCGGGCAACGGGCGTCCGGCGAGCAGGAAGTGCACGGCGTTGCGGCCGGACGTGCGCCACAGCTCTTCCTGGTAGTGCGGACCGAACGAGCCGTGGTTCTCCACGATGAACGTGTCGTGCAGGTTCGTCGCGGTGTTGGCGCTGATCGGGGTTCCGTCCACAACGGACGGATTGGCGAGGTCGGCGGCGGGCAGGCCCGCCTCGTTGCGGCTCCAGCGGCCGAACGCCTCGCGCCAGCCCGGCCCGTCGCCGTGCCAGGCCAGACCGGGCGCGAGCGCCTGGGCGTAGACGCCCATCTCCTCCAGCTTGGTGTCGCCCCGGTGGCCGCCGGTCAGGCCGTTCGGCGTCCAGCTGCCCGAACGCGGGTCGTTCGCGGTGCCGAGCGACGTCGTGTAGTCGGCCTGGCCGCGCGCGATCGCCTCGACGTTCGCGCGGGTCTGCGCGTCGAGGTCCGGCCAGAGCAGGCGGGCGGCCAGCACGAAGTACGACTGGAACGTGGTGTCCCAGAACAGGGTCTTGCCCCACTCCGTGCCGCCCGCCAGCAGGTTGCTCGCCGCGAAGTGCTTGATCGTGGCGAGGGTGTGGTCGCGCAGGACGTCCTTCTCGACGCCCGCGAGTCCGGCGTCGTAGGTGCCTCGGGTGAGCAGGACGGCGTTGCCGAGCACCACCGCGAACCCGAAGTCGGTGCGCCGATAGCGTCCGGCCGTGGCGTCGTACTGCGTCTCGGCCCACCGCGTGTGCCGCAGCAGCACCTCGTAGTAGGTGTCCTTCAGCTGGGGGAGCGAGACTTTCGGGACGACGGCGAGGAGACTGCTCGCGTACAGGAACGTCCTGCGGTTGATCAGCATGTCAGCGCTGCCTCCGCCCAGTCGGCGTGGTCGAAGTTGCGGCCGTCGCCGCCGTCGGTGACGCGGAGGCTGAGCATGCGGACGTTCGCGACGTCGACGTCGATCGGCACCGCCGCGCCCTTGTCCCGGATGATCCCGCTGTCGTACAGGAGCTGGTCGTCGCCGAACACCTGGAACGCGACCGAGCCCGTCTCGGTGGTCTCGTCGTCGAGGCCGATCTTCGCGGTGAGGCGTTCACAGCCGCGGCCGAGGTAGACCGAGACCTCGGAAGGCGCGTGCGTGCCGAGTCCCTTGGCGTAGGTGACGCCGCCGATGGTGAGCGCGTTGCCGTCGCCGCCGGTGTTCTCGCCGTTCGACCTGTCGCGTTCGACCGGGCCCCAGCCGTTGGACTCGGTCATGAACGGCAGATCGCTGAGCTGCGTTCCGTTGCCCGGTACCGGTGGTGGTACGAACGCCCTGACCGCCTGCTCGACGTGGACGCCGCCGAAGGTGGCGACGATCGGCACGTCCACCGGCCCGGTCTGGCCACCCGCACGCGCCTGCCAGCGTCCGGTGATCGACTCGCCCGGCGCGAGCGTCCGTCGTTCGATCGCGGGACCCGTGATCGACCAACCGGTCGGCGCGGTCGCGGTCAGCCGGACGTCGCGGATCTCCTTGTCGCCGTTGGTGAACGTGCCGGTGACCTCGATCGACGAGCCTGCCGGGACGTCGGTCTGCCCGGTCGGCGTGACCGTCAGCGTGGTCTTCGGAACCTGTCGGATCGGCTGGTCGCATGTCGTGAGGCCGGGCCGGTAGCGGCAGATGACCGCGGCGAACCCGCCGTTGCGCTTCGTGGGCATGGTGAGGGTGTTGGTGCTGCGCATGATCCGGGTGTCGCGCACGACGTCGGCCCGGATCCCGGGGTCGCGGACGGTCTCGACCAGCCACTGCCCGCTGTTCAGGAACCCCAGCGGCGCCTGGAGAGTGCGGTCCTGGGCGGTGATGCCGCCGACGAACCACCTGTCGCCGTTGCGGCGCGCGACCACGGCGTGCGAGTCCGGATCGCCGTCGAGCAACCGGGTCTCGTTCCACGCGGTGGGGAGCTGGTCGAGGTAGCGCAACGCCTGCGGATGCCGTTCGTAGGCCTCGGGTTTGTCGGCGAAGTGCGTCCAGCCCGACTCGTAGACGACGGGCAGCGCCACCTCGTGCGCGATCGACGCCTCCCTGGTGCCTACCTCCAGCGACACCGGCGTGTAGTCCATCGAGCCGGCGACGTTGCGGGTGAAGAACTGCACCGGGTTGTTCGCGGCGGGCGGGTAGTTCTCGGCGCCGCGCACGGCCTCCATCGTGAGCACGTGCGGCCAGGTGCGGGCGAGGCCGTGCGGGATGGTGGAGCCGTGGAAGTTGACCATCAGCTTCAGGTCGGCCGTCTTCTGCAGCACCGCGTCGTACCAGCGATAACGGTCCTGCGAGTCGGACTCCATGAAGTCGAGCTTCACGCCCTTCGCGCCCCACTGCTTGATCCGCGGCAGCACGGTGTCGCGTTCCTGCGGCGTGTCGAGGTCGCTCCAGCGCAGCCACAGCAGGATCTCGACGCCCTGCGCGCGGGCGTACCGGATGAGCTCCGGCACCCACGCGGCGCTCCAGCCCTCGTCGACCAGCGCGTACTGCCAGCCGTGCCGGGCGGCGAAGTCCACGTACTGCTTCTGCCGCGCGAAGTCGCTCGGGCTGGAGTGCTCGCTGAGCCACGACCACGCGACCTTGCCCGGCTTGATCCAGCTCGTGTCGGTGAACCTCGCGGGACTCGCCAGGTCGTCCACGAGCGTGGAGGTGCTGACAGTCGCCAGATCGCCGACGATCGCGGTGCGCCACGGGGTCGTGCCGGTCGAGGAGACTTGTGCGTCGGCCAGCACCACCTGGAACCCGTTGCCCTGCTTGCGCAGTCGGCTGCCCGCGTACCGGCCGTCCACATCGGACTCGGTGAGCAGCGCGAAGTCCTGGCCCGTCTGGAAGAGCGACGGGTACCCGAAGTCGCCGGTGGCCTCGCCCGCGGTCGTGCGCACGCGATTGGCCTCGTACCAGGCGTTGTAGGGGAGCAGCCACGCCTTCGCGTCGGCCGGCACCGCGAAACTGGACGCCTCGGAGGTGATCGTCGCCGCGCCCGGCAGCTCGTACCGGTAGGCGATGCCGTCCACCGACGCACGGACGACCAACGCGAAGCTGCCCGCGCTGTTGCGGAAGCCCAGTCGGGCCTCGGTCATGCGGGCGGTGCGGTTCTGTCGTTTGCCGGTCGGCATCGAGTACCGCTCGGTGACAACGCGGTCAGACCGTCCGGTGAACGTCAGGTCCTTCGTGAGGTCCGCGGCCGTCGTGGTCAGCCCGACGGACGCCGGCTGCAACACGGTTCTGCCCTGGTTGCGGACCGTGAGTGTGAGGTTTCCGCTGTTCAGAGCTACTGCGGCGGTGACCTGGCCCGGACCGGTGACGGTCCAGCCGGTCGGCGCGGCGACGGCGGGCGCGGCGGGCAACAGAAGGGCGAGCACGAGTACGAGCAGTCGTGACATCGTTGTCAGCTCCCGGGGTGAGACCGCTCCCATCGTTGGGACCGGATCTCTTCCCGGTCAAGTGGCTGATAGTTATCAGTCCTCTTGCGGACAGGCTTTTCACATGACGACGATCTCGATCTCCCGGCCGAGCTTCGCGCCGCCGGTCAGGTCCAGGTCGTCGCCGCTCCAGAAGCGGCCCGGGTCGTACCAGTTGGGCCGGCGCTTCGGCAGCAGCCCCATCTCCTCGTAGGTGACGGCCACGATCTCCGCGCAGAACGCGCTCTCGATCGTCGCGTCCGCCTTGGGCCCCAGCGGAACCCGGCCGCGCAGCCACCGCGACGCGAGCTTGGCCGTCGACGGGAACGGCGTGCCGTCGAGCCGCGCCACCGTCCGCAGCGCCGCGTCCTCCATCTCGCGCGTCACCTCGACGTCGAGCTGCCGCAGCCACGGCCGTTGCCCGTACTTGTCGTGCCACGTCACCACGGCGTCGCGCAGGTCGTGCAGCTGGGCACCGCGCTGATGCGTGCCGCTCCACATGTCCTTGAGCGACTTGCCGAGCTCGGCGTGCCACATCAACGGCGGCAGGTCGTCCAGCACGATCGCCATGCCCACGTGGTTGACCGGGCTGTTGGTCATGGCCTGGATGGCCCGGTCCGCCGCACTGCGCCCGCGGAACACCCACACGTCACCGGTGCGGGTCATCTCCACGGCTTTGTCCAGGGTTGTCGGCATAGCCCCGTACCCTATTCACATGAAGCTCTGGAAGCTGCTCGGCATGGCCGCGTTCGCGGGTGTCGCGGCGAGCGGCGTGGTCGTCGCCCGCAACCAGCGCCGCCGCGCCGCCTACACGCCCGACCAGATCAGGGAGCGCCTGCACGAACGGCTGGCTGAGGCTTCTCGTTCGGAATGAGCCGGTAGGCCACGAACGCCGCCAGCGCCACGAGTGCGGCGGCCACCAGCGCCGTGCCCTGCATGGCTTCGGTGAACGTGCCGGTCGCCGCCCACGCCGAGAGCACGGTCCCGAGCACCGCGATGCCCAGCGCCGCCCCGAGTTCGTAGGCCGTCTCCGACACCGCTGACGCCGCGCCAGCCTTGTCCGCCGGGACCGCGGACACCACCGCGTCCGTCGTGAGCGTCAGCGCGAGCCCGACGCCCGCGCCGATGACCACCAACGCGATCGCGATGGCGCCGTAGTGCGCCCAGACGCTGACGATCGTCAGCCCGGCCGCGGCCACGAGCAGCCCGAGGGCGATCGCGCGGCCCCGGCCGACCAGCCGCACGACCGGTCCGATCGCGGCGACGACGAGCACGCCCGCGAGGCCCAGGGGCAGTTCGCGCAGGCCTGCTTCGAGCGGCGAGTAGCCCAGGACGTTCTGGAAGTACTGCGACAGGAAGAACACCAGGCCGGTCAGCGCGAAGATCGCGATCATGCTGGCGCCGACCGCGCCGCTGAACGCCGGGTTGCGGAACAACGCCACGTCGATCATCGGGTTCGGCGAGGCCTGCTGGCGCCGCACGAACAGCCACAGGCCCGCGATGCCGACGAGCGCGGCGGCGACCGCCGTCCAGGTCACGCCGACCAGGGCGATCTCCTTGACCGCGTAGACCAGCGGCACCACGCCGACCGCCGAGAGCGCGGCCGAGACGAGGTCGAACGGGCCGGGGTTCGGGTCCCGCGACTCCGGCAGCCACCAGGCGCCGAAGACGAGCAGCGCCACCATCACCGGCAGGTTGATGACGAAGACCGAGCCCCACCAGAAGTGCTCCAGCAGCGCGCCGCCGATGAGCGGGCCGAGCGCCGCGCCCGCCGTGGCCGTCGCCGCCCACACCGCGACCGCCCTGGTGCGTTCCGCCGGGTCGGTGAACAGGTTGCGGATGATCGACAGGGTCGACGGCATGATCGTCGCGCCCGCCACGCCGAGCAGGGCGCGGGCCACGATCAGCCAGCCCGCCGACGGTGCGAACGCGGCCAGCAGGGAGGCGAGGCCGAAGCCGAACGCGCCCGTGAGCAGGAGTTTCTTGCGGCCGATCCGGTCGCCGAGCGTGCCCATCGTGATGAGCAGGCCGCCCAGCACGAACGAGTAGATGTCGCCGATCCACAGGATCTGGGCGGTCGACGGTGCCAGGTCCTGCTGGAGCGCCGGGATGGCGAGCGCCAGCACCGTGCCGTCCACGGCGATCAACAACAATGCGAGCGCGAGCACGCCCAGTGCCGCCCACTTGCGCATTTCCCACTCCTTTAGCCAACCATCTGGTCTGTTAAATAACGTACCGTCTGGACGGTTGGTTCAGCAAGCGATAGGTTGATCACCATGCCCGGAGAGCAGCGCAACGCGCCCCGCACCCGCAGTGAGGTGCTCGCCGCCGCCGCGCGCGCGTTGATCGTGCAAGGCCCGAACGTCAGCCTCGACGCCGTGGCCAAGGAGGCGGGCGTGTCGAAAGGCGGTCTGCTGCACCACTTCCGCACCAAGCAGGCGTTGATCGTCGGGCTGATCGGGGAGTGGTTCGACCACTACGACGCGACCGTCGAGCGGCTGCTCGAACCCGAGGACACACCGGGCCGGTGGACCCGCGCGCACATCCGGGCGACGTTCGAAACGGACGACGACCTGTGGTCTCACCCGTCCGTCGTAACGGCGTTGCTCGGCGTTCCGGAACTCCAGCAGCGCCTGGACGTCGCCGCGACCCGCTGGCGCCAGCAGACCGATTCGGACGGCCTGCACCCGCAACGGGCGGACCTCATTTCCCGTGCACTCGATGGGGTGACGCTGGCCGATCTGCTGTGGCGCGGCCAGGAGACCGACGAAGAGCGCGACCACACCCGTGACCTGCTGCTGAAGCTCACCGAACAGGCCGGGCCGCTGGTCTGAGTTTGTCCACCGAACGTTGTCAAGTGGAACAGGGCTGACACCGGACAACGAATTCTGCGTACCTTCGGAAGTGAGTGGCACTCCGGGGGGAAGCACATGCCAATCGTGATGTCCGAAGCCGTGCCCAAGGGGCGCGGGCTGACGATTCTGTTCGAACTCGAAGATCTCGCGCGCACGCGGTTCGCGTCCGCGCCACTGCCGATGTACGAGCTGGTGTTCTCGATCTACAGCGGCAACTGGGACCGTCTGCTGCTGCCGCACATCCGCCCGCTCGCCGAACTGATCAGGCCCGGCCGGTTCATCCCGGACTTCTTCAACTCCGCGCGTCCCGACTTCGACGAGGCCGTCCGCCAGGTCCTGGAGGTGCCGTCGGTGCGGGTGCGCGACCAGATCGCGAGCATGCTCGGCACGACGTCGCCGTGGCTGCGCTCGTTCGCCGCCGGCACCCCGACCTCGCGTCAGGACCTGCGTTCCGCGTTCTCGGCGGGCTTCCGCGACCTGCTCGGCCCGCACTGGTCGCAGACCCGCCAGGCGTTCGACGCCGAGGTGCGCCTGCGATCGTCGCAGGCGGTGTCGCGGGGTTTCGGCGACCTGCTGGGCCACCTGCACCCGTCGATCTCGTGGACCTCGCCCGCCCTGCACGTCGAACTGGGCTGGGACACCGAGATCTCGTTGCGCGGCACCGGAATGCTGATCGTGCCGGTGCTCAACGGCCTCACCCGGCCGGCCGTGTCGATGTTCGCCGAACCACAACCGCTGCTCTTCTACCCGGTCACCGCGCCCCAGCCGAGCGGCGCCAGCCTCGAACTCGCCCTGGGCCGCACCCGCACGCTGGTGCTGCGCGCCCTCACCTCGGAACGCACCACCACCGAACTCGCCAAGCACGTGGGCATCAGCCTGCCCACCGCGTCGCAGCACGCGACCGCCCTGCGCACCGCGGGGTTCGTGTCCACCCACCGCAACGGCAGGTCGGTCCGCCACCGCCTGACCCGGCGAGGCTGGGAACTGCTGAACTGAAGGAGGCCGGCATGACCACCGCCATGCCGCGGTACCGCACCGACCCGAGTCCCCAAGCCCTCGCCACCCGCCTGCGCGCCCTGCGCAAGGCGAACGTCCCGGTGGCGTGCGGCGTCTACGCGGGCCTGTCCGCCCCGGTGACGAGCGGGCAGGCCGGTTCGGCGTCTCGGACATCGGTCTCGGCTCCGCAGGCCAGTTCGGCGTCCCCGGCGGCGGTCTCGGCTCTGCACGCCCGCACCACCCACGCGATGGCCACGGCCTTCGTGGCGAGCCGCGCCGCCGAGGTGCCGCGCTTCGAAGCCCCGCCCTCGGCCCAGCTGCGCCTGCTGACGGCCGCGAGCTGGGGCCGCCTCGACGCCGTGGGCCCGGACATGACCACGTTTCCGGTCGACCTCGCCTCCGAACTCTGGTGGCGGGTGCACGCCCGCATCCAGGGCACCCTGCGCGTGGCCGACCAGCGCGTGGCCTGCGACCTGTTGCTGCGCCTGGGATATCCCCACTCCGCAGCCTCGGTGATCGGCCTGACCGTGATCGACCCCCGCAAGCAGGTCCTCTCACCCGACCTGGCCCTGGAACAACTCGCGGTCCTGCGTTGTCACCTCCCCACGTCCGCCGTCGAGGCGATGGCGTTGCGCGGCGCCAGGTCCGGCCTGCCCGCCGCGACCCGCCGCGACCTCGCCCTGTTCGTCGTCTTCCGCACCGCCGCCCGAGGCGCCGACTCGACCTCCCTGCAGGCGGCCGCCGCCCTGGCGACCAAGGCCTCCTCCGAACTCCCGCAACACGGCTTCACCGCCTCGCTGCACCGCGCCCGCCTGCACCGCGCGATCGCCGCGGTGCCGTTCGTGCGCCGCGACATCGCCGAGACCCATCGCCTGCTGGGCCGCGCGCTGGAGTCCCTGACCGCCGTCACGCCCGCCGGCGAGATGGACCGGCTGGCGTGGGCGGACGAGGCCTACGCCCTCTACTCGTTCCTCGCCCGCACCCACCTGACGGTGGGCCTGAGCCAGCGCGCCCTCGGCTACACCGACGAGCTCGTCGAACTCAGCCCGGGCGACGACAGGACGTGGGCCCTGCGCGGCGACGCCCTCGCGGCGTGCGGCCGGCTCGACGCCGCCCTCGACGCCTACGGTCGCGGCATCGCGCTCGGCGGCTGGGGAGCGGCCCGTGCCGCGTACCTGCGCGGCTTCGTGCTCGAACGGCTCGGCCGCGTCGCCGAGGCCGCCGAGGACTACGTGCTGTCCCAGCGGATCGACCCCACCTCGTCGGTGGTGGCGGGGCAGGTCGTGCCGGACGGAGTCGGGCGAGGCCTCGTCAGCGCGCGTCGGCCGTGACGAGTAATCGCAGGTAGGCGCGCAGCCACGAGGCTGACGCCGGGCCGTCGGCGAAGGCCGTCACCTGGGCCGCCGCCGTCTTGAGGCCTGCCTTGTGCAGGTGGGCGCCCACCTCCCGGACGCGGCCCAGCAGGCTGTCGGTCAGGTGGTCGAGACCCCGGTGCGCGGCCTCGGCCAGCACCGTCAGCGCGCTGTCCACCGCGGCGCTCAACGGGTCCGACGCGGTGACGCCCGGCGCAAGCGGTTGGGGGGTCGTGTCCTTGGCCAGATCCGGGACCACCACGCCCGCGTCGCAGTGGACGGCCAGCGGGTCGACGACCAGTCCGCCGCGGTGCCGGCGGACGCTGCCGGTGACCGTGGTCGGGTTGGCCCGCAGTGCCGTGGTCAGGGCGTCCAGTGCGTTCGGGGCGATGGCGCGGTGCGTGGCCACCAACGAACACGTGGTGCCGGTGGGGGAGTGCAGGGTGGCAGTCAGGCGCTGGGCGGCCGGGTCGTAGGCCAGGTCGGTCACCTCGCTCACCCGGATCGCCCTGACCAGTTCGGCCTCCACCCGTGCGCGGACCTGCCGGGGCGGGAGGTCGGCCAGGTGCGCGGCCGCCTTGTCGTAGTCGTCGACCACCAGTGCCTGGGGGAGGTGGTCCCAGGCCGTGCCCACCGGAGTCAGCGAGGTCTTGGCGACCCTGCTGGTCTTCAGCGTCACCGCCCGGCTCGCGTTGCGGGTGGCCGACTCCGAGACGACGTTCGAGGTCGCCAGTTTCTGGCCCGTGCGCAGGGGAGTGTCGCGTTGGACCAGCACCACGTCACCTGAGGCGAAGTAGACGTCGGCGGTGGTCTCCGAGCGCAGCCGGGCGCCCAGCGCGGTCAGCCGGACTCGTTTCAGCGGGGTCTCCGCCGGCTCGTCCGGGCCCAGGACCTCGGCTCGGGCGCCGGTGGCCGTGGTGCGGGCGTGCAGTTCGGTCAGCAGGGCGGCGAACTGCTCGGCCTCGTAGTCGGCGCTGCGGGTGCGGTAGGCGGCCAGCTGCGCCAGCAGGTCGGTGATGACGGCGGCAGGCCAGTGCAGGCGTTGCGCGGTCAGGTCGCGGTGCAGGCGCTGCCACGCGACGTCCAGCACCTCGCTCGCGTTCGTGGCGCCGTCCAGCAGGAGCTGGTCCAGCAGGTCGGTCACCGCGGTCAGATCCGTTGCGGTGGTGGGAGAACCACCCACGTCCACCGTGTCGGTGCCCTGGGCGTCCGCCTCCTGGAACGCCCACACGGCCAGCGCGGTGGCCTCGTCCTTGTTGACCGCGTCGGTGTGGACGTAGGAGAGGTCGCCGGGCACCAGGAACGTGACGGTGCAGGTCGGCAGTTCCGCCTGCGCGGTCTGGTCCTCCTGGGACGGGCGGCGGAGCTTGGCCCGGTAGCCCGCCTGGAACGCCCTGCGCGCCCGGCGCAGGGTGCGTTCGCCCATCAACGCGACCAGGTCGGCGTCCGTCACCGCGCCCGGTGACCACAGCTCGGCCGGTGCGCCGGCCTCCTGGGTGCGTTGGTAGGCGAGGACCACGGCGATGCGGTGGCGGCAGACACCGGTCGCGCCGCAGCTGCACCCGGCCGCGTCCAGGGCGATGCCCGGTGGCAGCGTCGTGGTGGTGCCGTCGGGGAACTTGCCCTGCACGGCACCGGACGGGTCCGTGTCCAGCGCCGGCACCACGCCCGCGTCCAGTTCCTTGACGGCACGCTTCACCAGACCGCGGTTGGCGAGCGCCGCCAGCGCGTCCGGGGTCAGTGCCAGGAGGTCGGATCGGGTCACCTGAGTTTCTCCGCAACGAATTCCGCTAGCTGTCCTGGGGTCATCGCGCCGACGTGGGCGCCGACGTTCGCGAGCCGCTGGCCCAGAGCCCTGTCGTAGTCCGGGTTCGCCTCGTCGTCCAGCGCCGCGAGGCACAGCACGTGGGTGCCCTGCTCGCACAGGTTCTTGACGGTGCGCACGAGGTTCGCCTCGCTGCCGCCCTCGTAGAAGTCGCTGATGAGCGCGACGATCGACCGGCGCGGACTGTCCACGAGGTTCGCGCCGTACGCCACGGCCTTCGCGATGTCGGTGCCACCGCCGAGCTGCACCTTCATCAGCAGCTCCACCGGGTCCGTCACGTCCGAGGTCAGGTCGACCACGTTCGTGTCGAACGCGACGAGGTGCGTCTTGAGTCCCGGCAACCCCCACAGGCAGGCCGCCGTGACCGCCGAGTGGATCACTGAGCTCGTCATCGACCCCGACTGGTCCACCAGCAGGATCACCTGCCACTGCTCGAGATGCCGCTTGGTGCGCGAGACGAACTTCGGGTGCTCGATCGCGAGCTTGCGCTCTTCTGGTTGGTAGCGCTGGAGGTTCGCCCTGATCGTGGAGCGGAAGTCGAAGTTGCGCGAGTTCTTGTGGATGCTCGGCCGCCGCGACTTCGTGCCGCTGAACGCCGTGCGCACCTCCGTCTTCAGCTTCTCCATCAGCTGCCGCACGACCGCCTCGACGATCTTGCGCGCCAGCGCGAGCACCGCCGGGTTCATCAGGTGCTTGGTCCGCAGCACCGCGCGCAGCAGCGCCGGGTTCGGCTCGATCCGTTGCAGCACCTCGGGATCGGTGACCACGTCGGTGATCTCGTACCGTTCGACGGCGTCGCGTTCCAGCCGTTCGATCGTCTCGCGCGGGAAGAGCTGATGCACCTCGTCGAGCCAGTCGACGGTCTGGAGCACCGAGTCCTCGTTGCCGCCCGACCGCGGCCCGCTCCTGCGCACTCCGCGTTCGGCCAGGTCGGGATCACGCCCGTAGAGCCATTCCAGCGCGGCGTCGCGGCGGGCGCCCTCGCCCTGCAGGCCTCCGGTGCAGCGCGACGCGGGTTCGCCGAGGATCAGCCGCCAGCGTTCCAGGTCCGTCATGCCAGCCCGCCCTTCACCAGCAACGCGTCCACGCGCTTCTCGATCGCCATCGCCTCCGCCACGACCATCGGGTCGACGGTCAACCGCGTGACACCCCGCGCACTGCCCTCCACGCCGCGGTGGGCGAGCACGGTCGACGCGATCGTCTCCCGCTCCCGGGGCGGGAAGTAGCTGAACGCGAGCCGCAACGCGGGCAGCGCCACCAGGAACTCGTCCTCGTTCATCGCGCTGACGAGCTCGTCGAGCACCCCGACCAGGTCGGGGCTCGCCAGCACCTCCTCGCGCGCCACCGCGAACAGACCGGCGAGCCAGTCGCCGAGCGCGTCGATCGTCCGGACCTTGCGCACGTCCGGCTGGCTGCCCAGCGTCCAGGCCAGCCCGAGCGCCGCACCACGCAGATCCGGCGGCGCCTGCACGTCGTTGCTCACCCTGGTCGCGACGCCCGTGACGTCCACCGCGTCCAGTGAGAGCGCGGATTTCGCGTGCAGCACGGCATCCCGGGTCGCCGCCATCGCCTTGAGCCGGTTCGCGTCCGCCGGTGCCGGACCGCCGTGCAGGCCCTCGATCAGCCACAGCACGCGCGCCGTGCCCGCGTCGATCACCGAGCCCAGCAACGGGTCCCGCCTCGTGCCGAACAACCTGTCGTGCCGCCACAACCCGAGCACACCGCTCAGCACGTGCCCCAGCGCCGCCAGGTCGCCCGTCTCGCGGACGCCCTCGTTGAGCGACTGCTTGACCTTGCCGGACAACGCCGAGATCCCGCACAGCACCGCGTCGAACAGAATCGTGGCGAGCTGCTGGAGCTGCGCGTCGCGCGACCGCCGTTCCAGCACCGCCCCGGCCGCTTCCTCCAGCGTGGCACCGTTCTCGGCGGCCTCGATCAACGCCGCGAGCCGCTCCTGCGCCGGCCGCAGCGTCCACTGCTCCTCGAACTGGGGCTTGGCGCCCTCGGCCGGCCCGCTCGTGCGCTCGAAACCCGGAATCCCCAGCACCCTCAGCCGGTGCAGGATCCGGCTGCGCTCCAGCTGACCGGCGTCGGTCAGGTCGAGCGCGACCTTGCCCTCCTGGTCGAGCCCGTGCGCCCGCAACAGCTCCTGCACGGCGTTGACCAGCGGCGGCGCCGGCGTGTCCGGGTGCAGCCGGCCGACCTTGTCGCCCCGCAACGCCCCGATCATCTCGACCAGCGCCGGGTGCGCGCCCGCCTGGAGCGTGCCGCGCCGCGTCCACGGTGGCGGCTGCGTCAGGTCCTCGGAGATCAACGCGCTGGTGAGCCCGTCGAGCACGTCCGTGCGCGCCAGGTTCTCGTGCCCGCGCAACCGGGCCAGCGCACCGGCCTGGGTGTGCGCGGCGATCAGGTCGGCCGTCGACACCGCCTGCTTCCGCTTGCGCAGCCGCGTCGCGACCGACTCGACCAGCCAGTCCGCCGCGCGCTGCGCCCCGTTCTCCCAGACCTGCTGGTAGTAGCCGGGGGACGGCATGCCCGACTGGTAGCCGGTGAAGGCGTCCAGCCGTGCGTGCGAGTACGGCACGAGATAGCTCGCACCCCGTTCGCGTTCCGGCACCTCGGGCCACTCGGTGCCGCCGTCGAGCTGGGCCTTGAGCGCGGCGGTGTGGAAGCCGCCGGTGATCACGACGACCGGCCGGTCGCCCGCGTCGGCGACCGCCGCCCGCACCCAGCGCGCCATGTACTCCTCGCGCGCCGAGTCGCCGTCGTCCGCCTTCGCCGTGCCGCGCAGCAGGTCGAAGTACTCGGCCATGCCCTTCGGCTCGCTCTCGCACTCGAAGAGGTGGTCCCACAGCACGTCCACGTTGTCGACCGCGAACTCCGCGCACAGCCGGTCGACGACCTCGGCGTAGCGCAGCTCGGCGTCCGCGTACCTGTTGCTGACGTCGCGGAACGCCTCGTGCCACGCCGGCAGGTCGATGAACCTGACCTCGGCGCCTACTCGGCGGGCCTCGGTGATCGCCACCCACTCCGGGGAGTAGTCGCAGAACGGCGACCACGACGCGTGCTGGTCGGAGTAGCTGAACAACGCGACCGGCAGCTCGTGCCCGAGCAGCAGCTCGTCGATGCGCTCGTTGAAGTCGGCGGGACCCTCGATGAGCACGTACGCGGGCTGATGCTCCGCGATGGTGGCGGCGACGCGGCGGGCACAGGCGGGACTGTGGTGCCGGACGCCGACGAACACGGCCCCCATCAGCCGGGCAGCAGGTGCCGGGCGCGGTGCAGCTCCTGCCACTGCTTGCCCTTGCGCCGCGACGCGTGCTGCTCCAGGTAACGGCGCAACCGCGCCAGGTCCTCCGCGTTGTCCTTCGCCGCCGTGCCCGCGAGGCACTCCACGACGTCCGCCGCCGAGCCGACCTCGCCGCGCAGGAACCAGCCGCGCAGCCCGACGGCGTGCGCCACCGACACCGCCTCGGCCGTGCTCATCACCGTGGTCAGCCGGTCGCCGCCCTCGCGCAGGTCGCGGAACGTGCGCACGAGCACCTCCAGCACGTCCCGCCGCGGCGCGAGCTCCACGCCGGACTTCGCCAGCAGCTTCGCCGCCTCCTGCTCGACCAGCGCCAGCTCGGTGTCGAAGTCGGCGATCGGGAAGACCGTCTCGAAGTTGAACCGCCGCTTGAGCGCGGCGCTCATCTCGTTGACACCCCGGTCCCGCGTGTTCGCCGTGGCGATCACGTTGAACCCGTCCTGCGCGAACACCATGCCGTCCGGCCCGTTGAGCTCACCGATCGCCATCACCCGGTCCGACAGCATCGACAGCATGCAGTCCTGGACCTCCAGCGGGCAGCGGGTGATCTCCTCGAACCGCACGATCTTGCCCTCGGCCATGCCCCGCAGCATCGGCGCCGGCACGAGCGAGCGCGGCGACGGCCCCTCGGCCACCAGCAGCGCGTAGTTCCACGAGTACTTGATCTGGTCCTCGGTCGTGGCCGCGCCGCCCTGGATCGTCAGCGTCGACTCGCCGCACACCGCCGCCGCGATCATCTCCGACAGCAAGGACTTCGCCGTGCCGGGCTCGCCGACCAGCATCAGGCCGCGGCTGGTCGCGAGCGTCACCAGCGCCCTGTCCACGAGGGACGGGTCGCCGACGAACTTCTTGCTGATCCCGGACTTGTCGTCGCCCACGACGAACTTCCGCGCGGCTTCGAGGCTCAACGCCCAGCCGGGAGGCTTGGGGGCGGTGTCGCCGTCGCGCAGCCGCGCGAGCTCGTCGGCGTAGCGGACCTCGGCGGGAGGACGCTGCATCGTCTGCGTACTGGTCATGACTGCAGTGACTCCAGTTCGGAGAGGAGCTCGGAGAGGGTGATCGGGTCGATCGGGTAGGTGGCCGGCGCGTCCTTGGGCGCGGACCAGGTGCCGTACCCGTTGGGGGAGAACCACATGTCGCTGAACCCGACCTCGGGGAACACGTCCATGGCGCCCACCGCGATGCCGGGCTCGAGCGACGCGACGAGCGCGCCGCCGTCCGGGAACGGGCGGGTCATCCAGCACTCGACGCCCGCGTCCTGCGGGGCGCCGCGCACCCAGCCCTTCTTGGTGAGGCCGAGGAGCTTGCCGATCGGGTACGGAGTGGTGCAGAACTTCTTGAGCATCGGGAGGAGCTCGTCGCCTTCGGGCACGAGGTGGACCGGGCGGCCGAGCTGCGGGAAGGGCTGGAGGATCTCGTAGTCCGCGAAGACCTCGCCCCACGCCGCGGCCTCGGCGGTGCCGTGCAGGTCGACCGCGTGCGCGACGCGGACCGTCGCGTTCTCCGGGAGCGTGAACTCGTCGTCGTGCGCGTCGGCGAGCGTGCGGTCCTCGGCCAGGCGGAACGAGCTGCCCTCGTCCGTGATCCACACCAGCCGGCGGACCAGGTGCCACAGCAGCGGGTGCGCGGCGAGAACCGTCAGGAACTCCTCCGCCGACCACGTGCGCTGGTCGACCATGGCCCGTTCGAGGCGCTGGATCTGGTCGGACGCGATGGTGCGGACGTCCTTCTTGAGCGCGGTGAAGCGCTTGTGCTCCAGCGGCGCCTTGTCCTCGTCGTCCTTCACGCCCGGCTTCGGCAGTTCCTTGCGGCGCTTGCCGTCCGGGTCGAGCACGAACGGCTTGAGCTGCTCGTCGAAGCCGACGGTGAACTGCCGGGGGCCGTAGTCGATGACCAGCGTCGCCGCGTCGTCGAGGCCGAGGCGCGGGACGAGCCGGTCGGAGAGCTGGTCGCGGGACAGGCCGAGCTCGGCGGCGATCTGCGCGACCTTCTCCTGCGCCTTGGTCTTGAGGCCCTTGAACGACACCTTCTCGGCGATGCTGTTCAGGTGCGACAAGGCCACCTCGGTGCCGATCTCGGCGAGCACGTCGAGGCCCGTGACGGCCCGCGCGTGCTGGCTCTCGCCCGGCCAGTTGCGGATCAGCGGCGTGAGGCGGCGGACCGTCTCGTCGTCGCCGAACCAGCCGAGCGCGGCGAGCGCCCAGTTCTCCTTCGACGGCGCACCGCCCTGCTCCCAGGCCTTGAAGGCGGCCCAGGCGAACTCGGCGAGCGATGCGGGGTCGAGCGCCTCACGGGCGATCGGCAGACCTGCGTAGAGCTCGCCGGGCTTGGACAGCGCGGCCGTCATCAGCAGGTGGCTCGTCGCCTCGGCGGGCAGCGCGTGCCTGCGGTCGGCGAGCAGGACCTGCGGCAGCAGCCGGGTGTCCGCCCACTCGCCGATCGCCGGGAGCTTCGCGGGCAGCAGGTCGATCGGGTCGACCGACAGCACCACGTCGATCGCCGCCTCGGCGCCGCACTCCTTCGCCACGGCCGCCACGTCGACGCCGACGTTGTTGTGCAGGTGCCGCAGCGCGGCCTCGGCGTTGCGGCGCGGGATGCCCGCCTTGCCGGACGCGGCGGGGATGAGCAGCCGGGCGGCCTGCTCGCGGTGCCGCGCCAGCCAGTCGACGCCCCAGCGCCGCGCCTGCTTGGTGCGGGCGAACCAGTCGGCCATCTGCGTGGCGACCTCGGCCGTGGCGAACGGCATCAGCACGCCACCGGCACCCGCCGGGGAGCTCTGGACGTGCTTGATGAGCGACGGCGCGGCGTCGGCGCCGAACCGGGCGGCGATGTTCTTGCCCCAGTCCTCGACGCCGTAGCTGTAGTTGGGCGTCCAGTCCCGCACCAGGTGCCGCACCTCGTCGTCCGGTGCGAGCAGGAACAGGTCGTTGTCGTAGTAGCCGATCGTGCCGGCCTCGTACTCCTTGAGGAGCTTGCGCCAGTCGTGGTGGTCCTGCAGCCACTCCGCGCCGGCCTTGAGCCACTCCTCGCGCTCACCCGGCCGCCACTGGACCGAGTCCTGCGGCAGCGGGAGGTCCGTCAGCACGACGGGCTTCACCGGCTTCTTGCGGTGCAGCCACGGCGGCGAGACCAGCAGCGGCGGCAGGAGTTCGCTGGGCGCCTCCGGCAGCACGGCCGGGCCGGACGCGGCGAGCAGCTCCGCCACGTCCGCGGGCACCTCGAGGTGCGGGTTCGACGTGAGGTGCGCCTGGAGCAGCGTGCGGACCTCCTTGTCGGCGACCCGCGCCGACATCAGCCGCGCCGCCCGCTGCGGGAACGCTGCCATCGCCTGGATGACCGCGGGGCGCACGAACTTCCCGTCCAGCCGGTCGAGCAGGATCGTGAACGCCTCGTCGGTCGGCAGCGCGGCGAGCACCTTCAACGACTGCTTGCGCCCGTCCACGCGCTGGTAGTAGCTGTCGGCGTCGAGCTCCGCGGCGAGCATTGGCGCGACGGCCGGGCCCAGCACGTACACAGCCGTGTAGAGCAGGCCCGCCGACATCGTGATGGACTCGTCGGCCTTCTCGAAGTCCTTCGCCGTGCGCGCGCTGCTCGGCAGCATCCACCAGCGGCTGGGCGAGTAGTTCTGCTTGCGGTACTGCTTGAACCAGTCCGCCCGCTCGGGCAGCAGGAACGCCCGGATCTCCTTCTCCTGCTTGGAGTCGTCGAGCTTCTCCAGCGCGGCCTCGGCGGCCTTGCGATCGCCCTCGTCCGCGACGGCGATCGCGTACCGGACGGCCGTCAGCAGCTGACCCTCCGGGTCGGACGGCGAGATGCGGAAGCCGTCGGTCTCGTACTGCAGGCAGACGTTGGTCCACTTGCCGCGCTTCTGGTTCCACTGCTCGGAGTACGTGATGCTCATGAGCCGCACGGCCGCGGTGGCGGCGAAGGGCAGGCCGTGGTCGGCGATCCAGGCGTGCACGGCCGGAGCACCCGGCTTGACGACGGTGGCGATCGCGGCCGCGCCGAGCGGGTCCGGCCGGCCGGCGAGGAACTCGCGGGCGGCGGTGACCAGTTCGGGCTTGGAGCCCTTGACGGTGAGGGCCCTCTCGACGGCCTCGGCCTGGTCGGTGATCTGCTGGCGCGCTTGGGCGGCCTTGGCGGGGTCCACCGCGAACTCCGGCGCGGGGGTGAAGCCGCGCTGGCGGACGACGTCGCGCAGCCAGGCCTTGGGGAAGGACCAGGAGTCCTCGTCGAGGACGGGGGCCGGGGTGGGGGCCTCGGAGGAAGGGGAGAGGGTGGTGCTTGCGGAGGCAGCAGGGCCGGAGAGGGTGCCGGCGGCGCCTGCGGATGCGGCTGGCGCGGTGGTGGGAGTGCCGGTGGCGTTTGTGGATGCGGCGCTGCTCGTGGCGGCGGATGCGGCGCTGACGGGTGTGGCGCTGGTGGCGGCGCTGGTGGACGCTGCCTGCGGTCTGTAGCCCTTCTTCTCCTTCTCCGCCACCAGTTTGGCGACGTGGGCGGTGGCCGCCTCGGCGGTGGCCAGCTCCTTCGTCTGGGTCTGGCCGGCGGCGCCCAGCCGTCCGAACCGGACGGTCACCGTCACGCCGTCCTGTTCGATCTCCCAGAACTTCGCGGAGCCGTCCGCGACGAGTTCCCACCTGCGCACTGCTGTACCTCCTGGGGCCCCACAAGGGAAGTTGGTGTTGTGCACGGGACGTTACCCAGGGGGTCTGACAATTCTTTAGGGTCAGCTTAAAGAGCTGTTCAGACCCCCTGAGTCGCCGTGTTACTGCTGGAGTGACTCCAGTTCGGACAGGACTTCCGAGGCCGTGATGGCGTCGGCGGTGACCGTCGCGGGCTTCTCGCCCTGGCGGGAGTACCAGTAGCCGTGGCCGGTGGTGGAGAACCACAGCTCGGTGAACTTGACCTCCGGGAAGACGTCGATCGCGCCCACCGCGATGCCCGGGTCGAGGGAGGCGACCAGGGCGCCTCCCGTCGGCAGGGGGCGGGTGATCCAGCACTCGACGCCGCCGTCCTGCGGTTCGCCGCGGATCCAGCCCTTCTTGGTGAGGCTGAGGATCTTGCCGATCGGGAGGTCGACGTCGCAGTACTTCTTCAGGTGGGCCAACAGGTCCTCACCTTCGGGGACCAGGTGCAGGGGACGGCCCAGCTGCGGGAACGGCTGGAGGATCTCGTAGTCGGCGAAGACCTCGCCCCAGGCCTCCAGCTCGGCGTGGAGGTCCACCGGGTGAGCCACGCGGATCGTGGCGTCTGCGGGGAGGGCGTACTCGTCGTCGTTCGCGTCGGCCAGGGTACGGTCTTCTGCCAGGCGGAAGGTGGCGCCTTCGGCGGTGATCCAGACCAGGCGGCGGACGATGTGCCAGAGCAGCGGGTGTCCGGCCAGGACGGTGTGGAACTCCTCGGCGGTCCAGGTGCGCTGGTCGACCATGGCGCGTTCCAGGCGGTGGATCTGGTCCGCCGCCACGGCCCGGACGTCCTTCTTCAGCGCGGCGAAGCGCTTGTGCTCCAGCGGGGCCTGGTCCTGGTCGTCCTTGGCGGCCGGCTTGGGGAGGTCCTTGCGGCGCTTGCCGTCCGGGTCCTGGACGAACGGCTTGAGCTGCTCGTCGAAGCCGACGGTGAACTGGCGCGGGCCGTAGTCGATCACCAGGGTGGCGGCGTCGTCGAGGCCGAGGCGGGGGACCAGGCGGTCGGCGAGCTGGTCGCGGGACAGGCCCAGCTCGTCGGCGATCTGGGTGACCTTGTCCTGGGCCTTCGTCTTGAGGCCCTTGAACTTCACCTTCTCGGCGATGCTGTTCAGGTGCGCGAGGGCCACCTCGGAGCCGATGTCGGCCAGCACGTCGAGGCCCGTCACGGCCCTGGTGTGCTGGCTCTCGCCCGGCCAGTTGCGGATCAGCGGGGAGAGCCTGCGGACGGTCTCGTCGTCGCCGAACCAGCCCAGCGCGGTGAGTGCCCAGCCTTCCTTGGACGGGGCGCCGACCTCCTGCCAGCGCTGGAAGACCGCCCACGCGAACTCCGCGAGCGAGGCGGAGTCCAGTGCTTCGCGGGCGATCGTGAGGCCCGCGTAGACGTCGCCGGGCTTGGACAGCGCGGCGGTCATGATCAGGCTGTGGGCCGCGTCGGACGGCAGGGCCTGCCTGCGGTCGCTCAGCAGGACCTGCGGCAGGTGACGGGTGTCCGTCCAGTCGCCGAGGACCGGCATCTTCGCGGGCAGCACGTCCACCGGGTCGATGGCCAGGAACGTGCGCAGTGCGTCCGCCACGGCCTCGCTGGGGGCCTGCGCGACCACGTCCACGCCGAGCGCGTGCAGGTGGCGGAGCGCGGTCTCGGCGTTGCGGCGTTCCGCGCCCGCCTTGCCCACGGCGGCGGGGATCAGGAAACGCGCGGCCTGTTCGCGGTGGCGGGCGAGCCAGCCGATCGCGATCTTGCGGACCTGCTTGAGGCGCACCAGCCAGTCGGCCATCAGCGTCGCCACCTCGCGCGTCGCGTAAGGCGCCACGATGATCGCGACGGCCGAGTTGCGCTCCACGATCTTCAGCAGTGGCGGCAGAGCGTCGAAGCCGAACTTCGAGGACAGGCGCTTGCCGGTGGTCTCGGCGCTCCAGCTGAGGTTGGGCGACCAGTCCGCGAGCAGGTGCCGCACCTCCTCCTCGGGCGCGCCGATGAGGAGATCGGCCATGCGGTAGCCGATCCGGCCGACCTTGAACTCGGCCAGCCAGTGCTGCCACGTCTTGTACGGGTGCGTGTCCCAGTGGCCGTCCTTGAGCCACTCCTCGCGCTCGCCCGGCAGCCACGTGAGCGATGGGGCGGGCATCGGGACGTCCGCGATCACCACGGGCTTGGGCTGCGGCTTGCGGTCGACCCACGGCGGTGAGGCGAGGACCGGCGGCAGTGCTTCCCGCGGCGCGTCCGGCAGGGTGACGATCTCGATCTCGACGAAGCCCTCGGGCGCTTCGAGGTGCGGGTACGTCTTCAGGTGCACGCTGAGGAGCTGGCGCAGCTCGGTGGTGGTCGCGCGTTCGCCGAGCAGCCTGGCCGCGCGGGCGGGGAAGGCCGCCATCATCGTGAGCAGCGCCGGGCGCACGTACTTGCCGTCGAGGCGGTCCAGCACGATCCTGAACGCCTCGTCGGTGGGCAGCGCGGCGAGCACCTTCAGGGCCTGCTTGCGGCGGTCCGCGAGCTGGTACTGGCCGTCGAGGTCGGCGGCGAGCAACGGCGCGATCGACGGGCCCAGCACGTAGGCGGCCGTGTGGAGGATCGCGGAACTGTTGGTCAGCGAGGCGCCCGAGGCCTCGAACTCCTCGTACGTGGTCGCGCTCAGCGGGAGCATCCACCAGCGCGTGCCCGTGTGCGGCGTCTGGCACGCCTCCTGGAACCAGTCGGGATTGCCGGGCAGCAGGAACGTCCTGACCAGCTTCGCGTTGGGTTCGTCGAGGTCGCCCAGCCGCTTGAGGACAGCCTCGGCGGCGTCGCGGTCGTCGTCGGAGGCGAGGGCGAGCGCGTACCGGACGGCCTTGAGCATCTTGCTCTCGACATCGCCCTGGATGATGTGGAAGTAGCCGCCGCGCCAGGCCAGGCGCTCGGGGCCGTACGCGCTCTGCTGCGAGAGCCAGGTCGGGCCGGACAGCAGCCGCATGTACTCGACGGTCGCCTCGGTCGCGAACACCAGGCCGTGGTCGATGATCCAGGCGTGCACGGCCTGTTCGCCGCTGGTCGTCATGGCGGCGACGGCCGCCGCGCCGATCGGGTTCGGCTCGCCGGCCAGGTGGGCGCGGGTGGCCTCGACGATGTCGCCTTCGGACTCCGGTTCGGACAGGATCCGCTCGATGGTCGTGTCCTGCTGCGTGGCCTGTCGGCGGCGGGCCTCTTCGGCCAGCTTCGGGTCGACGGAGAACTCCGGGGCGTGGTGGAGGCCGCGCTGGCGGGTGACTTCGCGGAGCCACGCCTTGGGGATGGTCCAGGTGTCCTCGTCGGGGAGGGCGATGGGTGGGGTGCCGGGCTGCTCGGTGGTGGAGAGGGCAGCGGGTGTGGTTCCCGGCTCGGGGGTGGAGGGAGCGGCGGGCTGCCCGGGGTTGGTGGGGGCGGCTTGCGCTGACGAGGCGACCGGCAGGTAGCCCTTCTTCTCCTTCTCCGCCACCAGCTTCGCGGCGTGCGCCGTGGCTGCCTCGGCGGTGGCCAGGTCCTTGGTCTGGGTCTGGCCGTTCGTGTCCAGCCGTCCGAAGCGGACGGTGACCGACGCGCCCTGCTGGTCGATCTCCCAGAACTTCGCCGCGTTGCCCGAGACGAGCTCCCACCTGCGCACTGACTGCTCCTTGATGCTGGTTCGGGGTGTGGCTTCGGCGTCGCCGAGCCGGTCTGACGTTGGAGGTCGAGCGATCGTTCCCGCGATCACGCGTGGAGTGATTCGAGTTCTGACAGGAGTTCGGAGGCGGTGACCTCGTCCACCTCGAAGGTGGTGGCGAGGTCTTCTCGCGGGGCGAACCAGGCACCTTCGCCGGTGGCGGAGTACCAGAGCTGGCGGAACTTCTGCTCCGGCTCCAGGTCGATCATGCCCACCGTGATGCCGGGGTCGAGCGAGGCCACCAGGGCGCCGCCGGAGGGCAGGGGGCGGGTCATCCACGGTTCGGTGCCGTTGTCCTGGGGCTGACAACGCAACCAGCCCCGCTTGGTCAGGCCCAGGACCTTGCCGACGGGTACGTCGCGGTCGAGGTACCCGGCGAGTTGCGGAATGACGTCGCCCGGTGCGAACGCGTGGGTGGGGCGACCCAGTTGCGGGAACGGCTGGAGGAGTTCGTAGTCGGCGAAGAGTTGGCCCCACGCGTCTGCGGTGCCGGCCAGGTGGATCGGGTGGGCCAGCCGGACGGTGGCGGCGTCCGGGAGGGTGAACTCGTCGTCGTTCTCGTCGGCGAGGGTGCGGTCCTCCGCCAGGCGGAACGACGCGCCCGCGTCGGTGATCCACACCAGGCGGCGGACCAGGTGGGAGAGCAGCGGGTGGCCGGCCAGGACGGTGTGGAACTCCTCGGCGGGCCAGGTGCGCTGGTCGACCATCGAGCGTTCGAGGCGGTGGATCAGGTCCGCGGCGATGGAGCGGACGTCCTTCTTCAGCGTCGCGAACCGCTTGTGCTCGGCCGGGGCGAGCTCCTGGTCGTCGCGCGCGCCTGGTTTGGGGAGGTCCTTGCGGGGCTTGCCGTCCGGGTCCCGGACGAACGGCTTGAGCTGCTCGTCGAAGCCGACGGTGAACTGCCGCGGGCCGTAGTCGACGACCAGGGTCGTGGCCTCGTCGAGGCCGAAGCGGGGGACCAGGCGGTCGGCGAGCTGGTCGCGGCTCAGGCCCAGGGCGGCGGCGATGTCCGTGACCTTCTCCTGCGCCTTCGCCTTGAGGCCCTTGAACTTCACGCGTTCCGCGATGCTGTTCAGGGCCGTCAGCGCCGACTCACTGCCGATCTGGGCGAGCACGTCGAGGGCGGCCACCGCGCGGGCGTGCTGGGCCTCGCCCGGCCAGAGGCGGATCAGCGGGGTGAGGCGGCGGACCGTCTCGTCGTCGCCGAACCAGCCGAGCGCGGCCAGTGCCCAGCCGTCCTTAGACGGTGAGCTCACGTCGAGCCAGCGGCCGAAGAGGGCCCAGCCGAACTCCGCGAGCGACGTGCGGTCGCACTTGTCGACGGCCGGCGGCAGACCGGCGTACACGGCGTCCTGTTTGGACAGCGCCGCCGTCATCAGGAGGTTCTTCACGGCTGCGGCAGGCAATGCGCCGGAACCGTCGGCCAGCAGCACCTGGGGCAGCAGCGCGACGTCGGCCCACGGGCCGATCGCCGGCAGCTTCGAGGGGAGGACGTCGACGGGGTCGATCTCGATCAACGTCCTGATCGCCGCGCCCGCCTCCGGGCTGTGCGCTGCGGCGAGGGCGACGACGTCGACGTCGGCCTCCAGGTGCAGGTGGCGCAACGCGAACTCGGCGTTGCGGCGGGCGGGACCCGCCGGGCCCAGTGCGGCCGGTAGCAGGAGGTGCGCGGCCGTGTCGCGGTGCCGGGCGAGCCAGGAGACGGCGAACGCGCGGGCCGACTTGAGGCGCACGAACCAGTCCGCCATCAGCGCCGCCACCTCGGGCGTCGCGTACGGGAGCAGCACGATGCCGGAGACGTGCGGGTTGCTCGCGGCCAGTCGCAGCATCGGCGGCAGGGCGTCGAGTTCGAAGCGGGCCGTGATGCGCCTGCCCCAGCCCTCGCTGCGCCACGTGTCGGTGGGGGTCCAGCCGGCCAGCAGGGGGCGCGCGAGGTCCTCCGGCGCGCTCTCGAACAGCTGGTGGTCGTCGCGCGTGGGGTAGTGGCCCTCGCGCATCTTCTCGGCCAGCGGTTCCCAGTTGCCGTGACGGGCGGTCCACCAGCCCTTCAGCGCGAGCCACTCCTCGCGTTCGCCCGGCAACCAGCTCACGGTGGGGGCCGGGACCGGGAGGTCTTTGAGCACCACGGGTTTCGGCTGCGGGCGGCAGTGCAGCCACGGCGGTTCGGCCAGGACCCGGGGCAGCGCGTCGGCCGGTGCGTCCGGGATGTGTGCGGGGAGGAGAGTGGCGGCGTCGGCGGGAAGTGCGGCACCAGGCTGGGTGGGTGCGGTGTCGGTGGGGAGGGCGGGGCCGGGTTGTGTTGGCGCGGCGTTGGCAGGAGGAGCGTGATCGGGCCGCGCGGGTGCGAGGCCGGCGGACTGCGCCGGGCCGGGTTGTGTTGGCGCGGAGTTGGTTGAGAGGGCGGGACCGGGTTGCGCGGGAGCGGTGAGGAGCGTGAGATCGGGGCGCGAGAGGACGTGGGCGCGCAGCAGGTTGCGGATGTCGGCGTCGGCGGCCGCGCGCGGTGCCATCAGGCGCAGCGCCCTGGCCGGGAACCGTTCCATCGCCGACACCAGCACCGGCCGGACGAGCCGTTCGTGCAGGCGGCTCAGCAACATCAGGAACGCCTCGTCGGTCGGCAGGACCGACAGCACCTCCAGCGCCCGCAGGCGGTTGTCGCCGTTCCACTCGGCCTTCGCGCGCAGTTCGGCGTCGAGCACCTGCGCCACGGCGGGGCCGAGGACGTACAGCGCTGTGTAGACGTTCTCCACAGACCAGAGCAGGTTGCCGTTCCTGAAGCCCTGGAAGTCTTCGAGGGTGGTGCCCGACGCGTGGATGAGCCAGTTCGGGCCGCCGGTCGTCTTGGCCTCCGCGAACCAGTCCCTGCGCGACGGCGCGAGGAAGGCGCGCGTGGCCTGGACGAACCAGTTCGGGTCCAGCTTCTCCAGCTGCGCCACGGCTTCCGCGAACGTCGCGTCGTCGGTCGCGGCCAGCGCTGTGCGGGCGTCGATCAGCGTCTGGTCGTTCCAGCTGGAGTGCGGGAGGTAGACCATCAGGCCCTGGTGGGTGTTGCTCACGGTGGAGAGGTGCACGGCCGCGACGGCGGCGAACGGCAGCCCGTAGTCCTCGATCCACCAGTGCACCGGGGAGGTCTTGTGGTCCCAGCCGGTGAGCTTGAGGAGGGTGGCGGCACCCAGCGGGTCCGGCTCGCCCCCGAGGTGGGTGCGCAGCGCCTGCATGAGGGTGGATTCGTGCCGGCCCGACGTCAGGGCCTCTTCGACCTTCTCGGTGTGGGCGGCCGCGTGGTCGCGCAGTTGCCGCGCCTGGGCCGCGTCGGTGGTGAAGGTCGGCACCGGCTGGACGTCGCGCCTGCGGCGGGCCTGGGCCAGCCACTCGGCCGGCATGAGCCAGGTGTCCTCGTCGAGGGAGGTCGAGGGTGCGACGGGTTCAGGGGCGGCGGGTTCGGGCGCGGCGTGGCCGGCAGTGCGCTGCGTCGGGCCGGCGGACGCGGGGCCGGTGGTGGAGCTGGCGGCAGCGGTGCTGGCGGTGGGCGCTGACGCAGCGGTGCTCGCGGCCGCGCCTGCCTTCTGGTAGCCCTTCTTCTCCTTCTCCGCCACCAGTTTCGCCACGTGGGCGGTCGCGGCGGCGGTGGAGGTGAGCTCCTTGGTCTGGGTCTGCCCGGCGGCGCCCAGCCGTCCGAAGCGGACGGTCACCGTCACGTCATCCTGGGTGACTTCCCAGAACTTCGCCGAGTTGCCGGAGACGAGCTCCCACCTGCCCACTGCGAGACCCCCTGGGTTTCGGTCTGGATCTGATGTCCACGGACCGTACCCAGGGGGTCTGACAGTTTTTGTCGATCAAGGGAAAACGCTGGTCAGAGCTTCCACCAGAGAGCGGTGTCCGGCGGCAGGAGCAGGAGGCCGTCGCGAACGCCGTAGTACGACGAGGCGAGCAGCACCGAGCCCGGGTCCGGCAGTTCGACCACGGTGGCGGACAGGTTCACCGCGCAGGCCACGCCGTCGCGTTCGAACCACAGCACGTCGGCGGGGCCGTCGACCCAGCGCAGATCCACGCCCAGCGCCGGGTTCTCGCGGCGCACGCGCAGAGCGTTGCGGTAGAAGGACAGCATCGAGTCCTGGTCGCCCGCCTGCGTTTCCACGCTGAGCTTCGCCCAGTCCGCGGGCTGCGGGAGCCACGAACCGCCGGTGCCGAAACCCAGCGACGGGCCCGAGGCAGACCACGGGATCGGGACCCGGCAGCCGTCGCGGCCTCGTTCGGTGTGGCCGGACCGCTCCCACATCGGGTCCTGGAGCACCTCGTCCGGCAGGTCGAGCACTTCGGGCAGACCGAGTTCCTCGCCCTGGTAGAGGTACACCGAGCCCGGCAGCGCCAGCATCAGCGCCAACGCGGCACGGGCGCGGCGCGTGCCCGTCTCGCCGCCGCCGTAGCGGGTCACGTGCCGTTGCACGTCGTGGTTGGAGAGCACCCAGGTCGTAGGCGCCCCAACGGGTTCGACCGCGGCCAGCGACGAGTCGATGACCGAGCGCAACGCCTCGGACGTCCACTCCGCGGTCAGGTAGTGGAAGTTGAACGCCTGGTGCATCTCGTCCGGGCGCAGGTACATCGCGGTGCGTTCGGCAGAAGGCGTCCATGCCTCCGCCACGAGCACGCGCTCGCCATCGTACGAATTGATGACCTCACGCCATTCGCGGTGGATCTCGTGCACGCCGTCCTGGTCGAAGAACGGCAGCGGCTCCGTGCCCAGCAGCTTGAGCTGGTCGGCGTGGCCGATGTCTGGCAGGCCGGGCGCCTTGATCATCCCGTGCGCCACGTCGACGCGGAACCCGTCGACGCCCAGGTCCAGCCAGAACCGCAGCACGTCGCGGAACTCCGCGCGCACCTCCGGCAGTTCCCAGTTCAGGTCGGGCTGTTCGGGCGCGAACAGGTGCAGGTACCAGGATCCGTCGTCCACGCGCGTCCACGCGGGGCCGCCGAACACCGACTCCCAGTCGTTCGGCGGCTGGTCGCCGACGCCCTCACGGAACATGTAGCGCTCACGGCCGTGTCCGGCCAAC
This sequence comes from Lentzea sp. NPDC058450, assembly GCF_042721395.1. Lineage (NCBI taxonomy): Bacteria > Bacillati > Actinomycetota > Actinomycetes > Pseudonocardiales > Pseudonocardiaceae > Lentzea > Lentzea sp. NPDC058450. Next base: position 69,153 of record NZ_JBHXLO010000044.1, read on the forward strand.
GCCTCCTGGAACCACTTGTGCTGGTCCGAACTGTGGTTCGGCACGATGTCGACGATCACCCTGATGCCGAGTGTGTGCGCGTCGTCGACCAACGCGCGCACGTCGTCCAGTCCGCCGAACTGCGGGTCGACGGCGCGGTAGTCCGCCACGTCGTACCCGCCGTCGGCCATCGGCGACGCGTAGAACGGCGTGATCCAGACCGCGTCGACGCCCAGGTCGCGCAGGTAGGGCAGGCGTGAGCGGATGCCGGGCAGGTCACCGACGCCGTCGCCGTCGGAGTCGGCGAAGCTGCGCACGTAGACCTGGTAGATGACGGCGTGTCGCCACCAGTCCTGGGACATGTCCATGCCTTCCGGTGGGGTGTGTCAGCGGTCCAGGAAAGACGTTGCAAAAGTTTTCCGCAAGTCGGCTTGAGGAATGCTTGAAGAGATCGAATATTCCTGCAAACTTTTGCAGCCCGTTTAATGCGTTGCGACGGTCCGCCGTCATCCGTCAGAGTGGATCTCGACGAACCGGAGAGAGGAGCCAGCCGTGATGCAGCAACACATGAGCCATCAGCACGTCTGGTGCTCCTCGGCATGAGCTGACCCTCATGACAACCGGGGAGCCGTCCCGTCGCCACCGCAGCGACGAGGCGGCTTTTTTGATGCCCGTTGGTCCAATTGGCACGGACGCCGCGCTCTGGACGCGGAGATCGAGGTTCGAGTCCTCGACGGGCAGCTGTGACCGAAGCCGAAGCAGTCGAGGCGCCAGGTTGTGGTCCTGGTCGAAGCCGGTGCGAGTCCGGTCGGTCACCCCAACGCGCGGGATCCGGCGATCACCCAGGCCTCATAAGCCTGGGGTGCCTGGTTCGACACCAGGACGCGCGACCAGGAGGTCGAGGAAGGCGTCGTGCAGCAGGCCGTTGGTGGCCAGCACGACGTCCTCCTCGACGACTGTCACCCGGCCGCCCGCCTCTTCGACGAGCACCGGCAGGCACGCCAGGTCGAACTCGTCCAGGCCCGCGCCCGCGGCGATCACGGCGTCGACGTCCCCGGTGAGCAGCTGCAACACCGACGTGGAGTTGTCCACCACCACGCACTGCTCCAGCACTGGCTTTCTCTTGCCGTGCAGGCACACGCGCGCGCCACGAATCATGTCCCGTGTGGACACACGAGCGACTTCTTCGAGCTCGCCGCGAAAGACCCGGCAACCCATGCCACGTCCCGCCGCCATGGTCAGGCCCAGCGACGGCATCACCGAGACGGCCAGAGCGTTCTCCAGCGCCAGGTCCACCGAGTACGTCGGCCGCCCGGCCACGAAGTCCGCGGTGCCGCTGATCGGATCGACCAGCCACCTCCGTCCGGACGTGCCGGTCCGCTCAGGGCGTTCCTCGCCCGCGACACCGTCGTCGGGCACGGCTTCCGCGAGCAACGCGCGGATCAGGTCCTCGATCTCGAGATCGACCGGCGTCACCACGCTGCCGTCCTCCTTGAGCCGCACCTCCTGACTGCTCTGGAAAGCCCGCTCCGCCACCTGCGCCGCCTCGTAGGCGATCCGCAACGCCAGCCGCATGTCGTTCCACATGGGGTGGAAGCCTGGCGCGGGCGCCGGCGCGGCTGAACTGATGTAGCGTTGTGCTACATGATCGAGTTCGTGCTCGGTGAGTCCGACCTGGTGGACGTGCGGTTCGCCGTCTCGCCGCTCAGCGAACTGACGCTCAGCCTGCGCGTGCTCAAGGACCCCGCCAAGTACCCGCTGCACCTGCCCTGGCTGCGGCGGGTCGGCGACGTCGACACCGAGGTCCTGCTCGCGTTGAGCACGGAACGGGGCTGGACGCCGGACTTCCTGAGCCCCCGCCCCAGCACGCCGCTGACCCGCTTCGAGGACGAGTTCGCGGCGTTGAGCGAGATCCCCGCCCGCACGCTGCGCCGCGACTTCCGCGCGGTGTTCGGGGAGGTGCCCGCCGTCCTGGCCGATCGGCGCCGGATGCTCGCCGCTCTGGAGACCTACTGGCACGTCGCGCTGGAACCGTGGTGGGACCGGGTGCGCGCGGTGCTCGAAGCCGACATCGCGCACCGGGGCCGCGAGATGGCCCGGCAGGGCCTGGCGGCGATGCTCTCCGGCATCTCCGACCGGATCACGTTCACCCCGCCCGTCGTGGGCGTGCGGATCGCCGGCGCGGAACCGCGGCGGGTCGACGGCTGCGGGCACGGCCTCACGTTGGTGCCCAGCGCGTTCGCCCGGCGGACGGCGGTGCCCGTGAACCCCGACGCTCCGCCGCTGCTGATCTACGCGGCCCGTGGCGCCGGTGTGGTGTGGGAGACGGGGCGCGTGCGCGGGCCACGGGCGCTCGCCGGCGTGCTGGGGCAGGTGCGGGCCGATCTGCTGGCCGAACTCGCCGAGCCCTCCTCCTCCACGGACATCGCACGACGCACGGGCGTGACGGTGTCCGCGGTGAACCAGCACCTACGGGCGTTGCGCGACGCCGGGCTGCTGGCCTCGCAACGGCACGGGCGGAGCGTCGTGTACGCCCGCACCGAACTCGGCGACACCCTCGTTTCCCACTCAGTGGAACAGGGAAGCGCGGCGCCGAGTCCTTCGTTCGCAAGGACATGAGCGCCTTCGCGGAGGACTGGCAGAGCTGGAAGACGGACCGGGAGAAGACCCTCGCCGACCCCTACGGGTGGTTGGCGTTGGTGTCACTGGATTGGCTGGACACGACCCCACGCACCTATGACGGCCTACCGGGCGAGTGGTGGCAAGACGACGACGCGGCGTACTGGCGCGACGGCGGCGAGACCAAGCGGTTCGAACTCGTCCAGAGCGGCGCCGGCACGCGCGTCGTGGCCGGGGACGTCGAGATCGAGATCGCCCGCCGCGGCGGGTACCTGATCCGCGTGCACGACCCGAAAGCCGACGTACTACGCCAGTTCAAGGGTGTTCCTGCGTACGAGCCGCACGAGCAGTGGGTGGTGGAGGGGGCCTACGAGCCGTTCGACGCGCCTGTACCCACGACCGTTGGTGCTGTCGTTGAAGGTCTTAGCCACGTGTACGAGGCACCGGGGCGTGTGCGGTTCACGTTCAACGGCACCGAACACACGCTGACGGCGTTCAACGGGCGCAACGGCGGGCTGAGCATCCTGTTCACCGACGAGACCAGCGGCGTCACGACCTACGCGGCGAACCGGCAGCTCGCGGCCACACCGCAGGACGGGAAGGTCGTGCTCGACTTCAACCGCGCCACCAACCTGCCGTGCGCGTTCACCGACTTCGCCACGTGCCCGTTGCCGCCCGAGGGCAACCACCTGACGTTCGGCGTCGAGGCGGGGGAGAAGACGCCCTACGAGCGGGGTTAGAAGAACTCGTCCAGCAAGCGGTACCAGGCCAGCAACTCCGGGCGGGGGGTGAGGCCGTAGGCGCGGTCGAACGCGGCTACGGCCTCTTCGCCCAGTTCGCGGTGGGCCAGCGGAGATCGCGGTGCCGGTCGGACACGCCCAGCCTGGCCACGTCGATCAGCACCGTCGAGCCGTCCGGGCGCAGCAGCACGTTCGGCGGGCAGAAGTCCCCGTGCGCCACCACGAGGTCCTCGTGCGCCGGGGCGGTGGCCACGAGCCGCTCGAACAGTTCCTCAGGCGTGACACCGAGGTTGTCGTCGTCGAAGTCGTCCGCGTCGACCAGACCCGCCGCCACGTTGCGCCGTGCCTGTTCCAGGACAACGGGAATCGTCGCGTCGAACGGGCACGAGGTCACGGGCAACGCGTGCAGGTCGCGCAGCACGCGGCCCATGACAGTCGCCGCGTGGACAGGATCCGTTGCGGCCAAGGAAGGTGCGCCCACGTCGGCCAGCACGAGCCAGTCGTCGGCGAACGCCCTGATCTCCGGGACCTCGAAGTGCTCGCCCAGCCACCGCAGGCGGTCGTGCTCGGCGACGCCCGCGCGTTTCACGTAGCTTCCGCCGACGTGCCACACGTCGCCGGAGAGGCCTTCGTGGTCGGTGGACCAGACGGCGTCGGGGCCGACGGCGCGCAGCACGTGCTCGGGGATGCTCATTCGCAGGCGGTGCCGTCCTTGTCGCTGTCGAGCCCGTAGATGTCGTTGCCGATGACCTGGATCGGGCCGCTCACGTAGGCAGGGCCGTTGCCGCTGCCGCCCGCGCAGTCCACGTCCGATGCGATCGGCACGCAGCCACTGTAGTTCGGGTCGCACGCTGGCTTGGGCGCAGGCTGGGGTTGGGGCTGTGGCTGGGGATTCGGCTGCGGGTTGGGCTTGGGCTGCGGGTTCGGCTGAGGCTGAGGTGCCGCCGGGGGAGTGGTGGTCGTCGTCGTAGTGGTGGTGGGTTGCGCGGTGGTCGTAGTGGTGGGTGCGACGGTGGTGGTGAGCGTGGTCGTGGTGGTGGGTGCGACCATGGTGGTGGAGACGCTTGCCGCCTTGTTCGTGTTCGTCGGGCCGTTGGCGATGGCGCCGACAATGCCGACGGCGAAGAAGAACGCGAGCAGACTGGCCGCGCCGATCGCCACCGGAGCCACCCACGACCTGCGCGCCGACGGCACCGGCACGACCGCGCCACGCGGGATCTCGCGCGGCATCCGCAGCGAGATCTGGAGCAGCCCGTTGGGGCCGCGGTGCACGTACGCCGTGCAGCCCGTCGCCCCGCCGCCGGACTCCACGTGCATCAGCACGGGCGCATACCGTTGCGACATCAGGAAAGTCAGCTCGCCCACCCGGTACCCGTCGAGCCGCACCTCGATGCCGCGCTGACCCCGGTACTTGCCGGCCGCGATCATGCACCACGTCAGGTTCACGGCGACGTGCCGCGTCACGCCGTCCGGAACGGCGTAGCGGGACAGCACGTCCTGGTGGTGCTGCTCGCCGGTGACGGTCACCGTCACCTCGCCGGGGACCATCACCAGACCGGCGGCCGAGTTCTCGATCACTGTCGCAACTCCCTCGGGGTGGGTTCGTACGGCCTGACCATCGAGGGACTACTCCAGGTGTTACTGACGGTGTCGCTGGATTGGGCCGAACGAGTGAAAAACAGCCATGTCAGTCACGGACGGTTGATCAGCGCCGATGTAAATCCTTTGCACGCGGTCCGGGCTGAGACGCGTCTCTTCCGAGAGAGCGTTTCCACGCTACGTTGAGCCAAAGGGCGCAACACCTTCCCCCTCAGGAGTACCGATGGCGCTGGACACGCCGTGGCAGGCGTAATGAGAACTGGACGTGGGATTCCCGCGAGCACACGGCGGGGCGAGCTTCGTACGGTGTGCTCATGTTGCAGCCGGACCGCGAGACCAGGGCCGAGCGGACGAAGACGGTAACCGCCTTCGTCGAGGATTTCATCGAAGGTCTGGAGGCCGCGCCCGCTTCGTCGCCGGGCACGGCACTCCTGCCCCCGCCACCCGCGGAGACACCGGGCGAGCTCGGTGAGCTGCTCGCGACGTTCGGCGCCGCGGCGAGCCAGGCGGTGGAGACGGCCGGGCCGCGCTACCTCGCGTACTTCCCGGCCGGCGGCCTGTACAGCTCGGTGCTCGCCGAGTTCCTGGCCCAGACCACCAACCGCTACACCGGCGTCGCCTCGACCGCGCCGGCACTGGTCGCGTTGGAACACAGCGTCATCCGCTGGATGTGCGACCTGTTCGACCTCCCCGCAGGATCCGGCGGAATCTTCACCACGGGCGCATCTCTGGCGACTCTCTCGGCAGTGCACACGGCCAGACAGGACCGCCTAGGTGTACTTGGCCGGGACGTTGGTAGCTGTGGATGGGTGTTGACGTGGGGAGAGCCTCCGGTTGGGGTGTGGTTTGTCTAGGACCCACG
>NZ_JBHXLO010000045.1:0-72560 GCF_042721395.1 Lentzea sp. NPDC058450
AGGTGCAGCAGCAGGCAGTAGCGGGTGGCGCGTTCGACCAGGGTCCCGATCGCGGACTTGTTGTCCTTGCCGATGATCAGGCCGCCTTCCCAATGACCTGGGACGGCGCGGTCGTCGGCCTCGGCGGGACGTTCGCTGATCATCACCATGCCGGGGATCTGACCGCGGCCGGTCTTGTGTTGCTTGCGCCGCGGGCGGCGCAAGGCCCGGCCGGTCCGCAGACACGTCGCGAGTTCACGGCGCAACGCGCCCCTGCCCTGCACATACAACGCTTGGTAGATCGTTTCGTGCGACACCCGCATCTCCGGATCGTCTGGAAAGTCGAGTGTCAGCCTGGCACTGATCTGGCGGGGTGAGTGCCGGCGGGCCAGCCGCTGCTGGACCTCCGCACGCAGGCGGGCGTTGACCGCGAGCAGGGCCGGTTTCGGGCGCCGCGCCCGCTGGTCGGCCTTGGCCTGTGCTCCTCCGGCGAGATAGCGCCGAGGCCGCGCGGTCCGCGAGTTACGGGTGATCTCCCTGCTGATCGTCGAGGCCGGCCGGCCCAGCCTGCGGCCGATCTCCCGCATCGACAGGCCCGCAGCCCGCCCCAGCGCGATCTCTTCCCGTTCCTCGAACGACAAATACCGGCCCGTCACAGGCCTCGTTCCGTTACCCCGCACACCGCCAGCCTGAACGAACCACAACTGACCCGTCGGCCACGACACACCCGCGGCCCTCGCCGCGGCGGTCACACCCAGACCACTCGCAATCCCGGCCCAGAACCGAACCCGCACATCCCGAGACACCTTCGGAACACCCACACAACCCTCCAACCAGGAGCGTTGCAACGACCCACTGACCCCAAGGAGCCGACAGCCGAGGGGACCCTTGCGTCAGCCTGCCGCCGCCTTGGCCTCCAAACAGAACGGGCCCGCGGCCGAAGCCGCGGGCCCGTGCAGGTAGCAGGGGTGTACTACCTGCCCCCCGGTGCCTGATCCGGAACGCCGGCGCGGTCAAGAGGGAGGCGGCCGCTGCGGCGTTCCGGATCGTGTTCGGCCTGGTGGTCCCCCCAGGTACCCGGCCCGGCCGAACTGGCTGAGGGTGACTCTGCCGCACGCCGCTCACGCATCGCTCACGTCTTGATGACGCGTGCCCCGGACGTGAATAAGGCCCGCAGCCAGGGCTGCGGGCCTTAACCGAACAGCAGGGGACTGTCCGGTTCCCCCATGACCGGATTCCTCTCCTGGCCACACCACTGGGAGGCGTGGCCAGGGGGTTTTTCGGTGAGCGTGACATCCCCCCAGGACTTTCCGATGTCACCCTCTCCGTTCCGGCTGCTGCCTACCTTGCCCGTTGGTGCTCACACTTCGGTCACACCGAGTTCCCGCCCATACACTCGGCGCTCGGTCACCTAGCGGACGGGAGGGTGACGTGCGGGTCGACTACCGCGTGCTGGGGCCGCTCGAAGTCCTGCGGGACGGTGTTCCGGTCGTTGTCCCGGCCGGGCGCTGCCGGGTGCTGTTGGCCACGTTGTTGTTGCGCGCCAACGAGTTCGTGTCCGTCGGTGAGATCGTCGAGCGGTTGTGGGACGGGGCGCCGCCTCAGGCCGACCGGGCCGGCAAGACGTTGCACATGGTGGTGACGCGGCTTCGGCGGGCCCTGGGTGAGGCCAGTTGCGTGCGGACTCGGGACGGTGGGTACGTCGCCGTCGTCACGGCCGAGCAGCTCGATCTGTTGCGGTTTCGCGCGCACGTGCGCAGTGGTGAGTTCGGTGCGGCCACTCGGTTGTGGCGCGGGCCGGTGCTGGCGAACGTCGCGTCGGAGTCGTTGCACCGGGAGTTGGTGCCCGCGTTGCTGGAGGAGCGGCTGAACGCTCTCGAAGCGCGGATCGACGGGGACCTCGAGCGGAACGTCGCCGCTGATCTGGTGCCCGAGCTGCGGACGCTCACCCATCAGCACCCGGTGCGCGAGGTGTTCTGGGCCCAGCTGATGGTGGCGTTGCACCGCAGCGGGCAGCAGGCGGACGCGCTCGCCGCGTACCAGGAGGTCTCCGTCGTGCTGGCCGAGCAGCTCGGTGTCACGCCGGGGGAACGGCTGCGGAAGGCCCAGCAGCAGGTGCTCACCTCCGTGCAGGCGCGGCACGTGCCGCAGCACGTTCCCCGGCAGTTGCCGACGGTGCTGCCGCACTTCGTGGGGCGGGAGGCGGAGTTCGCGAGGCTCGACGCGGGGCGGGCGTCCGGGCAGGTCGTGATCAACGGGAGCGGGGGCGTCGGCAAGACCTCGCTCGCCGTGCAGTGGGCGCACCGGATCGCCGGGCAGTTCCCGGACGGGCAGCTCTACAGCGACCTGCGCGGGTTCGACCCGACCGGGGCGCCGGTCAACCCCGTCAACACCGCGCGCGACTTCCTGCTCGCGCTCGGGGTGCCGGCGGGGGAGATCCCGGCGGGCACCGACGCGATGCTGGAGAGCTACCGGGCGGTGCTCGCGCGGCGGCGGGTGCTGGTGCTGCTCGACAACGTGCGGGACGTCGCCCAGGTGCGGCCGCTGCTGCCCGGCGGTGAGCAGAGCCTGGCCGTGATCACGTCCCGCAACCGCTTGCGCGGCCTGGTCACGCAGCACCACGTGGTGCAGCTCGACGTGCTCGGGCCCGAGGAGTCGATGGTGCTCTTCGGCGGCCGGGTCGGCGCGGAACGGGTCGCGGACGAACCCGAGGCCGCCAACCGGCTCGTCGAGCTGTGCGCGGGGTTGCCGCTGGCGCTGGCGGTCACGGCGGCGCGCGCCACGCTGGACCAGCACCCGCTCAAGATGCTCGTGGAGGAGCTCGAACACGCCACGCTCGACGCGTTGGACACCGACGACCCGCTGACGAGCGTGCGGGCCGTGTTCTCCTGGACGTTCAGCTGCCTGAGCCCCGTGGCGGCACGGCTGTTCGTGCTGCTGGGCCTGCACCCCGGCCCCGACGTCACGGAGGCCGCCGCGACCAGCCTCACGGGGTGGCCGGCGGAGGAGGCGTTGGACGAGCTGGCCCGCTACAGCCTGATCAACAGCCAGAACGGCCGCTACCGGCTGCACGACCTGATGCGGTCGTACGCGGCGGAGGAGTCGGCTCATCGGTTGTCCGCCGACGAACGCGAGAAGGCCCAACGCCGGTTCTTCGACCACCTGATGCACTCCGCGCTGGTCGCGGCCATGAAGTCGGACCCGCTGCGCCAGCCCATCACCACCCCCGCCCCGGCCCACGGCGCGGTCGTGCTCGCGTTCGACGTGAGCACCGACGCCGACCGCTGGTACGCCGAGGAACGCGCGGTGTTCGGCCCGGCCGTGATGGCCGCGGCCGAGGCCGGTTTCGACGGTCACGTGTGGCGCACGGTGTGGGCCATCAGGCACTTCCTGCTCGCGACGAGCCGCAGGCGGGAGGGCGAGCGGCTGCAACGGCTGGCCGTCGCCGCCGCGCTGCGGGCGGGCGACCTCGAAGGCGAGTGCCGGGCCCGTCGTGGCCTGGTGTCGTGCCTCATCCCCCGGCAGGAGTTCGTCGAGGCCGAGCGCCAGCTCCGCGCGGCCGTCGCCCTCGACGAACGGCTCGGCGACCTGATCGGCCTCTCCAACGACCTGCGCGGCCTCGCGTACCTGCTTTCCCGGCAGGGCAGGCACATGCGCGCGCTCGACCCGTTGCAACGCGCACTGGCCGTGGCCACGCGGAGCGGCGACCGCATCGAGCTGGCGAGCATCGCGGCGTCCCTCGCGTTCCTGCACCACGAGCTGGGCGACCACATCGAGGCGGCCGCCCGCGCCGAGCAGGCCCGCGACATGTACCTGGACCTGGTGCCGGACGAGCGGGACACCGTGGTCGCCGCCAACCGCGACACCCTCGGCAGCATCTACCGCGCGCTCGGCCGGTACGAGGAGGCGGAGGCGAACTACCTCAGGTCGGTCGAGCTGCAGGCAACGTTGTCATACCGCCACTACCAGGCGGACACGCTCGTGCGGCTGGCCGACATGAAACGGGAGCTGGGCGAGCTGGACGCGGCCCGCGGCCACTACCGGGCCGCGCTCGACGTCTACGACGACCTCGGCAACGCGCAGGCGGACGACGTGCGGGCGCTGCTTTCGTCGCTGGGCCGGCCCGGAAACGAGTGAGCGGTGCTGGTGGCCCCCCAGGAACCTTTGCCACCAGCACCGCTGAGAACCACTCTGCCGGACCCCGCTCACACTTCGCTCACACTGCCATCACGCACCGTCTAAACTGGGCTCGACCTGGGGGGACCTGTGCGAGCCGAGTACCACGTGCCGGGGCCGTTGGAGACGTTGCCCAACGGTGAGCAGGTCGCGATTCCCGCCGGGCGATGTCGTGTCCCGCTGCGGTCGAGTCGTTTCGTCACGCGCGCCGAGGCGCCGGTCGAACTCGAACCGGAAACGTGAGGCAACCGCCGAGGCGCCGCCGCGGTGGAAGAGGTGTACCGCGACGGCGCCGGACGACAGCGGCCCCCCAGCCGATGTCTCGCAGTTGTCGTCCTCGGCTGGTGACCACTGTGCCGGGTGCCGCTCACACATCGGTCACACAGCTTTTGCCTCCCACGGTGGACGAACGGGTGAAGGAGCCATGAACGTCGAGTACCGCGTCCTCGGGCCGCTGGAGGTGCTGCGCGACGGTGTGCCCGTTCCGGTTCCGGCCGGACGCGGGCGCGTGCTGCTGACGACGTTGTTGCTGCGGCCCAACCGGTTCGTGTCGGTGGACGAGCTGGTGGAACGGCTGTGGGACGGCGAGCCGCCCACGCTCGACCGCGCGCACAAGACGTTGCAGATGGTCGTGCGGCGGCTGCGGATGGCGCTGGACGACGCCAACTGCGTGCGCACGGCCACCGGCGGCTACCTCGCGGAGGTCGATCCGGAACGGCTCGACCTGACCCGGTTCCGGCGGCTCGCGGCGGCCGGCGAGTTCGCCGCCGCGCTCGCGCACTGGCGTGGTGACGTGGCGTCCAACGTCGTCTCGGCGCACCTGCACCGCGAGGACGTGCCGCCGCTCGTCGAGGAACGGTTGGTGGTGCACGGCAGGCGCATCGAGGCAGACCTCGCCCGCGGCCGGGGCGCCGAGCTCGTCGGCGAGCTGCGCGAGCTGACGGCCGCGCACCCGTTGCGCGAGGGGTTCTGGGCGCAGCTCGTGCAGGCGCTGCACCAGGCGGGCAGGCAGGGCGAGGCGCTGGCGGCGTACGAGGAGATCCGCGAGCACCTCGACGAGGAGCTCGGGGTCGAGCCGGGGCCGCCGTTGCGCGACCTGCGCGCCCGGCTGCTCGACCGGACGGGCACCCCGCAGCAGCTGCCCGCGGTGCCGGAGCACTTCGCCGGGCGCGGGGCGGAGCTCACGAAGCTGACCGAGGTGACCACCAGCGGGGCCGCGGTCGTGATCACCGCTGTGGACGGCACCGCCGGGATCGGCAAGACGACGCTGGCCGTGCGGTGGGCCCACGCGGTCGCCGATCGCTTCTCCGACGGGCAGCTCTACGCCGACCTGCGCGGGTTCGACCCGGCCTCCGCGCCGGCCGACCCCGCCGAGGTGCTGGCCTCGTTCCTCGGCGCGTTCGGGGTGTCCGGCGGCGCCGTTCCCGCCGACCTGCCCGAACGGGCCGCGCTCTACCGCAGCGTGCTGGCCGACCGGCGCGTGCTCGTGCTGCTCGACAACGCCCGGGACGTGGAGCAGGTCCGCCCGCTGCTGCCGGCGGGCCGGGGCTGCCTGGTCGTGATCACCAGCCGCAACCGGTTCACCGGGCTCGTCGTCCGCGAGGGCGCGGTGCCGCTCACCCTCGGCGTGCTCGGCCCGCAGGACGCCGCCGCGTTGCTCTCCGCCCGGCTCGGCGCGGCGCGGGTGGCCGCCGAACCCGGTGCCGTCGCCGACCTCGTCGCGTTCTGCGCCGGCCTGCCCATCGCCCTCGCGGTGGCGGCCTCCCGGGCGGCTGAAGAACCCGGCCTCAGCCTCCGCGCGCTGGTCGACGAGCTCACCTCGGCCGGCGGGCTGATGAGCCAGGTCGAGGCCGTGTTCGCCACGTCGTGCAGCCAGTTGGACGACGACACGGCGCTGCTCTTCCGGCTGCTCGGCCTGCCGACCGGCCCCGACATCTCCCTCGACGCCGCCACCGCGCTGGACGGGCGCGGCCGTGCCGACGTGCGCAGGTCGTTGCAGAGGCTGGCGAACATGCACCTGGTCGCCGAACGGTCGCGCGGCCGGTACGTGGTGCACGACCTGGTGCGCGAGTACGCGTGCTCGTTGCACGACCAGGACTCGGCGGAGGACCGCGACGCGGCCGTGCGCCGGTTGCTGGACTTCTGCCTGCACTCGGTGGACAACGCGGACCGGCTGCTCCGCCGCAGCCGCCCGGATCTGGAGCTGCTGCCGCTGCCCGCCGGCGTGCGGCCCGTGCGGTTCGAGGACTCGGCGGTCGCGGCGGCCTGGTGCGAGGCCGAGCACGACAACCTGCTGGCGGTCGTGCGGCTCGCGGGCGCGCACGGCCTGCACGCCCACGCGTGGCAGCTCGCGACCGTCATGTTCGGCTACCTCTCCCTGCGGCAGCGACCGGCCGAGCGGATCGAGCTGTACCGCGTCGCGGTGGCGGCCGCGCGGGCGGCCGGTGACCGGTACGCGGAGGGCGTCACCGTGCACTCGCTCGCGAACGCGCTCTCGATGCTGGGCTCGTTCCCCGAGGCCGCCGTCGAGTACGCCGCCGCGTTGCGGGTGCGGGAGGAGATCGGGCACCTGCACGGCATCGCGGTCACCCTGGACCAGTGGGCGATCAACCACGCGATGAGCGGTGACCTCGCCGCGGCGAAGGCCATGCACGAACGGGCCATCGCGAAGCGGCGCGAACAGGGCTCGCCGTCCGGTCTCGCCATCGCGTTGAACAACTACTCGATGACGTTGGTGGGCCTCAGGGAGTTCGACGCCGCGCTCGTCGTGAACGACGAGGCGAGAGCCGTCGTGCGGGAGGCGGGGATGATCGACGCGTCCGCGTCCACTTTGGACACGCGGGGGATGCTGCTCCTGGAGCGCGGCGACCTCACCGAGGCCGTCGCGACGTTCCGGCAGGTGCTCGCGCTGCCCGCGGACCAGCTGCCGGACTCCATCAAGACGGTCACCCTGGAGAACCTCGCGGACGCGCACCTGCGGGCGGGTCGCCAGGAGGACGCGGTGGTGGCGCTGCGGGCGGCCCTGGTGCTGCGGGAGACGATGGGCAACGTGCGGGCGGCGGAGAAGATACGGGCGCAGCTCGCCGAGCTGTCCGGGGGTGACCGGTGACCGTCGCGTGCAGACGTTGCCGCCGACGTAGTTGTTGCGCCCCAACGAGTTCGGCGAGAGTGACGTTGCCGGGGAATCTCGATGCTTCGAGCGCGTGCCGGGACCTGCTGCGCGCGGGAAGTGATGAGCGGTGCTGGTGGCCCCCCAGGACTTCGCCACCAGCACCGCTGTGGAGAACCCTGCCCGAGGGCGCTCACACTTCGCTCACGCTGTGACCACAGCGTGTCTGGACTGCCGATCATCTGGAGGGACGTGTGCGAGCCGAATACCGCGTGCTGGGTCCGCTGGAGGTGCTGCTCGACGGCGAACCGGTGGCGGTCCCCTCCGGACGGTGCCACCTGCTGCTGGCCGCGTTGTTGCTGCGCCCCAACCAGTTGGTGCCGGTGCACGAGCTGGTCGACCGGCTGTGGGACGGTTCGCCGCCGAACGTCGACCGCGCGCACAAGACGCTCCACATGGTCGTGCGGCGGCTGCGGGTCGCGTTGGGCGAGGCGGACTGCGTGCAGACCCGGACCGGTGGTTACACCGCCGTGGTCGAACCCGATCAGGTGGATCTGCTGCGGTTCCGGGCTCTCGCGGGGTCAGGTGACTTCGGCGCGGCCGCCGCGTTGTGGCGGGAGTCCGTGCTCGGCAACGTCGTGTCGGACGTCCTGCACCGCGAGGACGTCCCGCGGCTGATCGACGAACGGCTCACCGTGCTCGAAAGGCGCATCGACGCGGATCTGGACAGGGGGTTGTCCGGTGAGCTGGTGGCGGAACTGAGGTCGCTGGTCGCTGATCACCCGTTGCGTGAGCAGTTCTGGTCGCACCTGATGCTCGCGCTGTACCGGTCGGGCAACCAGGCCGAGGCGTTGAACGCGTACCAGGACGTGCGGAGCCGTCTCGCCGACGAGTTGGGCGTCGACCCCGGTCCCGCGCTGCAGGAGTTGCACCAGCGGATCCTGCGCGCCGAGGTGACTCCCGGCAGGCGTGTTCGGGTGCCGCGTCAGCTCCCGCACGGTGTGCGGAACTTCGTCGGCCGCGAGGACGAACTCGGGGAGCTCGCCGCGACGGCGGGCGTCACCGTCGTGCACGGTGTCGGCGGCGTCGGCAAGACCGTGCTGGCGTTGCAGTGGGCTCGCGACGTTCGGGAGAACTACCCGGACGGCGACCTCTACGTGAACCTGCGCGGGTTCGATCCCGACGCGCAGCCGGTCGACCCCGCCGCCGCGGCGGAGACGTTGCTGATCGGGCTCGGTGTGGACGAGGTCCCGGCAGGCGCGGAAGCCCGGTTCGCGTTGCTGCGCACCACCCTGGTCGACAGGAGGTTGCTGCTCCTGCTCGACAACGCCGCGTCGGCACGCCAGGTCCTTCCCCTCCTGCCCGCGGCTGCCGGGGTGCGGGTGCTGATCACCAGCCGGAACCAGCTTCGCGCGCTCGTCTCCCAGCACGACGCGACCGCGATCGGTCTGCGGGAGCTGGAGTTCGAAGCGGCACGGTCGTTGCTCGCGGTCGTGCTCGGTGAACCGCGGCTCGATGCCGAACCGGAGGCCGCGCGCGAGATCGTCGAACGCTGTGCCGGACTGCCGTTGGCGCTGCGCGTGTTCGCCGAACGGGTGGCGCGCTTCCCGGACGTGCCGTTGCGGGAGTTCGTGGCCGAGCTGCGCAGCGAGCGGCTCGACGCGTTCAGCGACTTCTACGACGTGGACGTCCGTGCGGTGTTCTCGTGGTCGTACCGGGCGTTGGACGACGAGTCGGCACGGATGTTCCGGCTGTTGTCGGTGCACCCCGGTCAGAACTTCGACGTGAGCGCTGCCGCCGCGTTGGCCGGCGTGTCGGTGACGCAGGCCAGGCGGCTGCTGGAGCGGCTGGTCGCCGATGCCCTCGTGCAGACGCCGTCCCCCGGGCGCTACAGCCTGCACGACCTGCTGCGCGCCTATGCGGCCGAGCTGTGCGGTGACGACGAGGCAGCCCTGCTGAGGATCACCGAGTGGTACGTCCACTCCCTCGAGAACGCCGCCCTGGTGGAGAAACCGATCGCGCTGGTGCGGGCCGACGAGATCACGTCGGGCGTGGTGCCCCGCGGGTTCGTCTCGCGGTTCGACGCGCTGGCGTGGGTGCGGGAGGACTGGGACAACCTCCACGCGGTCCTGCGCGAGGCCGCGGCACGCGGTTGGGAACGGCTCGCGCTGCTGATCCCGACGCACCTGGAGAGGTTCCTCGTCTACAACCAGCCGCGCTGGTCGGAAGCGATCGAGATGTTCGAGGCGGTCCAGACCTTCGGGACTGCGCGCGAGCAGGGGTTCCTGCTGCTGAAGCAGGCTGGTCTCTACTCGGACCTCGGACGCGTGGACGACGCGCTGGCCAGCTTCGAGGAGGGACTGCGGTTCGTCCGCGAAGCAGGGGAACGCACCGCGGAGGCGGCCGGTCTGATCAACTTGGCCGCGCACCAGGAGACCCTCGGTCAGACCGCGGAGGCCCTCGCCACCTCAAGCCTGGCGGCCGAGGTGAGCGCCGAGATCGGCAACGGATACATGGAGAGCGCCGCGCGATCCAACGTCGCTCACATGCTGAACCTGCTCGGTCGCCACGACGAGGCTCTCGTCGCGAGCGACCGTGCCGTCGTCCTCGCGACCGAGATCGACGACGAGGACGAGCACGTGCTCGCGCGGCTGCACGCCGTGCGGGGCAAGGCGCTCACCGGACTCGGACGGCACGTCGAAGCCGTGGCCGTGCTCGAACCTGCTGCCAAGGCCTTGGCCGAGCTCGGTGACTCCATGTACGAGGCAGTGGCGCTGCGGGACCTGGGCGACGCCCTGGTCGAGCTCGACGAGCCCGCGAATGCCGTCGTGGCCTGGCGACGTGCGGTGGATCTGCTGCGTCAACTGGACGAGGAGCAGGCCGAGGCGCTCGCGGCCAGACTGGCCGAGCTCGAGTAGGCGGAACGCCGGATCCGCGCCGACGCCCGCCGGTCCCGGAACGACCCCGGGGCGGACGTGGGTGGCGCGATGCGCTGAACTCTTCCCGGCGACCTTCGTCATCCGTGTCGTCCTGCCCGGTCGCATCGGGTAAGCATGTGCGCGGAAGAGGGGAAGTGCATGAGCCTGCACGTCGCGGTCGACTTCGGCACGTCCAGCACCTGCGTCGCGATCTCCGCGCACGGGCGGGAGCCGCAGGTCGTCGTGTTCGACGGCCAGCCGCTGGTGCCGTCCGCCGTGTTCGCGGCCGCCGACGGAACCCTGTTCGTCGGGCAGGAGGCCGAGCGTCAGGCCGCTGTGGACCCCGCCCGGTACGAGCCCCATCCGAAGCGCCGGGTCGATGAGGGGGAACTGCTGCTCGGCAGCACCGTGCTGCCCGTTGTGGACGTTGTGCGCGCGGTGCTGGCGCGGGCTGTCGGGGAGGCGCGGCGCGTAGCCGGGGGCGCTCCGGTGGATCTGCTGGTGCTCACCCACCCCGCTGACTGGGGGACGGTGCGCACTCGGGTGCTGATGCAGGCGGCACGGGGGCTCGGACGGGAGCTGGTGCTGGTGCCGGAGCCCGTGGCGGCCGCTGTGTTCCACTCGGCCAGCCACTCGGTGCCGGACGGTGCGACGCTCGCCGTGCTGGACCTGGGCGGGGGCACGGTCGACGCGAGCGTGGTGGCCAGGGCCGGGAAGAGCTTTCGCGTGTTGTCGGCCAAGGGCGACCCGAGTTTCGGCGGCGCCGACGTCGACCAGGCGTTGCTGGAGCACGTCGGCGGGTTGGTCGCGGCCAAGGATCCGGAGGCGTGGCGGCAGCTCGTCGAGGGGCGCGAGATGGCCGACCGGCGCAAGCGGCGGGTGTTGCGGCAGGACGTTCGCGGGGCCAAGGAGACGTTGTCCCGGCACGCCTACACGGACGTGCCGATGCCGCCGCCCTTTCCCGACGCGCACGTGACGCGGTCCGATCTGGAGCAGTTGATCGCCGCGCCGCTCGGCAGGGCCGCCGCGCTCGCCGGGGCCGCGGTCCGCGACGCCGGGGTCGTGCCCCAGCAGCTCGCCGGGGTGTTCCTGGTGGGCGGGTCGAGCCGGATCCCGCTCGTCGCGCGGCTCGTGCACGAGCAGCTGCGGGTGGTGCCCACGAGCATCGACCAGCCGGAGACGGTGGTGGCCCGCGGCGCGCTGCGGGCCGTGAGTCTCGATCCCGAACGGACCGGTGGCGTCGCGCAACAGCAGCAGCCGGCGCCGTCGGGTGAGGTGACTCACAACATCCGGGTCGGCGAGGAGACCACCCGCAAGATCACCCGCCGCATCACGCCGCCGCCCGGCCAGTTCCCCGTCGCCTTTCCGGTGGGAGGCCCTCCGGCGCCGCCGAAGAAGAACCGCACGGCGTTGTTCGTCGCGATCGGCGCGGTGGTGGTGCTCGTCGCGGCCGGTGTCGGCGGCTACTTCTGGCTGAAGCAGAAGGACGACCCGCAGAACCCGCCCGGCCCGACCGGCAACCAGATCGCCGTCTACGACTACAGCTTCGTCCTCCCCGACGGCTGGGAGCAGATCGGCGGCGCCGCCGTTGATCGACAGGTGCTTTTGCAACCGATTGAGCGCGAGAATTCCAATAGCAAACAACCCGGCGCGCGTATTGCTGTGCAGGAGCAAATTCTGACGTACGACAGCAACCGGGATCGTGCGCGCGCGTTGAGCGAGTTGAAGAACACGTATGAGGAACGCAAAAGCAAAGGCAACGGTGTCGCCGACTTCGCCGACAACGCCACATTCGCGGGGAAGTCTGTTGTTCACTATCGCGAAGCGGTCGGGGAGACCGGTGTCGAGTGGTACATCCAGTTCTCCGGTGAGCACCAGGTGAGCGTGGGCTGCCAGGCGTCCGAGGCCGCTCAGGGCCAGGTCCGCACCGCCTGCGAGCAGGTCGTCCGCTCGCTCGTCATCAAGTGATCCAGGGAGTCGCCGATGTCCGCCACCGAGGTCCTCACCCGGTTCCGCGCCGAGGTCGGAGCGGCTCTCACCCGCGCCCGCCGCGCGTCGGGAGAGATCGGTGAACGCAACGCCAAGCTGCGGGAACGCACGCGTGACCTCGCGGCGAAGGCCCGCGAGCGCGGCGCTGAGCCCGGTGCCCAGGCCACTCCCGCGGACGTCCGGGAGGCCGCCACGGGGTTCCGCACCGACCGCGGTCTGGCCGTCGAACAGGTGCCGGAGACGCCCGAACCGGTCGTTCAGCGTCCAGTTGAGACGGAGACGGTGGCCACGCTGGGTTCCGCCGCCGTCGCCGGTCCGAGTGGTCAGCTTCCCCGTGTGAGTGACGATGACGAGGACTTTTCGCAGTCGCGAATCCTCTACTGACACGCGGTTTCACCCGGAGCCGTTTACTAGCGCAACTACTTCCAAAGAAGTCGCGACAGAGCGGAACCGGCATGGCAGGGTCTTGCGTCGGAAGAGGCGTACGAACCAAGAAGTACGACCTGACGTTCTCTGAAGGGGGATCTCCCAATGGCATTGGAAGTTACCGCAGCCGAGCTCGACGCCCTGGCCAAGAAGATCATGGACGTCGACAGCCAGACGCAGGGCACGCTCCGTCAGGTCCAGGGCGCCGTGGACACCGTCCGCGCCTCGTGGACCGGTGAGGCCGCCACCGCGTTCGAGAACCTGATGGCCCGCTTCGCCGACGACGCGAAGAAGCTGCAGGAGGCCCTCCGCACGATCTCCGAGTCGATCGCGAGCTCCGCGGACGTCTACGCCCGCCAGGAAGAGGACAACCGGTCCTCGATCGGCAACCTCGCCGGCCGCCTCCAGGGCTGATGCCCGGGCCCCTCCGGGCTCTCGCAGTACCTGCTCGACTTCTTTGAACAACCAAGACTTCTAGGGGAGATGAAATGGCACTGACGGTCACCTTCGCGGAGATCCAGAACGCGTCCAGCACCATCAACAGCTCGGCCACGCAGATCGACAGCCAGCTGTCCGACCTCCGCGCCGACGTCACCAAGACGCTCGCCGGCTACGCGGGTGAGGCTCGTGAGCAGTACGAGGCCGCGCAGCGCAAGTGGGACGAGGCCGCTGCCGACCTGCAGAAGGTGCTCGCCGCCATCGGTACCGCCGTCGGCCAGGCCGGCGAGGCGTACGAGGCCGCTGAGAAGCAGAACGCCAGCCGCTGGTAAGCCTGCTCTTCCGCAGGTGCTAGACCCCTTCGCGAGCCCCGGAACCACGTGGTCCGGGGCTCGCGTATGTCCTCGGCAGGTGGCTTCGGAGGACCCGTTTTGGTCCCCGCACCACCCATCCGGTATCTTCTGACGTTGTTGTGCGGTAGCTGGCGCCCATGTGTGCCGCGCCTGTCTCGGAACCACCGCTTGGCAAGTCCAAGATCGGTCTGGGGCAACCGCCGCAGTGACCCCAGACGCAAGTGACGACGAGGTAGATCCGTGCGCACGTACAGCCCGAAGCCCGGTGAGGTGACCCGCACCTGGCACGTGATCGACGCCCAGGACGTGGTGCTCGGCCGGCTCGCCACCCAGGCCGCGACGCTGCTGCGCGGCAAGCACAAGCCGACTTACGCCCCTCACGTTGACACCGGTGACTTCGTGGTCATCATCAACGCTGACAAGGTGGCCCTGACCGGCGCGAAGCGTGACCAGGCGTTCCAGTACCGCCACTCCGGTTTCCCCGGTGGTCTTCGCAAGCAGTCCTTCGGCGAGGTCCTGGACACCCGTCCGGACCGCCTGGTGGAGAAGGCGATCAAGGGCATGCTGCCCAAGAACCGCCTTGGCCGTCAGATCGCGAACAAGCTCAAGGTCTACGCAGGCCCGAGCCACCCGCACGAGGCGCAGCAGCCCCAGGCCTTCGAGATCAAGAAGATCGCCCAGTGAGCGACGAGTACACCGAGGAAGTTCCTGTGACCACCCCTGAGAACGAGACCCCTGAGGTCGAGACCCCCGAGGTCGAGGCCGAGGTTGTCGAGGCCGAGGTCGTCGAGGCTCCTGAGGCTGAGGCCGACGAGGCCGAGGTCGTCGAGGAAACCTCCGCACCGGTGGCCGTCGCCCCCGCGCTGAACGGCGCCGCGCACCTCGCGCAGACCGTCGGTCGCCGCAAGGAGGCCGTCGTCCGCGTCCGCCTCGTGCCCGGCACCGGCAAGTTCACCCTCAACGGCAAGACCCTTGAGGCGTACTTCCCGAACAAGGTGCACCAGCAGCTCATCCGTGAGCCGCTCGTCACCACGGAGAAGCCCGAGACGTTCGACGTCATCGCGAACCTGCGTGGCGGCGGCATCACCGGCCAGGCCGGTGCGCTGCGTCTCGCCATCGCGCGTGCGCTGATCGCCGTCGACTCCGAGGACCGCCCGGTCCTCAAGAAGGCCGGCTTCCTCACCCGTGACCCGCGGGTCAAGGAGCGCAAGAAGTACGGTCTGAAGAAGGCCCGCAAGGCGCCTCAGTACTCGAAGCGTTGATCTAGCTTCACCAGCTGTACCTGCGGGAGCAGCAGTTCACTCGAACTGCTGCTCCCGCAGTGTTTTCCGGGTTTTTTCCGGGTGTGTCCCCGCCGCCTCGCAGTGTCCACATCGGAGGTTCCATGGCCCGCCTGTTCGGCACAGACGGAGTACGCGGTCTCGCCAACGCCGATCTCACCCCTGAGCTCGCGATGTCCATCGCCGCAGCCGCGGCACGGGTGCTCGCCGAGCACGACCGCACCCACCGTCCCGTCGCCGTCGTCGGCCGCGACCCCAGGGCGAGCAGCGAGATGCTCGACGCCGCCGTCACCGCGGGCCTCACCTCGGCCGGTGCGGACGTGCTGCGCGTCGGCGCCCTGCCCACGCCCGCCGTCGCGCACCTGGTCGCCGCTCTCGGTGCCGACATCGGCGTGATGATCTCCGCGTCGCACAACGCGATGCCGGACAACGGGATCAAGCTCTTCGCCGCCGGCGGCCACAAGCTGCCCGACGAGGTCGAGGACGAGATCGAGCAGCACATGGGCCAGGGCTTCGACCGCCCCACCGGTGCCGCGATCGGCCGCGTGCGGGACATCGCCGACGCCGAGACCCAGTACGTCGAGCACCTGCTCAAGGTCACGCCGCACCGCCTCGACGGCCTCAAGGTCGTGGTGGACTGCGCGAACGGTGCCGCGTCGGTGGCCGCACCGGACGCGTACCGCCGCGCCGGGGCCGAGGTGATCGCGATCAACGCGAACCCGGACGGCCTGAACATCAACGACGGCTGTGGTTCCACTCACATCGACGTCGTGGCCGCCGCCGTCCGCGAGCACGGTGCCGACCTCGGCATCGCGCACGACGGCGACGCCGACCGCTGCCTCGCCGTGGACGCCAACGGCGACCCGGTCGACGGCGACCAGATCCTCGCCGTCCTCGCGATCGCCATGCGCGACGCGGGCGAGCTGATCGAGGACACGCTCGTCGCCACGGTCATGAGCAACCTGGGCCTGCACATCGCGATGCGCGAGTCCAAGATCAACCTGCGCACCACCGCCGTCGGCGACCGCTACGTGCTGCAGGACCTCAAGGCCGGCGGCTACTCGCTCGGGGGCGAGCAGTCCGGCCACGTCGTGCTCCCGGCCCACGCCACCACCGGCGACGGCCTGCTCACCGCGTTGCGCCTGATGGCCCGCATGGCCGAGACCGGCAAGTCGCTCGCCGACCTCGCCTCCGTGATGCGCCGGCTGCCGCAGGTCCTGATCAACGTCAAGGTCTCCGACAAGGCGGCCGTGGCGAAGGCCGCGTCGGTCAGCGAGGCCGTGGCCGCCGTCGAGGAGGAGCTCGGCGACACCGGCCGCGTGCTGCTGCGCCCGTCCGGCACCGAGCAGCTCGTGCGGGTGATGGTCGAGGCCACCAGTCACGAACAGGCGGAAGCGGCCGCGCAGCGCCTGGCAGGTGTGGTTTCCTCGGTGCACTGAGGACGGATGGGGGCTGGACGATGACCGTGCTGATGTTGCTCGTACTCCTGGTTCTGCTGGGAGGTGCGACAGCGGTCGTCATCGCCGTCGTGCTCGCGTCGAAGCGCAAGCCCGCGGCCCAGCCCCCGTACCCGCCCCAGGGGTATCCGCAGCAGCAGTACCCGCAGGGGGCTCCGCACCAGCAGTACCCCCAGCAGCAGCCGTACCCGCAGGGGTACGGGCAGCAGCCGCCGCCTCCTCCGCCCGGCCAGCCGTCCACCTGGAACGGCGGTGCCCCGCGATGAACATCGGGCCCGTGCAGTTGATGGTCTTCCTGTTCATGCTCGTCGTGGCGGTCATCGTCGTGGTGATCGTGGTCGTCGCCAAGAAGCAGAACCGGAAGCACCTGCCTCCGACCGGGTACGGCAAGCAGCCTCCCGACGTTCCGTCTCCGCCGCAGGACCGGCAGGGGTACGCGCCGCAAGCCCACGCTCCGCAGGCTTATCCGCCGCAGGGTCCTGTTCCGCAGGGATGGCAGCCGCAGAGCGCGCCCCAGCCGCACCCGCCCGCCGGCCACCCGCGGCCTCAGCCCGGCCACCCGCACCCCGGCCGGCCGTACCCGCCTCCCGGTGCCCGCCCGCCGAACCCCCGGTGACCTGCCCGCCACTCCATCAGTGGTGATCATCAGCGGCTGCCGCCGAATGGCTGTTTACTAAGGCAACCGACATCGTGGAGCGCCGGTCACCGCGTGACCCGACCTGGCACTGTATGGCGGAACCCGATGAGGCCGAATTGCGTCAGATCGGGGACGAAGGGGAGGCGGGAGATGTCTGGGTTCGGCGTGCAGTCCGGCGATCTGACGAAGGTCGCCGGGGCCTACGAGGCCGAAGGAACAGGGCTGGTCCAGATGAAGCCCTCGGTGGTGCCGGGCGTGGGGGCCGGGCAGGTCGGCCGCAAGTTCCAGGGCGTCGCCGCCACCTACAAGACCTTCTTCGACCAGTTCGGTGTGAGCCTGGAGAAGTTCGGCAAGGAGGCGACCGGCATCGCCACTCGCCTGAAGGACGTCGCGAAGACGTACGAGTCGAACGAGGCGCAGACCTCGAGCCAGTTCAAGGGGTAACGAGTCGTGGCGGACCAGAACGAGATCAGGAAGCTCCTCGACGACCCGAACGTCACTCCGGAGACCAAGAAGGAACTCGTCCGCGCCCTCGCCGGCGCCGGCGCTCCCCAGGAAGAGGTCGAGCGCTACGGCAAGGCGAACGGTGTCGACGTCCCGGACGACCCGAGCGTCGGCGACCACGTGGTCGGCACGCTGCTGTCGCCGTTGACGCTGGGCTTCAGCGAGTCCAACAACATCCGCAAGGAGATCCAGCACGGCGCCTTCACCATGGAGGGCTCCGACGCGGACAAGCTCGTCAGCAAGGCCAAGGAGGAGCGCGAGCTCGGCTCCACCCAGAAGGTCCTGAACGAGCAGGGTGACGTCCCGAACAGCAACACGCTGCTCGACGCCGGCGCGCCCGGACTGCGGTTCTTCGAGAAGTTCATCCCCGTCTACCAGAAGGCCGCGCCGGCCTGCGGGCACCAGGGTGCCGCCCCGAACCTCCAGGGCGACATCTACCGCATGTACGACGAGGTGCGCGACATCGACTTCGCGAAGTTCCGCGAGGACGCGCACAAGATGACCGAGAACGTGAAGAAGGCGGAGGCGCACGACAACGCGCTGGGCACCGCCTGGAACGGTGTCGGTTCGTGGGAGGGCCCGGCCGCCGAGGCGGCCCGCGGCTACCACGACAAGTTCGCGACGACGTCCAAGACGTTCGTGCAGAAGGCGGGTCAGGGCCCCGGTGCGATCACCGGTGGCGTGACCAACATGCAGAAGCACGTCAAGGACTTCGCGCAGCAGATCCACGACCAGTACTCGGAGAAGTGCGGCGGGCTGACGGTCGAGGAGGCCGAGCTCGCGATCCGCCACGCCAACGGAGACATCTTCGAGAACGACGGCGGCATCCTCGACTGGCTCTCCGGTGTGCCGGGGCCGCTCTCCGGCGCGGTGCTCGGAGCGATCTGCGGTGGTCCGCTCGGCATGCTCGTGGGCCTCGGCTGGGGCAGCTGGATCTCCAGCACCCGCGACAACATCATCAACGACGCCAAGCAGAAGCTGAAGGCGCTCTGCGAGGAGTTCGACGGCAAGAAGAAGGCGTTCGACGGCTACTGCCAGGCCGTGCAGACCGGCGTCGACGGTGACTACAAGGCCATGTTCGAGGGCCTCAACACCGCGTTCGGCGGCGACCCGTTCCAGCAGGTCGGCGACCCGCCCTCGTTCACCGACGCCGGTAAGGACCGCAAGCCCGTCGACAACGGCGGTGGCGGTGGCGGCACCCCGCCCGGTGGTGGCGGCGGCTCGTCCGGCGGTGGTGGTCCGTCCGGTGGCGGCGGCGGTGGCACGCCGGAGATCCCGAAGCCGGAGAACCCGCTCGACAAGGACGGCGACGGCAAGCCCGACGTCCCCGGTGACACCGACGGCGACGGCAAGCCGGACGACCTCGACGGCGACGGCAAGCCCGACCAGCCGAAGCCCGAGGAGGAGCTGGAGACCGTCACGGTCAAGGCCGGCGACAACACGATCAAGGTCACGGAGCCCGACTCGAACGGGCACGTGAAGATGACGATCGACACGCCGAAGGGCGAGCCGAAGACCTACGACCTCGACTTCAGCAAGAACCCCGAGGCCGCCAAGGCCCTGATGGGGCAGAACGGCACGCAGGCCATCACCAACATGGCCAACCAGCTCACCGCCACGTCGCCCACGGCGGGCGCGCAGACCCCGGCGGCGGGCGCCACGCCTGCGCCCGGCGGTGGCGCGGCTCCGGCGGCGGGCCCGCTCGGGTCGGAGTCGAACCCGATCCCCGTCGAGGTCGGCGAGGACGGCAAGATCCACATCGAGCAGGACGGCGTCAACTTCACCGCCGAGGTGAACGCCGACACCGGCGAGATCAACATCAGCGCCGACGACGGCGACGGCACGCCCGACGAGATCGGGGTGTCGTTCGGCGAGGACGAGAACCCGGCCGCGCAGGACCGCGAGTCCGGCAGCGGTGCCGGTGGTGGCGGTGCCGAGGGCGGCAGGCTGGAGGACGGCCTGCGCACGCCGGAGGGCGACTTCCCGGACGACGTCAGGACGTTGCCCGCCGAGGCAGGTTTCCAGCCCATGCCTGCCGAGGCCGGCTTCCAGACGATGCCGGCTCCCGCGGGCGACCAGGTCTGGAGCGCGCCCGGCGAGACCGCCCCGGCCGCACCGAACGTGGCGGAGCGCTTCCAGGACTCCATGGCCCGCAGCTTCATCGAGGACAACGGCATCATGCCGAGCGTCGGCGAGCCCAGGATCGCGGCGGACGCCCCGAGCCCGCAGTTCGCGCAGGCCTCGGACAGCACCTCGACGTCCGGTGTCTCGTTCACCGGCGGCGCGGGCGGCAGCGGCGAGTCCGTGCTCGGTTCAGCCCCGGACAGCGCGTGGACCAGTCCGAACTCGGGTGACAGCAGCGGCGGTTCGTTCAGCACGAACCCGTCCGAGGCGGGTCAGCCGGGTTCGGCCAGCCTGCCGACCATGCAGGACGCCCAGGGCCAGGCCCCGAGCGGTGCCGCGTCGGGCGGGATGATGGGCGGCGGCGGAATGATGGGCGGTGGCGGCATGGCCGGCGCGGGAGCGGGCGGCCAGCAGGGCGGCGACTCCGAGCGCGGTGCCAGCCAGTGGCGCACCACGGGCACGTTGTTCGACGAGGACAACAACAACCCGTTGAGCGCCATGCAGACCGCGCTGGGCGATGACCGAGGAGAGGCGGCCAACCCGTGGCGATGATCGGGGAAGTGAGCCCGCAGGTCCAGGCGATGCTGGACGACAACCTCGCCAGGACCCGCCGCGCCACCGCGGACGTCACGGCCGACCTGAAGGCCGGCCAGGACAAGGTCGCCGCCGACATCGCGGCGCGCGAGGACAAGCACAAGCAGGACCTGGCCGCGGCCAGGGAAAGCGCGGAGAACCTCGGCAAGCAGGGCGAGAAGCAGCAGCCGCGCAGGCCGCAGTGGGAGCGCCCGGACCGCGGTGCGGGCGAGATGGCGTTCGGCCCGGAGGACGACGACGGCGGCTACGCGCCGCAGGCGGCTCCTCCGCCGCCCCCGGTGCAGCCGGTCGCGCCTCCTCCGCTGCCGCCTCCACCGCCACCGCCGGTGCGCCCGCGTCGTCCGGCGCCGGTGGACGACGATGACGACCTGAGCGGCCAGACCTGGCTGTCCTGAACGAGAAACGCCCCCGAAGCCATCAGGCTCCGGGGGCGTTCGTGTCCGTGGACCGGCCTAGCGCGCGGGCAGGGCCTCCCGCTGGAACACCAGCTCGGCGTTCTTCGCGTCGCTGTCCAGCAGCTCGTCGTAGGTCCGCTCGCCGGTCAGCACGCGCAGCAGGAACGCCGTCACGTACGCCCGCCCGAGCTTCTGCACGCCCCGCTCCCCGCGTCCGTCGAGCATGAGCTCGCTCCAGTGCCGCCCCTCCGTGAACCCGAGGTGCGACGCCTTGGGCAGCAACCGCAGCTGCACCGGGCCGCCCCACGCAGACGCGATCGCCTCGGCGTGGCCGACGGGCGGGGCGATGCGGTCCTCGCCCGCCGCGAGGTGCAGTCCGGGCGCGCGCACCGACCGTGCCGCGTCCAGGGCCGAGGGGTGCGTCTCCGTTGCGGCCAAAGTCACAACGGCCCGGACGCGCTCCGCTTCGGAGGCCGCGAGCACCGCCGCGCCGCCCCCCATCGAGTGGCCCGCCAGGGCGAGCTTGGCCGGGTCGACGCTGATCTCCCCGGTGCCGAGGCGCACGCCGGTGCAGACGTCCAAAGTGGTCAGCAGGTTGGCTGCGAGGACTCGCGCGGACAGCAGCGGGCCGCGTTCGACGGCCGGGGCCGCGGCGACCACTCCCCAGGACGCCAGGTGCCGCAAAAGGCCGTGGTAGCGGCGTACGGGCTGCATCCAGCCGTGTCCGAACGCGACGGCGGGCAGACCCAGGCCGGCGTGCGGGGTGAAGATCACGCCCGGCAGGCCCACCAGGGCGAGGTCGCCGCGCAGCACGGGGTGCGGGCCAGGCCTGCTGAGCTGCTCGAGTGCCTGTTTCGCGGTCAGCGTGATCACGCGGCGAGCCATGCCGTGAACCGTAGTCGATCCTGTCGCGCGCACCACATCCGAGATTGGTCTACACCACATGTGTTCTTGACCAGGGCAAACGCGGGTCGCTCACTCATTAGGGTTAGCGGCGTGGTCTAGCTAGTCTGTTTTCCGTGTGCGGAATCGTGGGATACGTGGGTCACCAGTCGGCGCTCGACGTCGTGCTGGACGGGCTGAGGCGCCTCGAGTACCGGGGCTACGACTCGGCGGGCGTCGCGGTCGTGACGGGCGACGACCTCGCCGTCGAACGCAAGGCCGGACGGCTGCAGAACCTGGAGACGCTGCTCGACGAGGTGGGTCGCGAGAACTTCGCGGGCACCGTCGGCATGGGTCACACCCGGTGGGCGACGCACGGCGCGCCGATCGACAAGAACTCGCACCCGCACCGCGACACGACGAACCGTGTCGCCGTGGTGCACAACGGCATCATCGAGAACTTCCTCGCGCTGCGCGCCGAGCTCGAAGGCCTCGGCGTCGAGATGGCGTCCGACACCGACAGCGAGACGGTCGCGCACCTCGTGTCCTTCGCCTACGCCGAGGGCGACACGAAGGGCGACCTGCCCGCCAGCGTGCGCAAGGTCGTGAACCGCCTGGAGGGCGCGTTCACGCTCGTCTTCACGCACGCCGACGAGCCCGACACCGTCGTGGCCGCGCGCCGCAACTCGCCGCTGGTCGTCGGTGTCGGAGACGACGAGTACTTCGTCGCGAGCGACGTGGCCGCGTTCATCGCGCACACCAAGGAAGCCGTCGAGCTGGGCCAGGACCAGATGGTCGTGCTGCACCGCTCCGGCTACGAGGTCACCGACTTCGCCGGCGAGCCCGCCGAGGCCAAGCCGTTCACGGTCAACTGGGACCTCAGCGCCGCCGAGAAGGGCGGCCACGAGTACTTCATGCTCAAGGAGATCGAGGAGCAGCCGGAAGCGCTCGCGAACACGCTGCGCGGCCACTTCGCGAACGGCCGGATCGTCCTCGACGAGCAGCGCCTGTCCGACCAGGACCTGCGCGACGTCGACAAGGTCTTCGTCATCGCCTGCGGCTCGGCCTACCACTCGGGTCTCGTCGCGAAGTACGCGATCGAGCACTGGACGCGCCTGCCCGTCGAGGTCGAGCTGGCCTCCGAGTTCCGCTACCGCGACCCGGTCCTCGACCGCGACACGCTCGTCGTCGCCGTGTCGCAGTCCGGCGAGACCGCGGACACGCTGGAGGCCGTCCGCCACGCCCGTGCGCAGAAGGCCCGCGTCCTGGCCGTCTGCAACACCAACGGCGCGCAGATCCCGCGCGAGTCCGACGCCGTGCTCTACACGCACGCCGGCCCGGAGATCGGTGTCGCGTCGACGAAGGCGTTCCTCGCCCAGATCGCCGCGAACTACCTCGTGGGCCTGGCCCTCGCGCAGGCGCGCGGCACCAAGTACCCGGACGAGGTCGCCCGCGAGTTCCACGAGCTGGAGGCCATGCCCGAGGCCGTCCGCCGCGTGCTCGGCACCATCGACCAGGTCAAGGCGCTCGGCCGCGACCTGGCCGACTCGAAGGCCGTCCTGTTCCTCGGCCGCCACGTCGGCTACCCGGTGGCCCTCGAAGGCGCGCTGAAGCTCAAGGAGCTCGCCTACATGCACGCCGAGGGCTTCGCGGCCGGCGAGCTGAAGCACGGCCCGATCGCGCTGATCGAGGAAGGCCTCCCGGTCGTCGTGGTCATGCCGTCGCCGAAGGGCCGCGCCACCCTGCACTCGAAGCTGGTGTCGAACATCAGCGAGATCCAGGCCCGCGGCGCCCGCACGATCGTGATCGCCGAGGAGGGCGACGAGACGGTCCGCCCGTTCGCCGACCACCTGATCGAGATCCCGGCCGTCCCGACCCTGCTGCAGCCGCTCATCTCGACCATCCCGCTGCAGGTGCTCGCGGCCGAGATCGCCTCGGCCCGCGGCTACGACGTGGACAAGCCTCGCAACCTCGCGAAGTCCGTTACCGTCGAGTGAGTGAGAGGCGTCTGGCACACCGAACGCGTCAAATCAGCTGAAGACGAGCTCATGGCGGTCGTCCCGCCGGGCTCCCTGATGCGCAAGGCCGCGTTCGGTGTGGCCACCCACGCCCTGCGACTGCTGTCCGGTCGTCGCCGCGTCACGTTGCTGGTCGGTGCCGGCAACAACGGCGGCGACGCGTTGTGGGCCGGCTACTTCCTCCGCCGCCGAGGCGTTTCCGTCTCGGCGGTGTTGTTGTCTCCGGAGAAGGCGCACGCCGAAGGGCTGGCGGCTTTTCGACGGGTGGGCGGCAGGATCGCTGCGGAGGTCGGTTCTCCCGACCTGGTCATCGACGGCATCGTGGGGCTGTCGGCGCGCGGCCCGCTGCGTCCGGCCGCGGCCGAGCTGGTGGCCTCGGTGCGGGCCCCGATCCTGGCCGTCGACCTGCCGTCCGGCATCGACCCGGACACCGGCGCGACCTCCGGCCCGTTCGTGCGGGCCCACACCACCGTGACGTTCGGCTGTCTCAAGCCGGTGCACGCCCTGGCCGACTGCGGCGAGGTGCACCTGGTCGACATCGGGCTGCGACCGTCCGACCCGGACTTCGTGCTGCTGGACCGCGCTGATGTGCGCTGGCCGGTGCCGGGTCCTTCTGACGACAAGTACACCCAGGGCGTCACCGGGGTGGCGGCCGGAAGCTCGACTTATCCAGGCGCCGCAGTGCTTTCCACCGGCGCGGCCGTCCTCGCGACCTCCGGCATGGTCCGCTACGCCGGGCCCGCCGCCGACGCCATCCGGGCGCGGTGGCCCGAGGCGGTCTGCACCGGGTCGATCACCGACGCCGGGCGGGTCCAGGCCTGGGTGGTCGGGCCGGGGATGGGGACCGGGTCGTCGTCGGCCGAGGTGCTGCGGTTCGTGCTGGACGCGGGCGTGCCGGTGATCGCCGACGCGGACGCGATCACGTTGCTGGCCTCGTCTCCGTCCTTGTGGGACGCCCGGGATCCCGACGCCGCTTTGGTGCTGACCCCGCACGACCGCGAGTTCGAACGGCTGGCCGGGCCGGTGGGCTCGGATCGCGTCGCGGCGGCCAGGAAGGCGGCGCAGCGGTTCAACGCCGTGGTGCTGCTGAAGGGGCACCGGACCGTGGTGGCGGCGCCGGACGGGCGGGCCCTGGTGAACTCGGCGACCTCGTCCTGGCCCGCGACGGCCGGGTCGGGTGATGTGCTGTCGGGGATCATCGGGGCGCTGCTGGCGTCCGGGCTGGACCCGTTCCTGGCAGCCGGGTACGCGGCCTACCTGCACGTGCTGGCGGCGGAGTTGGGGGCGAACGGCGCACCGGTGCCCGCGTCAGGCCTGATGGAGGCGATCCCGGACGCGATCCGGTCACTGCGAGTTGCGCCATAGTCCCTGCTCGCGGCTGTCATGGCACGATGAACAGGTTATGGCTCGTTCAGAAGTTGTCGTCGACCTAGGCGCGCTGCGGCACAACGTCGCCCTGCTCGCCGGCCTCGCGCCGTCCTCCGACACGATGGCCGTCGTCAAGGCGGACGGCTACGGCCACGGCGCGGTCCAGGTCGCCCGCGCGGCCCTCGAAGCAGGCGCCACCTGGCTCGGTTCGTGCAGCACGGAGGAAGCCCTCGCGTTGCGCCGGGCGGGCATCCAGGCGCCGATCCTCGCGTGGCTCGACGCGCCCGACGAGGACCTGGCGGCCGGGCTCGCCGCCGACGTGGACATGTCGGTGGCCTCGCTGTCCGACCTGCGCCGGGTCGAGGCGGCGGCGGAAGAGGCCGACGCCAGGCCGCGGCTGCACCTGAAGATCGACACGGGTCTCAGCCGCAACGGATGCCAGCCGCAGGACTGGCCCGAGCTGGTCGAGCAGGCCCGCAAGCACGAGGTCGTGGCCATCTGGTCGCACCTGGCCTCGGCCGACGAGATCGGTGACCCGTCGATCGACCTGCAGGCCAAGCGGTTCGACGACGCCTACGAGGTGGCGAAGGCCCACGGGCTGGATCCGAAGCGGCACATCGCCAACTCGGCGGCCTTGCTGACCAGGCCCGATCTGCACTTCGACATGGTCAGGCCCGGGATCGCGATGTACGGGCTGAACCCCGTGCCGACCAGCCACGACCTGCGGCCCGTCATGAGCTACCGGTCGCACGTGGCGCTCACGAAACGTATCCCCGCCGGTGAGTCGGTCTCCTACGGGATGACATGGACCGCGGCGAAGGACACGACGCTGGCGCTGGTGCCGGCCGGGTATGCGGACGGTGTCCCGCGGGCGCTCTCCGGACGGATGGAAGTGCTGCTCGCCGGGAGACGCCGGCCGGTGGTCGGGCGTGTCTGCATGGACCAGATCGTCGTGAACTGCGAGGACGACGAGATCCGCGAGGGTGCGGAGGTCGTCCTGTTCGGCGACGGGAGCCGGGGGGAACCGACGGCGACGGAGTGGGCGGAGCTGACCGGGACGATCGACTACGAGATCGTCTGCGGGATGTACCGGCCGCGGGTGCGGAGGATCTACACGTGAAGCCGGTGTGGAAGGTCGTCGGGTGGGTCGGCGGTGCCGTCGGCGCGGTCGTGGCGGGTGCTGCGGTGGCGCAGACCGCCAAGGTCTCGCACGAGCGCAAGACCGCGACGGACAGCCTCGCGGACGAGCCGTTGGGGCAGCTCAGGCCCGATCGCGAGTCGACGGTGGCCGCCGAGGACGGGGTGCCGATCTCCGTCGAGGAGGTCGACCCGAACGACGGCGGCGAGCCGGACCTCACGGTCGTGCTGGTGCACGGGTTCGCGCTGGACCGGCGGTGCTGGCACTTCCAGCGGCGCGACCTCGCCGAGCTGATCGACCCGCGCGTCCACCAGGTGCTGTACGACCAGCGCAGCCACGGCAGGTCCGGGCGGTCCTCGCCCGAGAACAGCACCATCGAGCAGCTCGCGCTCGACCTCGACTCGGTGATCCGGGCCATCGCCCCCGAGGGGCCGCTGGTGCTCGTCGGGCACTCCATGGGCGGCATGACGATCATGGCGCTGGCCGAGAAGCACCCCGAGCTGTTCGAGGAACGGGTGCGCGGCGTCGCGTTGATCGGCACGGCCGCCGGGGCCGTGGGCGGTGCGGGGCTGCCGAAGTCCGTGCTGTCCCGCTACAACCCGGTGACGCTGGGCGTCGGACGGCTCGCGGGTGTGCAGCCAGGGCTGGTCGAGTGGGTGCGCAAGAGCGCGAAAAGCCTTACGTGGAGCGGCATCCGCATGGGGGCGTTCGGCGACCGCAAGGTGGCTCCGTCCCTTGTGGACCTGATGGAGCAGATGATCAACGGGACGACGGTGAAGGTGCTCACCGAGTTCCTGGAGACCCTCGGCACGCACGACCGCTACAAGGCGCTGGCCGGTCTGCGGCACTGCGAGGTGCTGATCCTGAGCGGCGACGCGGACAAGCTCACGCCGTACTCGCACGCCGAGCGGATGGCCGAGGAGATGCCGCACGCCACCCTCGTCCGGGCCCCCGGTGCCGGGCACATGGTGATGATGGAGCAGGCTGATCTCGTCAACGACCACCTGGTCGCGCTCGTCGAACGGTGCGCGACCGATCGCGGAGAGAGTCGGAAGAAGTGGTGGCGCCGAGCGTGAAGACCGTCGAACTGCCCCTGGTGGAGGACACCGAGGAGTTCGGCCGCAAGCTGGGTGAACTCGTGCGTGCGGGTGACCTCCTGCTGCTCGCCGGGCCGTTGGGCGCCGGCAAGACGGCGTTCGTGCGCGGGCTCGCGCGCGGCATGGGCGTGCAGGGCAGGGTGTCGTCGCCGACGTTCGTCGTCGCGCGCGTCCACGAACCGGCCGAGGGGCGGAGCGTGCGGCTCGTGCACGTCGACGCGTACCGGCTCGGGGGACACCTGGACGAGTTGGACGACCTCGACCTCGACACCGATCTCGTCGACGCCGTGGTCGCCGTCGAGTGGGGCGAGGGCGTCGCGGAACGCCTGAACGATGATCATCTGCTGATCCGCCTCGAACGCGGAATCGACGACGTTCGCACAGCTCAGCTCATCCCGCACGGCGAGTGGGCCGGTCGTAACCTGCCTGTGTGACGATCGCTAACGCATGGGGTGACGTCCATTAAGGACAGAGCGTGACGGGCCGATGAGAGTCGCATGATCAAGAAGACGCTCTTCGCAACCGCAGTCATCGGTGGCGCGCTGCTCGCGGCCGCTGCTCCCGCGTCCGCCGGCGAGCACGACCGCTCCGGCGGCATCAGCGTTGCCGACAACCTCTGCGCCGCGCCGTGGCAGTGGAACGGCCCGTTCTCGCTGCTGCACGAGGGTCACGCGCCCGGCTACGCCGCGTGCAACGACAACCACGCCGCCGGTGGTCACGGCATCAGCGTGCTGAACAACGCCTGCGTCGCGCCGTGGCAGTGGAACGGCCCGCTCGAGATCTTCACGGTCGACCACTCGCCGTCCTACGTCGCCTGCAACGGCAACACGTCGGGCCGCTAGTCCCGGAACGTCGTGGGGACGGCCGAACGAGCCCGTCGGCCGTCCCCACGATTGTCCTCTCAGGACAGCTCCTTCTTGAGGACCTTGCCCATCTCGTTGCGCGGCAAGGCTTTCAGGAAACGCACGACTCGCGGCCTCTTGTGCGGCGAGAGCAGTTTCGCGACGTGGTCGCTCAGTGCCGATGGTTCCGGCTCTTCGCCCGCCGGAACCACCCAGGCCACGATCCGCTCGCCCAGGTCGTCGTCCGGCTCGCCCGTCACCGCCACCTCGGCCACCGACGGATGCTCGAGCAGCACGTTCTCGATCTCGCCCGCACCGATCTTGTAGCCGCCGCTCTTGATCAGGTCCGTGGCCCGCCGCCCCACGATGCGCACGTAGCCGTCGGGGTCGCGCACCGCCATGTCGCCCGTCCTGAACCACCCGTCCCGGAACGCCGCGGCCGTCGCGTCAGGACGGTTGAGGTACTCCAGGAACAGGTTCGGCCCGCGCACCTCGATCTCGCCGATGCCGTCCCCCGCGTCGTGGCCCTGCTCGTCCACCACCCGGATCTCGACGCCGTCCACCGGCAGCCCGACCGCGCCCGGCCGGCGATCGCCGTCGAACCGCACGCTGACGTTCATCAGCGTCTCGCTCATGCCGTACCGCTCGACGATGCCCTGCCCGGTGGCCCTGGCGATCCGCTCGTGGTCGCTCGCCGGGAGAGCGGCGGATCCCGAGACCAGCAGCCGGGCCTTGCCGAACTGCTCGGCGAGCGCGCGGTCGTTCTCCACGGCCTCGGCGATGCGGTGGTACATCGTCGGGACGCCGAACATCATCGTGGCGCCGGTCGCGAGCTCGTGGCCGATCGCCTCGGGCGAGAACTTCACGTGCCGCACCGACCCGCCGAGCCGCAGCGGTCCGAGGACGCCGATCCCCAGGCCGTGGACGTGGAACAACGGCAGTCCGTGCACCAGCACGTCGTCCGCGGTCCACTGCCAGACCTCGGCGAGCGCGTCGATGTTCGAGGTCAGCGCACGGCGGGGCAGCACCACACCTTTGGGTGGCCCGGTCGTGCCGGAGGTGTAGATGACCAGTGCCGGGGTCTCGGGGCCGGGCTCGTCGAACGTTCCGGGCTCGCCGAACGCGATCGGTTCGTCGCGAAGGACCAGGTCAGGCTGGCTGTCGCCGAGGATGTGCTCCAGCTCGCGCTCGCCGAGCTTGGGGTTGAGCGGCACGATCGCCACCCCCGCCAGCAACCCGGCGACGACGGCGACGCAGGTCTCCAGCGTCGAGGTCGCCCACACCGCGACCCTGGTGTGGCCGCGCAACCGTGCCGCGAGCGTTCCCGCAGCCTGGTGCAGCTCGGCGTAAGTCAACGACTTCTCACCGAAGCGCAGGGCCTCGCGGTCACTCGGTTCAGCGAACATCCCTACAGCGTCTTACGGCGCCCTAGAGGACGCATCGGAAGTGTGGGTTCAGACACGTACTACTCTGGACAATCGTGCTAGTGCTCGCCGTCGACACGGCCACCCCCGCAGTCACCGCCGGTGTGGTCGAACTCGCGCCAGACTCCCCGCCGCGCCTGCTCGCGAAGCGGGTGACGCTCAACGCCAAGGCGCACGGCGAGCTGCTCACCCCGCACATCAGCGACGCGCTCGCGGAGGCCGGCAGGACCTACGCCGACCTCGACGCCATCGTCGTCGGCGCGGGCCCGGGGCCGTTCACCGGCCTGCGGGTCGGTCTCGCCACCGCCGCCGCGCTCGGCCAGGCGCTCAACCGCCCGGTCTACCCGGTCGCCACCACCGACGCGATCGCCAAGGACGCCGCCACCGGCCACCCGCTGCTGGTCGCGACGGACGCGCGGCGCAAGGAGGTCTACTGGGCCGCCTACGACGCCGCCGGTCGCCGCACGGACGGCCCGCACGTCGAACGGCCGCAGGACCTCGCCGAGAAGCTGCCCGCGCTGGGCGTGCACCAGGCGACGGGTGAGGGTGCCGAGATCTACGCCGAGGTCCTCGGACTGGAGACGCTGGCCGCCAAGCACCCGAGCCCCGAGGGCCTGGTCGCCGCCGCGGCCGCCGAGGTGCTCGCGAAGGCCCGCCCCGCCGCCCTCACCCCGCTCTACCTGCGCCGGCCCGACGCCGTCGAGCCCACCGGGCGCAAGCGGGTGACCAGGGCATGACCACCGGCACCGTCACGCTCGCGCCCTTGCGGCACGCCGACGTGCCCAGGTGCCACGAGATCGAGCTGGCGTTGTTCCCCGGCGACGACCCGTGGAGCGAGCAGTCGTTCCACAGCGAGCTCGACCACGGCAACTACTACATGGGTGCGCACGCCGACGGTGAGCTGATCGGGTACGCCGGACTGGCGTCCAGCCCGTACGAGGCCAGCGTGCACACCATCGCGGTCGTGCAGTACTGGCAGGGCAAGGGCGTCGGCAAGCGCTTGCTGCGCGACCTCCTCGCCCGCGTCGACGAGCTAGGGGTTCCGGTCTTCCTCGAAGTGAGGACCGACAACGAGCCCGCGATCGCGATGTACCTGGCGCACGGCTTCGAGCACCTCGGCCTGCGCCGCCGCTACTACCAGCCGTCGGGTGCCGACGCGTACACGATGGGAAGGCCTGCCCACCATGTCTGACCGCTTGATCCTGGGCATCGAGAGCTCGTGCGACGAGACGGGCTTCGGCATCGTCCGCCTCGGACCGGACGGCTCGCTCGAACTACTCGCCGACGAGGTCGCCTCCAGCGTCGAGGAGCACGCCCGCTTCGGCGGCGTCGTGCCCGAGGTCGCCTCGCGCGCCCACCTCGAAGCGCTGGTCCCGACCATGCGCCGCGCACTCGACACGGCGAAGGTCGAGCTCTCCCAGATCCACTCGATCGCCGTCACCGCGGGCCCCGGCCTCGCCGGCGCGCTGCTGGTCGGCGTGTCCGCCGCGAAGGCGTACGCGGCCGCGCTCGGCAAGCCGCTCTACGGCGTGAACCACCTCGCGGGCCACGTCGCCGCGGACACCCTGCAGCACGGCCCGTTGCCGGAGCGCTGCCTCGCGCTGCTGGTCTCCGGCGGCCACTCGCAGCTGCTGCT
This sequence comes from Lentzea sp. NPDC058450, assembly GCF_042721395.1. NCBI lineage: Bacteria > Bacillati > Actinomycetota > Actinomycetes > Pseudonocardiales > Pseudonocardiaceae > Lentzea > Lentzea sp. NPDC058450. Next base: position 30,785 of record NZ_JBHXLO010000045.1, read on the forward strand.
GATCGAGGGCGGCCTCGCCAACTCGATCACCGAGATCGGGTCCACGGTGGACGACGCGGCCGGCGAGGCCTACGACAAGGTCGCGCGGCTGCTCGACCTGCCGTACCCCGGCGGCCCGCCCATCGACAAGCTCGCCAAGCAGGGCAACGGGTGCGCGATCGCGTTCCCGCGCGGCCTGACCGGCCCGCGCGACGCGAAGTACGACTTCTCGTTCTCCGGCCTCAAGACCTCGGTCGCCCGCTGGGTCGAACGCGCCGAGCGGGCCGGCGAGGAGATCCCGCTGGCCGACGTCGCCGCATCGTTCCAGGAGGCCGTCGCGGACGTGCTGACCGCCAAGGCGATCCGCGCCGCGAAGGACCTGAACGTCGGCACGCTGGTCATCTCCGGCGGCGTCGCGGCGAACTCGCGGCTGAGCGGGCTCGCCGCCGAACGCTGTGCCGAGGCGGGCATCGAACTGCGCGTGCCGCGCCCACGGCTGTGCACCGACAACGGCGCGATGATCGCGGCGCTCGGCGCCCACCTGGTCGCGGCGGGCGCCAAGCCCTCGTCGATGGACATCTCGACCAACCCGGGCCTGCCGGTCAACACGGTCCAGATCTTCTAGACGCGGTTGAGGCCCGGTTTTCCGTTCTCCACGACAAAAGACGCTTTCGTCGAGATCGGCGAGCCGGGCCTCGTCACGTAGTCCAACCCCCGGAAGTCCGTGCGCAGCTCATCGGGCGTGAACCTCGTGAGCGTGTAACCGCGCCGGTTGTTGAAGTACTTCACGTGAGGGTTCTCGCGCAGCCACAGCGGTGTCTCGGCGTACTCCTCCGACCCGTCCCCGCCGGCCGTGATCGAGGTCGTCACCAACTCCGTCGCCAGGGTCTTCGAGGACGGGTCGTCCCACCGCTCCTTCACGTTCGCGCCCCACGCCGCGTGCACGTCCCCGGTCAGCACGATCGGGTTCCGCACGTCCGCGAACCCCGCCACCACCCGGTCGCGGTCGGCGACGTACCCGTCCCACGCGTCCAGCAGGAACTTGTCCACCTCGCCGGGGATGTAGTCGTACTGCGAGAAGAACACCTGCTGGCCGAGCACGTCCCAGCGCGCCCGCGACTCGCGGAACCCGGTGAACAGCCAGTCCTCCTGGGCGGCGCCGAGCATCGTGCGGTCCGGCGCGAGCCGTTCGGGGCAGAGCTGGAGGCCGTCCCCGCAGGCCTGGTCGGTCCGGTACTGGCGGGTGTCGAGCATGTGGAACGTCGCCAGCTCGCCCCACCGGATCCGCCGGTACAGCCTCGTCGACCTGCGCAAAGGCATGTTCTCGTAGTACGCCTGGATCGCGGCGGCACGGCGGGCGAGGAAGTTCGGCTGCGGCTTGTCCGGCAGCAGGCCGGCCCAGTTGTTGTCGATCTCGTGGTCGTCCCAGATCACCGACCAGGGCGCCACGGCGTGCGCTTCCTGGAGGTCGGGATCGGTCTTGTACTGGGCCTGGCGACGGCGGTAGCCCGCGAGCGTCGTGGTGGTCGGGCCCTCGACGTGGCGGACGTTCCCGCTCGGGGCGACGTGGATGCCGCTCTCGTACTCGTAGGTGTAGTCGCCGAGGTGCAGGATCAGGTCGGGCTCGTCCTCGGCCATGCGCTTGTAGGCCGTGAAGTAGCCGTGCTCGTACTGGGCGCACGACGCGAAGGCCATCGTCAGCGGTACCTGCAACACGCCCGGAGGGGGTGCTGTGCGCGTGCGTCCGGCGCGAGAGAGGTGGTTGAGGGCCTTGAAGCGGTAGTAGTACTCGCGGCCCGGCTCCAGCCCGCTCAGTTCGACGTGGACGCTGTGCGCCTCCTCCGGTCGAGCCGTGGTCGAGCCGCGTTGCACGATCCGGGTGAATCGTTCGTCGTCGGCGACCTGCCACTCGACCTCGACCGGACGCGCCGGCATGCCGCCCAGACCGTCGTCGGCGAGGGGCTGAGGGGCCAGCCGCGTCCACAGGACCACCCCGTCGGGTGCCGGGTCTCCCGAGGCCACACCGAGGGTGAACGGGTCGCCGGGACGCGCCGAAGCCGTGACCGAGAACGCTGTGACTCCGGCCACGCCCGCGAGCAGCAGCGTTCGGCGCGTCAACGTGGACATGCCCTGAATACGGTTCCCGGAGGGTGATCGGTTCGGGGGTCTCGTTGAAGGCTTGGCACTCTCGTGGGTAGAGTGCCAAATGCACGGCACCAGCACCGCCCCGACCCCCGCGACGGCGGGGTGGCAGGAGCCGTTGAACACGAACCTGCCAAAGACCCGTGGAGGTCATCCCGGTGAGCGTGAACATCAAGCCGCTTGAGGACAAGATCGTTGTCCAGGCCTCGGAGGCCGAGACGACCACTGCCTCCGGCCTCGTGATCCCGGACACCGCGAAGGAGAAGCCCCAGGAGGGCAAGGTCCTCGCGGTGGGTCCCGGTCGCATCGACGACAAGGGCAACCGCGTCCCGCTGGACGTGGCTGTCGGCGACGTCGTCATCTACTCGAAGTACGGCGGCACCGAGGTCAAGTACAACGGCGAGGAGTACCTCATCCTCTCCGCGCGCGACGTGCTGGCCGTCGTCAACTAAGACGCTCGGCTGTCATGCCTGACGCCCCGGCGCCCCATCCGGGGACTCCGGGGCGTTTCGCTTTCCCGCGGCTCACCCGCGGCTCAAACGAGGATTGGTAATGGCAAAGCAGATCAGCTTCGACGAGGACGCTCGTCGGGCGCTTGAGCGCGGCGTGAACAAGCTCGCCGACACGGTCAAGGTCACCCTTGGCCCGCGTGGGCGCCACGTCGTTCTCGACAAGAAGTTCGGTGGCCCGACGGTCACCAACGACGGTGTGACGATCGCTCGCGAGATCGAGCTGGACGACCCGTTCGAGAACCTCGGCGCGCAGCTCGCCAAGTCCGTCGCCACCAAGACCAACGACGTCGCGGGTGACGGCACCACCACCGCCACCGTGCTGGCGCAGGCCCTGGTCAAGGAAGGCCTGCGCAACATCGCCGCGGGCGCCAACCCGACCGCGCTCGGCCGTGGCATCCAGGCCGCCGCCGACGCCGTCGTGGACGCGCTCAAGGGCAAGGCCACCCCGGTCAAGGGCCGCGAGAACATCGCGCAGGTCGGCACGGTCTCGTCGCGTGACGAGTCCATCGGCGCCCTGCTCGGCGAGGCCATCGAGCGCGTCGGCGAGGACGGTGTCATCACCGTCGAGGAGTCGTCCACGCTCGCGACCGAGCTCGCGATCACCGAGGGCGTGCAGTTCGACAAGGGCTACGTGTCGACGCACTTCTCGACCGACCTCGAGGCGCAGGAGGCCGTCTACGAAGACGTCCGCATCCTGCTGCACCGCGAGAAGATCTCGGCCCTGGCCGACGTCCTCCCGATCCTCGAGAAGGTCGCGGAGTCCGGCAAGCCGCTGCTGATCATCGCCGAGGACGTCGAGGGCGAGGCCCTGTCCACGCTGGTCGTCAACGCGGTGCGCAAGACCCTGAAGGTCGTCGCCGTGAAGGCGCCGTTCTTCGGCGACCGCCGCAAGGCGTTCCTGGACGACCTCGCGGTCGTCACCGGTGGCGAGGTGGTCTCCTCGGAGATCGGCCTCAAGCTCGCCGAGACCACGCTCGACCAGCTGGGCTCCGCCCGCCGCGTCGTCGTGACCAAGGACGACACCACGATCGTCGACGGCGGCGGCACCAAGGCCGACATCGCCGGTCGCGCGGAGCAGCTGCGCCGCGAGATCGAGAACACGGACTCCGACTGGGACCGCGAGAAGCTCCAGGAGCGCCTCGCGAAGCTCTCCGGCGGCATCGCCGTGATCAAGGTCGGCGCCGCCACCGAGACCGAGCTCAAGGAGCGCAAGCACCGCATCGAGGACGCGGTCGCCGCTACCAAGGCCGCGGTCGAGGAGGGCATCGTCCCCGGCGGTGGCTCCGCTCTCGTGCACGGCTCCAAGGTGCTCGACGGCGGCCTCGGCCTGTCCGGTGACGAGGCCACGGGTGTCGCGCTCGTCGCGAAGGCCCTGTCCGCGCCGCTGTTCTGGATCGCCGCGAACGCCGGCCTCGAAGGCGCCGTCGTGGTGAACAAGGTCCGCGAGGGCGAGTGGGGCTTCGGCATCAACGCCGCCAAGCTCGAGTTCGGCGACCTGCTCGAGCAGGGCATCATCGACCCGGTCAAGGTCACGCGTTCCGCCGTGGCGAACGCCGCCTCGATCGCGCGCATGGTGCTCACGACCGAGAGCGCCGTCGTCGAGAAGAAGGCCGACGAGCCGCTGTCGTCCGCCGCCGGTGGCCACGGCCACGGGCACGGGCACGGCCACTGAGTTCGAGCACTGAGTTCTTCGAGCTCAAATAAAGCCGGGGTTGGCGCCATTCATTTGGTGCCAACCCCGGCTTTATTGTCTAGACTATTGCCAATTGCCGCTTTCGTGCCTTGATGATGTGGTCGCGCTCCGATTCCGAGAGCCCGCCCCAGATTCCGTACGGTTCCTGCACCGCCAGTGCGTGTTTGCGGCACATCTCCAGCACCGGGCAGGCGAGGCAGACAGCTTTGGCGCGAGCTTCCCGCCGTGCTCTCGCCGGACCCCGTTCGCCGTCGGGGTGGAAGAAGAACGCGCTGTCCATACCCCGGCACGAACCGCGCATCTGCCAGTCCCACAAGTCTGCGTTGGGACCGGGGAGCCTTCGGGTGTCCGCCATCGAGACCGCCTCCGTGACGACTGCTCCATTCGGCTTAACGATGATCCACCGTAGAACCGCGTCAAAACTTGTTCAAGAGGCTGAAGACCCTTATCAACTGATGGGTGACGGCACGCGTGTTCGATCACTCACCGCCCGGAGTTGCCGCCCGGATGAGGTGAACGGAACATGGCTCTCGTGATGACACCGCCGGAGCACAGGTCTGCCGGTAGTCACACGAGTGAGCCCCTTCTCTCAGTGGCCGCGGTGGCCAGGCGACTCGGCGTGGCTCCCGCCACCCTTCGCACCTGGGACCGCCGCTACGGGCTCGGTCCGACGGGCCACACCGTTGGGCGACACCGGAAATACGGCCCACCGGATGTAGCTCGGCTCGAATTGATGCAACGCGCACTTCTGCGTGGCGCGTCCTCCGCGGAGGCGGCCCGTTTCGCTCTCGACTCGAAATCGTCGATGACCCACGGAGAGGTCCCTGTCGCCCCATCGGGTGGACGTGGTCTCAAAATGCCCGGAGCGTCTCGATTGGCGCGCGGACTGGGCCGCGCCGCCGTCGCGATGGACTCGATCTCCGTCCAGCAGATGCTGGCCGACTCGCTCGCCTCCGAGGGCGTCATCGCCACCTGGAACGAGGTCGTCCGCCCCGTCCTGACCGCCGTCGCTGCCCGCTGGCAGCTCTCCGGCGCGGGCGTGGAGGTCGAGCACCTCCTGAACGAGTGCGTGCTCGCCGCGTTCGTGCGAGCCACACCGCTCGTGACCGACGGGCGCAACCATCGCCCCGTGCTGCTCGCGTGCATGCCGGAGGAGAGGCACAACCTCCCTCTCTACCCACTGGCCGCCGAGCTGGCCGTCAGAGGAGTGGTCGTGCGCCAGCTGGGAGCGGCCCTGCCGGTGGCGGCGCTGGTCTCGGCGGTGCGCCGGACCGCGCCGGCCGCCGTGGTGTTGTGGGCGCAGCTGCCCCGGTACGCCGACGCGGGGGTGATCGCCGCGCTGCCCCGGACGCGGCAGCAGGTGCGGGTGTTCGTCGGAGGCCCCGGCTGGCGACGCGGGGTGGTGACCTCGCCGGCGGAGAGGGTGGAGGACCTCGCGGCCGCGGCCGACGCCATCGAGGCCACCGTCACCTGACCCACGCCGCCCCTGGACTCCCGTCCGCCCACCGCGCCTCCGACCTCGCCTCCTCTCCCTCTCCCTGGCGGCGGGCACACTCCTCCCGTGAAGGAAGAGGACCTGCGCCGAGCCGCGTTCGGCGATTCCCCCGACCTCGACGTCTGGCAGGCCCTCGCGGCCGCCGGTCCCCGAGCTCGCTGGCTCGCCGCCGTGGTGCTGGGCGGCCAGGGTCACTACGCCGCGGCCGCCACCGCGTTGGACGCGCTCCGTCACGACCCCGACCCGGTGATCGCGTCCCTCGCCCTCTCGACTCGCGCGTCCCACCTCCGTCAGCTAGGCGCCCACCACCTCGCCCGCCCCCTCGACGGCGCGGCCCTCGCCAAGGCCCCGCAGGCCGGCCCGCGGGACCCCGACGGCGTCGACGCGGCCGGCGCCAGGACCGACGCGCTGCTCGGTCTCGCCGCCGATTCGCTCGGTGCCCAACGCCTGCACGAGGCCCGCAGGTTGCTCGCACGAGTTGAGACGCGGTCGTGGCGCAGTGAGGTCCGCAAGGGCTGGGTGACCGCCGAGATCGAGCTCGCGTCGGGTCAGGCGCGCCAGGCCGTCGAGCCCGCCGAGGCCGCCCACAGGACCGCGACGAGCCGAAAGGCGCTGCGCCACGAGCTCAAGTCGGCACTCGTTCTGGGCACCTCGTTGGTCGTGTGGGGGACACCCGACGGCCTGAACCGCGGGCTTGAACTAGTCGAGTGTGAGCTAAATCACAGTGCCGAAAAACGTTTGAAACCGTTGGTCTGGCCGAGCGCTCTGGTGCTGGCGGGCCATGCCCCCACGGTGGGCGCAACCGCTATCGACCGGGCGACTGAGGCTCTGAGCTGCGTGTTACGGAGAGCTGATGCCGTCAGCCGTCGGGTCGCCCTTGATTCCCCGTGGGTGCCGAGTGGGCTGCTCCGTTCCGGGGAACCCCCGAACGCAGACCCTCAGACGAACTTCTTGACGGATTAAGCACCGGATCGTGTCAAGGTCGGGCCTCCAGCGTCCGATAGGGGAGATGGAACGTCACTCGGCTGCAGGAAAGGAGTCCCCGTGACCACGGTCCTTATTTGCGACGACCGGCGCAGTGTGCGGGAGGGTCTCACCCGCGTGATGTCGGCTGTCCCCGGGGTTAGCCGCATCGACTGCGTAGCGCACGGTGACGAGTTGTTGGCTCGCTTTTCAAGGCAGCCGGTCGACGTCGTGCTGGTGGGAACCCAGCGCGCTGTCCCGACCGGGGTGGAAGCAACCCGTCGGCTCGTCTCCGCGAACCCGCAGGCAAACGTCATCGTCTTCGGCGCACCCGACGACGCCGGGAGCATCGCCGCGGCGATCGCCGGCGGTGCCCGTGGCTACCTGAGGTGGGACGCGTCGCGTCCCGAGCTTGTGGCAGCCCTCGCGCACACGCTCGCCAGCACTTCGGTGCCGGCGCCTCGTCAGCCCTCCGACCCCGGCGTGCAGCTCACGGAGCGTGAGCTCCAGGTGCTGCGAGGCATGAGCCAGGGCAAGAGCAACGGCCAGATCGGCCGCGAGCTCTACCTGTCGGAGGACACGGTGAAGACGCACGCTCGTCGTCTCTTCCGCAAGCTCGGTGTCCGTGACCGCGCTCAGGCGGTCGCGCACGGCTTCCGGCGAGGCCTCGTCCAGTAGGTCGCTCTTGCCGCACCGGCCCCGCGTCTCCATATGCCGCATGTGGGGAAGCGGGGCCGGTGGCGTGAGACGGACCACTCGTTCAACTGGTGATCCTTCGGGTCGCGGAATTAGCCCAGCCCGGTGACAATGTCGCCGGGCTGTCAGCCGTTCGGCGTGTCTGCTGGTCACTAGGGGTGTCCATAGCCCCCTGATGAACAGAGGGCCAGAAGACCGGTACGGTGAGCCTGCTGCAACGAGTCGCTGTGAGTGACTCGTGCTGTTTCATGTCGGTACGCCAACAAGTAACACCAGGGCTGTTGTCTGCGATGACCAACTTGGGGGACGGACTGGACGCCGAAGTGGGCGCGGCCGTCGACGGCGACCGTGCCGCGATCGAACGCCTCTTGGCATCCATTCGTCCTCTTGTGGTGCGGTACTGCCGCGCCAGAGTTGGCAGGCAGGAGCGGAGCTTCGCTTCGGCGGACGATGTGGCCCAGGAGGTGTGTCTCGCGGTGCTCACGGCATTGCCCAGCTACCGCGACCAAGGTCGGCCCTTCCTCGCGTTCGTCTACGGGATCGCGGCGCACAAGGTCGCCGATGCACATCGGTCCGCCGCCAGGAACCGCTCAGAGCCGGTTCCCGAAGTCCCCGACGCGCCGGAAACCGAAGCTGGTCCGGAACAGCGCGCGATGCAGGGCGAACTCTCCGACCGGATGGCCGTACTGCTGCGCGTCCTGCCGGAGAAGCAGCGGGAGATCCTGCTGTTGAGGGTGGTGGTCGGGCTTTCCGCCGAGGAAACTGCCGAGGCGGTCGGTTCGACTCCGGGTGCGGTCCGGGTGGCGCAACACCGTGCGCTGGCTCGGCTGCGCAAGTCGCTGGCAGCGGAGGAGGTGGTCTGAGTGGCCGACGAACACGGAAAGGACGACGAGGAAGTGCGTGGACAGGACGATAGAGCCCCGCACGAACCCGTCGCCGACGATCTTTCGGCTGTACAGGCCGATGACAAGCTGCTGGACGCGCTGGGGTCCGCGACTCCGGGCGCGACCGGCTCGCTGGTCGACGACGAGCTGAACGCGTTGCTGCTCGCATGGCGCAACGAGGTGGAGACCGAGCCCTTCGGCGAACTGGTCGACACCGACACCGCCATCGCGACGATCCAGGCTGCCCGTCCGCAGCCGGTCAGCAGGCACCGCTTCCTGATCCCGCTGGCGAGCGCCGCCGCGGTCCTGGCCATCGCCTTCACCGGCGTGAGCCTCGTGGCCCGCGACGCGCAGCCCGGCGACACGCTCTGGGGTCTGACCCGAGTGCTCTACTCCGAGCACGCGAAGTCGATCGAAGCGGCGGCCATCATCAACGGCGACCTCGACGCGGCCCGCCTCGCCCTGCGCGAGGGCAAGGTCAACGAGGCCCGCGAGAAGCTGAACAAGGTGGAGGCCAGCCTCGGCTCGGTGTCGACCGCGGACGGCAAGGCGCAGCTCGAGGAGAAGCACCGGGACCTCGAGAAGGAACTCGACACGAACACGTCGACGACCCCCTCGACGACGCCGTCCACGACGAAGCCGACCAAGCCGACCAAGACGTCGGAGTCCTCGTCGACGCCGCCCACGCCGTCGACCGAGCCCTCGGTCAGCACGCCGTCCGTCCCGCCGTCGTCGGAGACGCCTCCGCCGCCGACCTCGAACGGCGAGAACCCGCCGCCGCCTCCGCCGCCGGACCCCGGCACCGGAGAGAACCCGGGTTCGACGGGCACCGGCACGAACGGCGAGGCCACCGGCCAGTCGATCACCGGCTCCGGCTGAGACGCAGTGTGAACGGCCCCTGATCTTTCGAGGTCAGGGGCCGTTCACATGCTCGGGCGTTCACACGTCAGGTGGAATGTGACCGGAGGGGCTCGTGAGATGTCTCTCAGCGAGCCCGGAGCGTCAGCGGGCCGACTCGGTCGCCGTCACGCCGTCCGCGTAGCCGCGGCAGTACTCCCAGCTGACGTACGAGCCGGGGTCCGGATCGAACGCCGGTTCGTGCGGGCGCATCCGGCCGTCGGCGAGCAGCTGCTCCAGTGAGGCTCGTAACAACGCCCAGTCGTGGTAGTGCGGTTCCTGGCACTCGCCGCAGTCCACGACGATGCCTCTGACGCCGCGATGTTCGAGCAACGCCTGGTAGACGGCGAGGTCGCTCAGGTCGCTGACCAGCTCCGTCCGTTCGTCGTCGTCCATCTCGGGATGGTCGTGGTGGGGCTCGCCCAGGGAGAGTGCGGGGTCTTCCGGGTCGCCCTCGAAGGGGTCTGGTGGCAACGCGTCGTGCGGCACGACCCCGCACGGTACCCGCCGTACCCCCTCGGTCGTCCAGATACCATGGGTCGCACCGCCTCCGCCTGCGGAAACCACGCTCGCAGGAGGGGGAGCAGACCGCACGACGGAAGGCATGCCACCCGCTATGACCAGCGAGCTCAACGCTGACGGAGTCCCGGCCAAGTTCGCGATGCTGGGGCTGACCTTCGACGACGTGCTCCTGCTGCCGGCCGAGTCGGACGTCGTCCCCAGTGGCGTCGACACGAGCACCAGGATCTCGCGCAACATCACCCTCAAGATTCCGCTGGCCAGCGCCGCGATGGACACGGTGACCGAAGGCCGGATGGCGATCTCGATGGCTCGGCAGGGCGGCATCGGCGTGCTGCACCGCAACCTGAGCGTCGAGGACCAGGCCCGCCAGGCGGAGACCGTGAAGCGGTCGGAGGCCGGCATGGTGACCGACCCGGTCACCTGCTCGCCCGACGCCACGCTGGCCGAGGTGGACGCGCTGTGCGCCCGCTACCGCATCTCCGGCGTCCCGGTCACCGACGAGAACAACCGGCTCGTGGGCATCATCACGAACCGCGACATGCGCTTCGAGCTCGACCACAGCAAGCGCGTCGTCGAGGTCATGACCAAGGGCCCGCTGATCACCGCCCAGGTCGGCGTCTCCGCGGAGGCCGCGCTCGGCCTGCTGCGCCGCCACAAGGTCGAGAAGCTGCCGATCGTCGACGGTGACGGCAAGCTCAAGGGCCTGATCACGGTCAAGGACTTCGTCAAGACCGAGCAGTACCCGATGGCCACCAAGGACCCGGACGGCCGCCTGCTGTGCGCCGCCGCGGTCGGCGTGGGCGAGGACTCGTTCGTCCGAGCGATGACGCTCGCCGAGGCCGGCGTCGACGTGCTGATGGTCGACACGGCGCACGGCCACTCGCGCGGCGTGCTGGAGATGGTCGCCCGCATCAAGAAGGAGCTCGGCGACTCGGCGGACGTCGTCGGCGGCAACGTCGCGACGCGCGCGGGCGCCCAGGCGCTGGTCGACGCGGGCGCGGACGGCGTGAAGGTCGGCGTCGGCCCCGGCTCGATCTGCACCACGCGCGTCGTCGCGGGTGTCGGCGTGCCGCAGATCTCCGCGATCTACGAGGCGTCGCTCGCGTGCACCCCGGCCGGTGTGCCGGTGATCGGTGACGGCGGCATCCAGTACTCCGGTGACATCGCGAAGGCCATCGCGGCCGGCGCGTCCGCCGTGATGCTCGGGTCGCTGCTCGCGGGCACCCAGGAGGCGCCCGGCGACCTGATCCTGGTCAACGGCAAGCAGTTCAAGACCTACCGCGGCATGGGCTCGCTCGCGGCCATGCAGTCGCGCGGCGAGAACAAGTCGTTCTCGAAGGACCGCTACTTCCAGGACGACGTCCTCAACGAGGACAAGCTCGTGCCGGAGGGCATCGAGGGGCGCACGCCGTTCCGCGGGCCGCTGTCGCAGGTCGTGCACCAGCTCAACGGTGGTCTGCGCGCGGCGATGGGCTACACGGGCTCGCACACGATCGCCGAGCTCCAGCAGCAGCAGCTGGTGCGCATCACGGCGGCGGGGCTCAAGGAGTCGCACCCGCACGACATCACCATGACCGTCGAGGCTCCGAACTACACCACCCGTTAGAGTCACTCGGCTGTTTTGAACGCTTTGTTCTGAAGCTCTGGAGAGGAACCACAGGTGCGCGATCTGGTCGAGATCGGCATGGGCCGGACCGCGAGGCGGGCCTACGAGCTGGACGACATCGAGATCATCCCGTCGCGTCGGACGAGGTCGTCGAAGGACGTCTCCACGACGTGGCAGATCGATGCCTACCGCTTCGACATCCCGCTGATCACCCACCCGACCGACGCCATCGTGTCGCCGGGCACGGCGGTCGCGGTCGGCGAGCTCGGCGGCCTGGGCGTGCTGAACGCCGAGGGCCTCTGGGCGCGGCACGGCGACGTGGACGAGGCGCTGTTCCGCCTGGTCCAGGCGACCGAGGACAACGAGGACCCGGCCGCCGCGGTGAAGGTGCTGCAGGAGCTGCACGCCGCCCCGCTGCGGATGGACCTGATCGCCGAGGCGGTCAAGCAGATCCGCGAGTCGGGCGTCACCGTCGCGGTCCGGGTCAGCCCGCAGCGCGCCGCCGAGCTCACCCCGGACCTGCTGGCCGCGGGCGTCGAGATCCTGGTGGTGCAGGGCACGATCATCTCGGCCGAGCACGTCACGCGCGGTGGCGAGCCGCTGAACCTGAAGTCGTTCATCGCGGACCTCGACATCCCGGTGATCGCCGGCGGCGTCGGTGACTACCGCACCGCCATGCACCTCATGCGCACCGGCGCGGCGGGCGTGATCGTCGGCTACGGCTACACGCCCGGCGTCACCACCACCGACCAGGTCCTGGGCATCGGCGTGCCGATGGCCACCGCGATCGCCGACGCCGCGGCCGCCCGCCGCGACTACCTCGACGAGACCGGCGGCCGGTACGTGCACGTCATCGCCGACGGCGGCGTCACCACCTCGGGCGACGTGGCCAAGTCCATCGCCTGCGGTGCCGACGCCGTGATGCTCGGCGAACCTCTCGCCGCCGCCACCGAGGCACCGGGCCAGGGCCTGTACTGGACCGCGGCCTCCGCGCACCCGTCCGTTCCGCGCAGCCTCGTCGCCGAGGCCGTCGACCAGGAACTGGACCTGCGCAAGCTGCTGTTCGGCCCGTCCGCCGACCCGCGCGGCGTGACGAACCTGTTCGGCGCCCTCAAGCGCGCGATGGCCAAGACCGGCTACTCGGACCTCAAGGAGTTCCAGAAGGTCGGCCTGACCATCCGAGGCTGAGACGTTTCGGCTGCTGAGGGGCGCGTTCCGACCGGGACGCGCCCTTCTGCTTTGCTGGAACCCGTGCCGCTCGTCGAGATCAACTACGCACCCCACGTCCCCCACGCAAAGCTGAAGGAACTGGCGGCGATGCTCCCGCACGCGGTCTCGCTGGCCGTCGAGTGCCCGGAGGAGCCCTACGACGGCGACCTGCAGCCGGGCGACGTGGACCTGCGCTTCCGCCCGCGCGGCCCGTTCGACTCGACGGGCATGGATCTCGTCGTCGAGGTCCGCTCGAAGTACTTCGAGAGCCGCGCGAAGAACCGCCAGGACCGCGTCGACGACCTGTGCGAGGCGATTTCCGAGGCGACGGGCCTCGCTGACGTGGGCGTTTACCTCAGCCTGCCGGTGGCTGCATGGGCCCAAACCTGATCCTGCAACCGAACGGCTACCCCGCGCGTCCACTTGAGCGTGGAATTGGATGCCTTGTTCGGCGACGGCAAGAACAGTGATGTGGACACGATCGACCCGGACGCCGAGGTCCAAGAGTTCGAGGACGACGACGCGCCGGAGGATTCCGACGAGCGCGTCGGAGGCATCGGCTGGAAGTTGCTGACCCTGTTCGTCTGCGGCGGGCTGGTGATCACCGGTCTGGCCGTGGCGTTCATGGTCTGGGTGATCGAGGGCCTGGTCCTCTGAGTCGGCTGGGGGTGCGCCTGCCCGCGCACCCTCGCCCGTTCTGTGCAGTTTCCGCGCATGACTTCTGGCCACGAGGCTCGCGAGCGGACCATCACGGAGGCGAGCCGGCTGCCGGAGGTCGATGAGGCGGCGGCCGACCTCAGGGATCTGGTGCACGTGCTCGCGCGGTCGGCGGCTGACTCCGGCAGGCGCACGTCCTTCGATGACGTGCTGGCAGCGTTCGGGCACACCCGTGAGTCGCTGGCCGCCGTGAAGGACGACGACTTGCTCGCGACCTGAGTTGGTCTGTTCACCGACGCGGCCATCGATGACCTGCGTCGACTCGGGCCGGGTGTGGTGCCCAAGGTGCTCAAGAAGATCCGGGCGAAACCAGCCGGCGAGAACTCCACGCTGGCCAAGTTGGCCGACGTGATCGGCAGACTCGGCCGCTTGGCCGGGGGCGTGACCGTCGAGCCGGTCGTGCCGAAAGAGCTGGTTCCGGACTGGCTGGCCCAGCGACTCGTGCACACCGCAGGGATTCCGCGCGAGCAGGTTGCCGCGTTGAGCCTGGAGCAGGCCGTCGACCTGTGGACCGCCTTCGTGAGCGCTCCACCCCGTTCTGAACCGATAGGGGACTAGGCGTTACCGGAAGTAACGCCTACTCTCCGGTTCATGGGTGAACTCGCCGGTAACTTCGATGTCGTCATCGTCGGCTCCGGGTTCGGTGGCAGCGTCGCCGCGCTCCGCCTGACCGAGAAGGGCTACCGCGTCGCCGTGCTGGAGGCGGGGCGCCGGTTCGCCGACGACGAGTTCGCCAAGACGAGCTGGGATCTGCGCCGCTACCTGTGGGCGCCGCAGCTCAAGTGCTTCGGCATCCAGCGCATCCACACCCTCCGCAACGTCATGGTGCTGGCCGGCGCGGGTGTCGGCGGGGGCAGCCTCGTCTACGCGAACACGTTGTACCGGCCGCTCAAGCCGTTCTACGAGGACCGGCAGTGGGCGCACATCACCGACTGGCAGGACGAGCTGGAGCCGTTCTACGACCAGGCGAGCCGGATGCTGGGGGTCGTCACGAACCCCACGACGACGCCGAGCGACGTCGTCATGCAGAAGGTCGCGAAGGACATGGGAGTGGAGGACAGCTACCACCCGACGCCCGTCGGCGTGTTCTTCGGCGAACCCGGCAAACCTGCCGCCGACCCGTACTTCGGGGGCGCGGGGCCGGAGCGGACGGGCTGCACCGAGTGCGGCAGCTGCATGTCCGGGTGCCGGGTCGGGGCCAAGAACACGCTGGTCAAGAACTACCTCTACCTCGCGGAGAAGCTCGGCGCGCAGGTCTTCCCGCTGACCACGGTCACGCAGCTCAACGAGTCGAACGGCACCTGGACCATCGACACCAAGATGACCGGCGGCAGGGCCACGAAGCAGTTCACGGCGGACCAGGTCGTGATCGCCGCCGGCACGTGGGGCACGCAGCAGCTGCTGCACAAGGCGAAGGCCACGACGCTCACGAAGATCTCCGCCAAGCTCGGCGAGCTCACCCGCACCAACTCCGAGTCGATCATCGGGGCCGCGCGGTACACGGTCGACCCGAAGACCGACTACACGCGGGGCGTCGCGATCACGAGTTCCATCCACCCCGACGAGATCACGCACATCGAGCCCGTGCGGTACGGCAAGGGCAGCAACGCCATGGGCATGCTGCAGACCCTCGCCACGGACGGCGCGCTCGGCACGCCGCGGTGGTTGCAGTTCATCAAGCAGGCGGTCCGGCACCCGCTCCGGCTGCTGCGGCTGCTCAGCGTGCACCGCTGGAGCGAGCGGACCGTGATCCTGCTGGTCATGCAGAGCCTCGACAACTCCATCACCACGTTCCTCAAGCGCGGCAAGCTCACCAGCAGGCAGGGGCACGGCGAGCCGAACCCGGCGTTCATCCCGGCCGGGCACGAGGCGAACCTGCTGGCCGCCAAGCACATCGACGGCATGGCGGGCGGGACGTGGGGCGAGCTGTTCAACATCCCGCTGACCGCGCACTTCATCGGTGGCTGCGCGATCGCGTCGGACGAGGCCCACGGCGTCATCGACCCGTACCACCGGGTCTTCAACTACCCCGGACTGTCCGTTGTGGACGGTTCGGCGATCAGTGCCAACCTCGGCGTGAACCCGAGCCTCACCATCACCGCGCAGGCCGAGCGGGCGTTCTCGCTGTGGCCGAACAAGGGGGAGCGGGACGAGCGCCCGGCGCAGGACCGGCCGTACCGGAGGATCAACCCGACGAAGCCGAAGAACCCGGCGGTTCCCGATCAAGCTCCAGCCGCATTGCGGTTGCCGATCGTGAAGGCGTCCTGACACGGTGGAGGCATGGCCAAAAAGCCGTTTGCCTCCAGCGCGGACCTCGCCCCGAAGGACGAGGTCTTCGTCGAGCTCGCCGAGGGCGTCTACACCCTGACCGCCGAAGGCGACCCCAACGTCGCGGCCATCGAGGCCGAGGACTTCCTGATCTGCTTCGAGGCGCGGGCGACCCCGGCGGCCGCCCGCCGGTGGCTCGCCCAGCTGCGCAAACACACCAAGAAGCCGGTCCGGTACCTCGTGCTCAGCCACTACCACGCGGTGCGCACGCTGGGTGCCAGCGCGTTCGAGGCGCAGGAGATCGTCGCGCACGAGATGACGCGCGTGCTGATCGCCGAACGCGGGCAGCAGGACTGGGAGAGCGAGTTCGGCCGCATGCCGCGGCTCTTCGAGCAGCCGGCGGAGATCCCCGGCCTGACCTGGCCGACGCTCACGTTCTCCGACCGCATGACGATCCCGCTCGGCGACGAACGCGGCGACCTCGTGCTCCAGTTCCTCGGCCGCGGCCACACGGCGGGCGACATCGTGGCGTGGCTGCCGCAGCAGCGCATCCTGTTCGCGGGCGACCTGGTCGAGTCGCAGGCCGCGCTGTACACCGGTGACGCGTTCCACGACGAGTGGGCGACGTCCACTTTGGACGAGATCGAGGACCTGGGCGCCGAGGTGCTGGTCGGCGGGCGCGGCAAGGTGGCGCGCGATCGCATGGAGGTCGAGGCCGCCATCGCCCAGAGCAGGCACTTCCTCAACGAGCTGCGCCGCACGGTCGGCGGTGTGCACGCCGAGGGCGGCACGCTCAAGGAGGCCTTCCGGCAAGCCCACGAGGCCCTGGTCGGCCGGTACGGGCGGTGGCCGATCTTCGAGCACTGCCTGCCGTTCGACGTGAAGCGCTACTGGGACGAGTGCGACGGCAGGGACTGGCCGGAGATCTGGACCGCCGAACGCGACCGAGCCGTCTGGGACGCCCTGCAATGACCGTGCTGGTCGTCGGCGCCGGACCGGTCGGCCTCACCGCGGCCCTGTTCCTCGCACGGGCTGGCGTGCCCAGTGTGGTGCTGGAGGCGGCGGAGCAGCGTGACCGGGCCGGCAGCCGCTCGATCTGCGTGCAGCGCGACGTCCTGGAGGTCCTCGAACGGATCGGCGTCGGCCAGGCCGTCGCCGACGCCGGGATCACCTGGTACACCGGCCGCACCTACCACCGCGACCGCGAGGTCCTGACCCTGACGTTCCCGGAGGCGCCCGGCTTCCCGCCGTTCGTGAACACCCCGCAGACCGTCGTCGAACGCCTGCTGGAGGACCGCGTCCGCGCCGAGCCGCTGATCGAGCTCCGCTACGGCCACGCGCTCGACACGCTGGCCCAGGACGAGGCCGGAGTGTCCACATCGGACGGAATCCGCGCCACGCACTGCATCGCGGCCGACGGCGTGCACTCGAAGGTGCGGCAGCTCCTCGGCATCCCGTTCGACGGGTTCTCGTTCGACGACAGGTTCATCATCGCGGACGTCCGCGTGGACCTGGACTTCGAGACACCGGAACGTCGCTTCTACTTCGACCCGCCCTGGAACCCGGGCCGTCAGGTGCTCCTGCACCCGCAACCGGACGGCGTGTGGCGGATCGACTGGCAGGTGGCGGAGGACGTCCAGCTCACCGACGCCCACATCCGCGCGATCGTCGGCGACCGGCCGTACGAGGTCGTCTGGCAGTCCACGTACCGCTTCCACCAGCGCCGGGCAGCCCGGTTCCGCGACGGACGGGTCCTGCTGGCGGGCGACGCGGCGCACGTGATGAGCCCGTTCGGCGCGCGCGGCCTGAACTCGGGCATCTGCGACGCCGACAACGCCGCCTGGAAGATCGCCGCCGACCGCCGCGGCGAGGCCGGTCCCGGCCTGCTGGCGTCCTACGGGATCGAACGCGGTGCCGCCGCCGACGAGAACCTCCGGATCACCGGCGACACCATGCGGTTCCTCGTCCCAGGTACGCCGGAAGAGCGCGTCCACAGGCAGAAAGCGCTCGAAACGGGCGAGGGCATCGACTCCGGCAAGCTCTTCACGCCGTTCGCCTACGCCGACTCGCCGCTGACGACGGACGGCGGCGAGCTGATGGCCGGATCACGTGCCGCCGGACCGGGTTTCACGGTCGCGGACGGCCGCCTGATCCGGCCCGACGGTCACGTCGCCGGGCCGGATGACGACCACGTGCTCCGGAAAGCCCTGGGCCACAGCTGAATCCCAGGCCTAGATCTGAATCCCGGTCAGCACGGTCACGCGTTCCTCGGTGAAGTCCTCCATCGCCGACCGCACGCCCTCACGTCCGGTGCCCGACCCCTTCACACCGCCGTACGGCATCTGGTCGGCCCGGTACGACGGCACGTCGCCGATGATCACGCCGCCGACCTCGAGTTCGGCCGCCGCCTCGAACGCCACCTGCACGTCCCGCGTGAACACCCCGGCCTGCAGCCCGTACTTGCTGTCGTTGGCCTGCTCGAACGCGTCCTGCACGCCGTCCGCGACCGACACGACGAGCACCGGCCCGAAGATCTCCTCGGTCCACACCTTCGCGGTCCGCGGCACGTCGACGAGCACGGTCGGCTCGACGGTCGCCCCGGTCCGCTTGCCGCCGACCAGGACGCGGGCGCCGACGTCGGTGGCCATGTGCACCCACTCCTCGACGCGGCGCGCGTTGTCCTCGTCGATCAACGGCCCGACCTCGACCTCGGGGTCGTGCGGGTCGCCGGTCTTCAGCGCGCTCACGGCCGCCACCAGCTTGGGCACGAACTCGTCCGCGACCGACCGGTCGACGATCACCCGTTGGACGGCGATGCACGACTGCCCGGCCTGGTAGTTGCCGAACGTCGCGATGCGCTGCGCCGCGTGGTCCAGATCCGTCCAATCAGGACAGACGAGCGCGGCCGCGTTGGACCCCAGTTCCATCACGACGTGCTTGCGCGGCGCGGCCTCCATCAACGACCAGCCGACCTTCGTCGACCCGGTGAACGAGATGACCGGCAGTCGTTCGTCCTCCACCAGGGCCGCCATGTCCTGGCCGCGCACCGGAAGGATCGAGAACGCGCCCTCGGGCAGCCCGGTCTCGGCCAGGATCTCGCCCAGCAGCAACGCGGACAGCGGCGTCGCCGAAGCGGGCTTCACGATCACCGGCGCACCCACCGCGAGCGCCGGCGCGACCTTGTGCGCCACCAGGTTCAGCGGGAAGTTGAACGGCGCCACCGCGAGCACCGGCCCGCGCGGCACGTGCCGGACGATCGCCATCCGCCCCTCGCCACCGGCGTCGGTGTCGAGCCGTTGCAGCCCACCGGTGAACCGGCGCGCCTCCTCGGCGGCGAACCGGAACGTGTTGACCGCCCGCCGCACCTCGATCTCGGCCCACCGCAGCGGTTTGCCGTTCTCGGCGGTGATCGTCTCGGCGATCTCCTCCTCGCGTTCGGCCAGCGTCCGCGAGACCTGCAGCAACGCCTCGGCCCGCACGTGGGCGGGCGTGCGCCGGAACTCCTTCGCCACGGACGCCGCCGCGGCGATCGCACGTTCCACCTGATCTCTGCCCGGCACGGCGACCGAGGCGACCTCGGTGCCGTCGAACGGGTGGAGAACCTCTAACGCCTGCTCGCCCTGCTCGGGGCGGCCGGCGACCCAGCAGGGCCTGGGCTGCGGCGTGAACGCGTCCATAGCGCCACGTTAAGCCCTACTGCCTTCCACGTACCTGATGAGATCCAAGTAGTAGTCGACATGCCCTTCCGCTCGTTGGAGCACGAACGCCGGATGCTCCCGAATCGTCCGGATCATGTCGTCCAGGCGGGCCAGCACGTGCTCCGGGTCGTACTCGATGCCGTACGTCTCGCAGAACAGCCGCGTACGCCGCTCCCGATCGTCTGGCAGTGCCAGCACGAACTGGATCAGCGCCCAGCTCACGTCCCACCAGCGCGGACCCGGATGCGCCGAGTCCCAGTCGAAGACACCCGCGGGCAGGCCGTCGCGGAACACGATGTTGTACGGGGCGAAATCGCCGTGCAGCAGCACCTCGACGGGCTCGCGGGCCGGGTGCTGCCAGCCGTCGCGGATCGAGACGAACCCGGCCGTCTCGTCGTGCAGCCGCCGCAGCAGCCGGGCCGACGCGACCAGCGCGGCGTCCTCCGGAGGCGGCACGTGGCCAACCTCACCCGGCAGGTAGCTCAACAGCTCGTGCGAGGAATCCAGCCCGAGCGGAACCGGCGCGATCCCCAGCGGTGCCAAGCGCCGCAACAACTCGTGCACCCGAGGCGCCCACGGCCCGGCCGGCCTGCGCACCGCCTCACCCACCCTGAACACCTGGTTCAGCCCGCCACCGGTCAGCAGTTCACCGTCCACGCATGAGATCCTTGGCGACGTGTCCGACACCAGCAACCGCCCTGTTCTCGTCGTCGACTTCGGCGCCCAGTACGCGCAGCTGATCGCCCGCCGCGTCCGCGAGGCCCAGGTCTACTCCGAGGTCGTCCCGCACACGGCGACCGTCAGCGAGATGCTCGACAAGAACCCCCTGGCCATCGTTCTGTCCGGTGGCCCGTCGAGCGTGTACGCGGAGAACGCCCCGCAGGTCGACCCGAAGCTGTTCGAGGCCGGCGTCCCGGTCTTCGGCATCTGCTACGGCTTCCAGGCGATGGCGAGCGCACTCGGCGGCGCGGTGGAACAGACCGGCACCCGCGAGTACGGCCGCACGGACCTGAGCGTCCCGACCGAGGGCGGCGCGCTGCACCAGGAGCTCCCGGCCAGCCACCCGGTGTGGATGAGCCACGGCGACGCCGTCACCAAGGCGCCCGAGGGCTTCACCGTCACCGCGACGAGCGAGGGCGCGCCGGTCGCCGCGTTCGAGGACACCGAGCGCCGCTTCGCCGGCGTCCAGTACCACCCCGAGGTGCACCACTCGCCGCACGGCCAGGAGGTGCTCCGCCGTTTCCTGCACGACATCGCGGGCATCCGTCCGCAGTGGACCACGTCGTCCATCGTGGACGAGCAGGTCACGCGCATCCGTGAGCAGATCGGCGACGGCAAGGCGATCTGCGGCCTGTCCGGCGGCGTCGACTCCGCCGTGGCCGCGGCCCTCGTGCAGCGCGCCATCGGCGACCGCCTCACCTGCGTCTTCGTCGACCACGGCCTGCTCCGCTCCGGCGAGCGCGCCCAGGTCGAGCGCGACTACGTGGCCGCCACCGGCATCCGCCTGGTGACCGTGGACGCCCGCGAGCGCTTCCTGAACGCCCTCGCCGGCGTGACGGACCCCGAGGAGAAGCGCAAGATCATCGGCCGCGAGTTCATCCGCGTCTTCGAGCAGGCCGAGCGCGACCTCAAGGCCGAGGGCGACTACAACTTCCTCGTCCAGGGCACGCTCTACCCGGACGTCGTCGAGTCCGGCGGCGGCACCGGCACCGCGAACATCAAGTCGCACCACAACGTCGGCGGTCTGCCGGACGACCTGCAGTTCGAACTGGTCGAGCCGCTCCGCGCGCTGTTCAAGGACGAGGTCCGCCGCGTCGGCACCGAGCTCGGCCTGCCCGAGACCATCGTGCAGCGCCAGCCGTTCCCCGGCCCCGGCCTCGGCATCCGCATCATCGGCGAGGTCACCCAGGACCGCCTGGACACGCTGCGCCAGGCCGACGCCATCGCCCGTGAGGAGCTCACGGCGGCGGGCCTCGACCGCACCATCTGGCAGTGCCCGGTCGTGCTGCTCGCGGACGTCCGCAGCGTCGGCGTGCAGGGCGACGGCCGCACCTACGGCCACCCGATCGTGCTCCGCCCGGTGTCGTCCGAGGACGCCATGACGGCGGACTGGACGCGCCTGCCGTACGAGGTGCTGGAGCGGATCTCGACCCGGATCACCAACGAGGTGGCGGAGGTCAACCGCGTGGTGCTCGACGTGACGTCGAAGCCGCCGGGCACCATCGAGTGGGAGTAGCGAACGCGAGGAGAGGCCCCTGGGAGACCGGGGGCCTTTTCTTTTGCCGCTGGGCTACCGTGCGGGCGTGATCATCCCTGCCAGGTACAGCGACGGCGCCGTCCGGACTCCCGGCGGCGTCACCTTCCCCGTGCCGGTCGAGCCGCGGGAAGAGGCGGTCGCACCGGATCTCACGTGCGCGGTCTACACGACCGACAACGAGCTGGTGTGCGTCGGCCGCGCGGGTGACGTGCGGTGGCGGCACGCGTTCGGCGCGTTCCAGGAGAAGGTGCTGGGCGTCCGGGCGGGGTGCGCGTTCTCGCTCGACGGCAAGACCGTGTGGCTCTTCCGGCCGGACGCGATGGGGAACTGGAACGACAGCCAGGACACCTGGCACGTCCTCGACGCGGCCACCGGGACCGTGCTCGCGAGTGCCGAGCTGGAGACCGTGGGCCACGGCGGGGCGCACCACGTCCACCCCAACGGCACCGACGTGCTGATCGACGTGGGCGAGGGACAGGACGGCGTGCTGCTGTTCCGCGGCAGGCTCGACGGCACCGCGCTCGAAGTGGTGCCGTACCCGTGGGCGGACCGGGTGCTGGTGGGGATCGCGGCGGACGGGCGCCACTTCCTGACCATCGGCCACGAGCAGGACACCGCCGAGTTCCACAGCTACCCGGACGGCGAGGTCGTTCACCAGGTGTCCCTGGCGGACCTCGGGTACGAGGAGGACGCGTGGCTGGAGTGGACGGGCGGGTACCTCGACGCGGACACCGCGTTCGTCGTCGTCGGCGGTGAGCACGACGACGAGGAGTGGTTCCGGCACCACCTGATCGACGTGCGCACGGGCGCGCACCTCGGCACCTTCGACGCACACACACCCAACGCGTACGGCGTGATCCCGGCCGGCGACGGCGGGTGGCTGACGTTCGACGACGGCGTGTTCCACCGCCACACCCGCTGAAACGCAGGAAGGGCCCCCGGTCTCCCGGGGGCCCTTCCTCAGTCGCGGGTCTTTCGTCTGAGCGAGTTCGTCAGCAGCACCAGCCCGACCACGATGGCCGTCCCTCCCAGCGCCCACCGGAAGTCGAACCAGAAAGACCCGTTGGTCAGCACGTAGGCCGCCATCAGCCCGCCGCCGATCCCGAAGACCAGCGTCAGCGGGTCGATCCGCCGCCGCATCCCCTGCTCAGTCACGGAGCACCCTCACCTCTCCGACGGACGAACGCACGTCGAGATCGATCTTCAGTCCACCCTCGCCGTTGTTGCCGAGGTCGCGGCCGTCGACGGCCACGCTGCTGCCTTCCGCCCGCTTGCCGAGGCAGTCGAGCTCACCGATGGAGGACGCCTCGCACCGGAACGTCACGTCGGCGTTCTTCGGCACGTGCACGACGGCCTCGCCGAGCTCGACGTCGATCGCCGTCTTCACCTCGCCGGAGTCCGGCAGGTCGCGCAGGTCGAGCGTCACGCTGCCCACGCTCGTCTCGTAGCGGTCCTTCACGTCGGTGACGAACCGGGGGTTCTCGTTGTAGCTGCTGATGCGGGTGTCGCTGTCGAAGTCGAAGTCGACGGCGGTCATGCCGAACCCGACGACGGACAGCGGGATCATCAGCCAGATCAGGCCCCGGCCGCCGCCGACGAACGAGCCGACCAGCAGGCCCGCCGCGAGCACGCCGAGCACCAGGCCGATGGTGTGCGCCGCGGTGAACCACGGCACCCACGCGCCGAGGATCGCGGACGCCGCCACGGTCAGGACGGCCACACCCAGGGTCGTGGCGCCGATGCGCGACTTGCGCGGACGAGGTGCCGGCGGTTGCGGCTTGGGCGCGGGTTCGGGCAGGTCCCAGGCGAACGGGGCCGCGCCCAGCGGGTCCCAGGCCGGCGCGCCGGGCACCGGTGGCGTCGCCACGGTCGGCTGGTCCGGCAGCGTCGTGGCCGGCTGCAGGTGCCCACGATTCTTCTGCAGCAGGTAGATGCACGCGGCCGCCGCGCCCAGCGTCACGAAGACCTGGAACCCGCCGTTCCCCCCGAACATGAACGCGAGCGCCGGGAACATCAGGATGCCCACGAACACCGTCGTCGTCGGCGAAGCCGAGCTGTGTCCCTTGTGCAGCAAGGACTCCAGCGGCGACACCTGGTCGCCCTCCTCCGGCAGCAGCAGCCAGCCCGCGAGGTACAGCGGCAGGCCGACGCCACCCGACAGGGCGAGCGCGACGAACGCGATCCGGACGATCACCGGGTCGATCTGGAAGCGCAGGGCGATCCCGGTGGCGACGCCTCCGAGCTTGCGCCCTGCACGGGGCCGCACCGGACGGTGCGCCCAGAACTCTCTGAGCGTGTCCGCCACGCCCTGCATTGCCTTCTCAGTCCCGCTCACGGCAACAACATTGCGCTGCCACGCCGAAATCCACATCAGGGACCAGCCCTGATTCACGGAACCGGGGTCATCCCTGATGAACAACTAGCCGGGACGTGTGACGATCGGATGGTGAGTGCACGGATTGAGCCGATGCGCCGCCGACGCACCGGCCGGGTGGTCGCGGGCGTGGCGAGCGGACTGGCGGACCACCTGGGCGCACCCGTCTTCTGGGTGCGCGCGGTGTTCGCCGTGTTCGCGGCGTTCAGCGGGGTCGGGATCATCGCCTACGCGTTGCTGTGGATGTTCGTCCCGCAGTCCGCGGTGGCGGAACCGGAGACCGACAAGGACCGCAAGGAGTGGCAGCAGGCCGTCGGCCTGGCCGCTCTCGGCGTCGGCGTCGCGGTGTTCACCGGCCTGCTCGGGGGAGCGTGGAGCGGGTGGATCACCGGGCCGATCGCCGTCGCGCTCATCGGCGCCGCGGTCGTGTGGCGCGAGGCCGACGAGGCGCAGCGCCGCCGTTGGAAGGACGGGGCGTTCGCGCAGGGCAAGGCGGGGATCGTGCGGACGGTGGCGGGCGGCGCGTTGGTCGTGGCGGGGGTCGCCGCGTTCCTCGTGGTGAACGACACCATCGCGAACCTCTCGACGGTCATCCTCTCCGTGGTCGCGACGCTGGTCGGCGTGGCCGTGCTGACCGTGCCGCTGTGGATGCGGCTGGTGCGCGACCTCGACTCGGAGCGCCGCGCGCGCATCCGCACCGAGGAACGCGCCGAGATCGCCGCCCACCTGCACGACTCGGTGCTGCAGACGCTCGCCCTGATCCAGAAGCAGTCCGAGTCGCCGCGCGAGGTGAAGCGCCTGGCCCGCAGCCAGGAACGCGAGCTGCGCAGCTGGCTCTACGGCCGTGAGGTGGGCGAGCAGCCGCACTCGATGAGCGTCGCCATCGCCCAGGTGTGCGCGGAGGTGGAGGACGACTTCGCCATCGCCGTCTCGCAGGTCGTGGTCGGGGACTGCGAGCTGGAGGACGGGATGTTCGCGCTGGTCCAGGCGTCGAAGGAGGCGATGGTCAACGCCGCCAAGCACGCGGGGGTGGGCGAGGTGAGCGTGTACGCCGAGGTCGAGCCGGACAAGGTGACGGTCTTCGTGCGCGATCGGGGCAAGGGGTTCGACCCCGACGCCGTGCCGGAGGACCGGCATGGCCTCGCGGGCAGCATCCGGGGGAGAATGACGAGGCACGGCGGGGAGGTGCGACTGCGCACGGCTCCGGGAGAGGGGACCGAGGTGCAGCTCGAGATGCCGAGGAAGCAGGAGGCCAGGACGTGAGCGTGAGGGTGTTCCTGGTGGACGACCACGCGTTGTTCCGCGCCGGGGTGAAGGCGGAGCTCGACACGATCACCGAGGAGATCGAGGTGGTCGGCGAGGCCGGAGGCGTGGGCGAGGCGGTCGCGGGCATCTCCCACCTCAAACCGGACGTCGTGCTGCTGGACGTGCACATGCCGGACGGCGGCGGCGCCGAGGTGCTGCGGCAGATCCGCACCAAGATCCCCGAGGTCACGTTCCTCGCCCTGTCGGTCTCCGACGCCGCCGAGGACGTCATCAACGTCATCCGGGCCGGCGCGCGCGGCTACGTGACCAAGACGATCTCCAGCCAGGAGCTGGTCAGGGCCGTCGTGCGGGTCTCGGAGGGCGACGCGGTGTTCTCGCCGCGGCTCGCCGGGTTCGTGCTGGACGCGTTCGCCGACCGGCCGGGTGCCGCGCCGATCAGCGACCCCGAGCTCGACCTGCTGACGCCACGCGAACGCGACGTCCTGAGGCTGCTGGCCCGCGGTTACGCTTACAAGGAGATCGCGTCCGAGCTCTTCATCAGCGTGAAGACGGTGGAGACGCACGTGTCGAGCGTCCTGCGGAAGACCCAGCTCTCCAACCGGTACGAGCTCTCCCGCTGGGCCACGGATCGCAGACTGGTCTGAGGGGCTTTGATCAAAAGAGTCGCCCGCGGTGCCACCGAGGTGCTGGCGCCGTGGGTCTGGGTGATTCTGCTGCCGTTCGGTGTGGCGGCTGCTACTGAAAACGTCTGGATGACGTTGCTCTGGGGGTTCGTGGTCGCCTTGACGGCGTCCGTGATCCCGATGGCCGTCATCGTGCGCGGCGCGCGCCGCGGCAAGTGGGACGGCCACCACGTCACCAACCGCGAGGGCCGGCTGGTTCCGCTGGTCACGGCCGGTGCGTCGCTCGCCGCCGGCACGGTGATCATGGTCCTGGGCGACGCTCCCCGGTCGATGCTGGCGCTGGCGGGCAGCATGTTCGCGTCGCTGATCGTCAGCATGGCGATCACGTTCGGCGTGAAGTGGAAGATCTCGCTGCACGCGGCCGTGGCGTGGGCCGCCGTCGTGACGCTGGCGGTCGTCTACGGCCCGTGGTGGCTGCTGCTGGCGTTGCCGGCGGCGCTGGTGTCCTGGTCGCGCGTCGAACTGGGTGACCACACGACGGGTCAGGTGCTGGCCGGGTCCGTGATGGGCGTGGTCGTCGGCGGCGGGGTGTTCTGGCTGCTCACCTGATCTGGGTGATGCTGGTGATCTTCATGGCGTTGTTGACGGCGGCGACCTCGGCCTCGTAGACGCCGGTCTTCTGCTCGCCCAGATCCGTCTGCAACGTCAGGTCGAAGGTCACCACCCAGTTCGGGCCGTGCGAGCGGACCTGTTCCGACGACAGGGCGCACTTCACCGACGAGTAGCCCTTCCAGCGGGCGACGTACTTCTCGATCGGCTCGGTGGCCCGTTCGTAGAGGTTCCGCCACGCGACGTCCGGGTTCGCCGGGAGCTGTTCGTAGTGGTCGAGCACGAAGCCGGCCGCCTCTGCGGCGGTGAAGTAGCGGACCTCCTGCTTCGGGGGGAAGCTCCCCTCGTTGACCGGGCCGCCACCGGTGTTCTCGTGCGTGCCGCCCCAGTACGCGGCGGCCGCGCCACCACCGACCGCGATCAGCGCGATCACGGCCAGGATGATCAGGATCCGGCGGTTCGGCGGCTTGAGCCTGCGCTGCTGCTGGGGGATCTGCAACGGCTGCGAGGGCTGCTGCTCGGCGGCCAGCAGATCGGCCGCCTCCTGGGCCGTGGGCCGGTCCTTCGAGTCCTGCGAGAGCAGCCGCATCAGCAACGGGGTGAGCTCGCCGGCGTTCTTCGGGTCGCGCAGCTGCCCGCTGGCCGCCCGGTAGATGAGGCCGAAGCTGTTGTCGCTGGGCCCGAAGACCGACTCGCCCTCGATGGCCGTGTAGATGGTGGCGCCGAGCGAGAACACGTCGGACGCCTCGTCCGGCTGCTCCCCGCGCGCCACCTCGGGCGCCAGGTACGCGGGAGTGCCGGAGATCATGCCGGTGTCGGTCATCGTGCCGTCGCCGGTGGCCTTGGAGATGCCGAAGTCAGTGATCTTGACCGTGCCGTCGTGGCCGATCAGGACGTTGCCGGGCTTGATGTCGCGATGCACGAGCCCCGCCGTGTGCGCCGCCGCGAGGGCCGAGGCGACCTTGGCCCCGATGCTCGCCGCCTGAGCCGGCTTGAGCGGCCCGCGTTCGGCGATCAGCGCCGACAGACTGTGCGAGGCCAGGTACTCCATGACGATGAACGGCTCTTCGTCGTCGCTGCCCACGACGTCGAACACCGCGATCGCGTGCTGGTGGTGCAGCCGGGCGGCGTTGCGCGCCTCCCGCATCGCCCGCTGGTGATCGCCCGTCACGAGCTGCTTGACGGCGACCTCGCGGGCCAGGACCTCGTCTCGTGCACGCCACACGACGCCCATCGCTCCGCTGCCGATGCGCTCGATCAGCGTGTAGCGGCCCCCGATGGTTGTCACACCCTGAGACTAATCAATCGCGGAGACGAGCATTCGCAGTTCCCCGCTCATGAGGTGGTGCAGATCGCTCCGAGCCGAGTTCACCGGTGGGGACTCGCTGCTGTGCACTCGCCCGGCCTGTTGAGACGTGCCTCCGCCGCTGCCCACGACGTCCGGCACCACACCGCAGTGGTCTGAAGGTGACGAGCTGATCGGCCACGCTGCCCCGCGTGCCGGCACCTCGTCCCGCGCCCTTGCGGACCACCTGCGCACACCACCCGCTAGTCGATCGTCGACACCAGCTTCTGCAGCTCGCGGTCGAAGTCGATCCACAGGTCCTCCTCGCCCGGCTGGACGACGTCGTAGGAGCTGTCCAGGAACTCGGCCACGTCCTCGGCGACGGCGCTGAGGATGGCGAACCCGGTGGGCGCGTTCAGCTCGACCAGGACGCGCTCGGGGTCGTCGGACGCCGGGCGGACCAGGATGTCGCCCTCACCGGACGGGGTCAGCAGGCCGTCGGCGAGCAGGTCGCGGGCGAACATCCACTCGACGCGGCCGGAGCCGGTGAAGAAGACGACGGCGACGGCGTACGGGTCCTCCGGGTCGTAGACGAGCTCGGCCTCGACGGGTGCCGGGGCCGCTCCGGGGGCGAGGAGCTGAAAAGTCGTCCGGGTGGTGACCTTCAGGTTTTCGTTGTTCATGTCGATGTCCTTCCCAGGCTGGTCTCCATGTCCGCTCACAAAGAGGAGACGGCCAACCAGCTCGATAAGGACGCGATTCGTCTCGGAACCATCCTATTGGGGGAGACGTGCGTCTCACCCTTCAGCGTTTGACCAGGTCGCGCGTCTCGTTTGGTGAGACGGTCTGACCTGCCGAGACGGGCTGCCGACGGGTCAGTGCGACGCCCAGCAGGACCACCAGCATGCCGACGACGACCCTTGCGTTGAGTTGCTCTCCGAGGAAGATCGCTCCAAGGAGTACTGAAACCACGGGCAGTAGGTAACCGACCGTAGTTGCCGTGGTGGCTCCCTCGTCGGCGATGACGCGGTAGTTGAGGATGAACGCGACGCCGGTGCCGAAGACGCCCAGGATCGTCACGGCGACCACGCCGATCCAGTGCAGGTGCAGCGGCTGCAGGCCCCCGAACGGCAGCGCGAGGATCAGCATCCCCATCGCGGTGGTCAGCTGCATCGCGGCGAGCTGCGTCGAGGTCGCACCCGTGTTGACCAGGTACCGGCCGGCGTAGGAGTAGCCGATCGCGTAGCTCGCGGCGCCGATGAGGCACAGCACGGCGCCCCAGCTCGCGATGCTGTTCGCGGACTGCCACGGCGCGAAGATCAGCAGCACGCCCGCGAAGCCGAGCCCGAGGCCGAGCATCCGGACCAGGTTGCTGATCTTCTCCGACCCCAGCACGAGGCCGATGGCCAGCGCGAACAGCGGGGTCGTGGAGTTCAGCACGCCGGAGACGCCCGAGTCGACGGTCTGGCCGCCGAACGCGAAGAGCGTGAACGGGATGGCGCTGCCGAAGAGCGCCACGAAGAGCATGTGGCCCCAGATCCTGCGGTCGCGCGGCAACGTCATCTTGGCGATCGCGAGCACGACGAACAGCACGAGCGCCCCGAAGAACGTCCGCACGAGCGAGATCTGCATGGGCGCGAGCGAGCCGAGCGCGAGCTTCATCCACAGGAAGCTCGATCCCCAGAGCAGGGCGAGCACGCCCATCCTGATCAACGTTCCGCGTTGGTTCACACGTCAACCATGCGCCCTGCGACACCTGAAAACAATTTAATTGTTGTGGGAAACCTTTAAGCACCGCTGTAAGGTCGGGCCATGCTGGACGTGCGACGAATGCAGGTGCTCAGGGCCGTCGTGAGCTCGGGCTCCATCACCGCGGCCGCGACGAACCTCGGCTACACCCCGTCGGCGGTGTCACAGCAGGTGGCGGGCCTGGAGAAGCAGGCGGGGCTGCCGTTGCTGGAACGCGTCGGCAGGGGCATCAGGCCCACCGCGGCGGGCAGGCTGCTGACCGAGCACGCCGCCCGCCTCGCCGAGCAGCTGGCCGAGGCCGAGAGCGCCCTCACCGCGTTGCGCAACGGCTGCGCGGGCATCCTGCGCGTCCGCTACTTCGCCACGGCCGGAGCGGCCCTCGTGCCGCCCGCGGTGGCCACCTTCCGCGCCGAACGCGCGGGCGTCGAGCTGGACCTCAAGCTGACCGAGCCGAACGACCCGTTCGAGGAGCTCGCCGCAGGCCGCGCGGACGTGGCCATCACCGTCCTCGAACCCGACGCTCCGGCACCGGAGGGCATGGTCGCGAGGCACCTGCTCGCCGACCCGTTCTACGCCGTCCTGCCGCGCGGCCACGCCCTCGCCCGCAAGCGCGTGCTGGACCTGGCCGAGCTGGCCGGCGAACCGTGGATCGACGCGGACTGCGGCACCCCGGGACCGTGCGCGAGCCTTGTGCGCAACGCGTGCGCGGGCGCCGGGTTCGCGCCGCAGGTGGCGGTGGAGAGCGACGACTACGCGACCGCGCAGGGGTTCGTGGCGGCCGGGCTGGGCGTCACGATCATCCCGCGGCTCGGGCTGGGGTACGCGCACCCCGGTGTGGTGCTGCGGAAGGTGCGCAACCCCGAGCCCGTCCGGCACATCCACGTCGTCTACCGCGAGGACGCTGCCTGGAACCCGGCCGTCCTCACCCTGGCCGAAGCCCTGGAGAAGGCGGCGCGGGCCTCATGACGCGTCAGACCTGGCCGAGCGACTTGTCGTTGTGCAGGAAGAAGTTCGGGCTGGCCCACTGGAACGAGATGCCGCGCCGCTCCGTGGTCGTGCCGCCGTCCTTCTTCGTGTACTGGACGACGACTTCCCAGTAGAAGCCTTCTTTTTCGTTCGCCTCGACGACCTTGGCTTCCTTGATGCCGTTCCAGAAGTTCTGGAAGCCGTTGTAACCGCCCGAGTAGGTGCCCTGGAAGTTGCCGTTGCCGAACTTCCAGGCGTCCTCAGGCGACGTGGGCGCGGTGCTGAAGTAGTCGTTCAGGAAGCCGCGCATGTCGTCGGGGGACGGCTGGGTCGTCCACTGGCCCGCCTTGCCGGCGGACTTCTGCGGCGTGGACGGCTTCGTCGGGTCGTTGCCCTTGGTCTGCTCGGTCGACGTGCTGGACCCGGCGTTGTTGTCCGTGCCACCGCCGGTCTTGTCGGAGATCATGCTCGCGAACATGATCCCGATGACCGCGGCCGCGACGATGGCGAGCGCGGTGATGACCGTCGACTTCTTGTTCTTCGAGACCGACGACAACGCCGAGGGCCGCGAGGGCTTCGGGCGCTGCGAGTACTGCGGTGCGGCGGCCGGGCGGTGGTTCGACTGAGGCTGCTGCGCCGTCCGCGGCGGCGGCGTGTGCATGTCGACGCGCGTCGCGTTGGGCGGAGGCGGCGGAGCCTGCTGGTGGCCGTGCGGAGGCGTGAGGGCCCTCGTGGCGGCCTGCTGCTGCGGCTGCTGGATGGGCGCGCCACGCCACGACGGCGGGTGCGTCGGGGCGACCACGGCGGGCGTGAAGGCAGGCGCGGCCTGTCCGTTCGCGACGGCCGCGAGCGCGTCCCTGGCCTCGGCCATCGTCGGCCGGTCCTCGGGCTCCGCCCGCAGCAGGCGCATCAGCAGCGCCGTCAGCGGACCCGCGTTGCGCGGCGGGTTCACCTTGCCGGACGCGACCTTGTGCAGCAGCGCGATCGTGTTCTCGCTCAGCCCGAACGGCGGCTCGCCCTCGATCGCCGCGTACAGCGTCGACCCCAGCGAGAACACGTCCGACGGCGAGCCCGGGTCGTAGCCCTTCGCCACCTCGGGTGCGAGGTAGGCGGGGGTGCCCGCGAGCATGCCCGTCGCGGTCACGGTGACGTCACCGGTCGCGCGCGAGATGCCGAAGTCGGTGATCTTCACGGTGCCGTCGTCGCCGAGCAGCACGTTGCCCGGCTTGATGTCGCGGTGCACGATGCCGGCGTTGTGCGCGGCGGCCAGCGCGGAGGCGACCTGCATGCCGATCGACGCCACGTCGCGCGGAGGGAGCGTGCCACGCTCCGACAGCACCGCGGAGAGGCTCTTCGACGGCAGGTACTCCATGATCAGCCACGGCTGGCTGTCGTCCTCGGCCACGTCGTAGACGGCGACCGCGTGCGGGTGCTGCAGGCGTGCCGCGATGCGGCCCTCGCGCATGGCCCGTCTCTTCGCCTCGTCCGTGTCGGACTCGGCCAAGCCGGGCTGCAGGAGGAGCTGCTTGACCGCGACGGTGCGGTGCAGACGTTCGTCGTGTGCCGTCCAGACGACGCCCATGGCGCCACTGCCGATCCGCTGGCTCAATCGGTAGCGACCAGCGACCAATCGGCCATCATCGGTCACAGTTGCTCCCCGCTGTGCGGTCATGTGCTCTCTGTTCAACGGCTGATCACACCTTCGGGTTCAGCTCACCCCATTAGGTGTGGGTACCCACCTTACGAGATTTCTACGGCCTAACGACGCTTAGCCCTGTGCTGGAGGCGGCGGGCTCGAACTACCGGCGTTCGACGACGGGGCCGTTGTGGTCGTCGTCGTTGTGGTCGTCGTAGTCGTGGTCGTTGTGGTCGTCGTCGTGGTGGTGGTTGTCGTAGTTGTAGACGTCGTTTCCCGGGTCGTCGTTGCCTCGGGGGTGGTTGTGGTCACCTCGGGCAACGAACTCGTCGGAACCACCGTCTGCGAGCTGCTCGCGGGCGGTGCCGAGGGCGTGTTCGGTTCCTTGTTGAAGACCCCGAGCGCGATCATCAGACCACCGATGACCAGCAGCAACGCCAGCACCACCGCCGCGATCACCAGCGGCTGGTTGTTCTCCTGAGCCCTGGCCGGCGCCATCGGCGGAGCGGTCCGCGGCGGTGACGTGCGGGGTGCCGGGCGAACCACTCGGGTCCGTTCCGGCTCCACGATCGTCGTCGGGTCCGGCCCGGCCACCACCGACAGCCCGGTGAACGACGGCGAGCGGTCGTGCGCCACGGCGTTCAGCACGTCGCGCGCCTGTGCCATGGTCGGCCGGTCTTCCGGCTCGAAGTTCAGCAGGTACAGCAGCGTGTCGGCGAGCGGGTGGTCGACGGTCGGCGGGTTGATCCGCCCGGCCGCGACGGCGTGCAGAACACCGAGAGTGTTCTCGCTCACTCCATAGGGCGGTTCGCCCTCCATCGCGGCGAACAGCGTCGAACCGAGCGAGTAGACGTCCGACGCGGGCGTCGGGTCCGAGCCGCGGGCGATCTCCGGCGCGAGGTACGCGGGCGTGCCGGCGATCAGGCCGGTCTTGGTGACCGTGATGTCGTCGGACGCGCGCGAGATGCCGAAGTCGGTGATCTTGACGACGCCGTTCTCGGCGATCAGCACGTTGCCGGGCTTCACGTCGCGGTGCACGATCCCGGCCGCGTGCGCCGCCGCGAGCGCCGCCGCGCACTGGGTGCCGATGCTCGCGACCTCGACGGGGTCCATCGGCCCGCCCTCGGCCAGCGCGTCGGCGAGGCTGTAGGACGGCAGGTACTCCATGACCAGGCACGGGACGCCGTCTTCCTCGACGACGTCGTACACGGCGATGGCGTTCGGGTGGTGCAGCTTGGCGGCGATGCGGCCCTCGCGCATGGCGCGCTGGATCGCCTCGTCCTGCTCCTTCTCGTCCAGGCCGGGCGCCAGCAGCAACTGCTTGATGGCGACCTCGCGGCCGAGGCGTTCGTCGTGGGCTCGCCAGACGATGCCCATCGCGCCGGAGCCGATGCGGTCGAGGAAGCGGTAGCGGTCGGCGATCAGACGGCCGTCCGATGTTCCGGACGTCGTCACAAGCTCACCTCAGGGGTGCGCGAAGGCGTGACTGCGGCAACGGCAGCAGGTCCCACGCTCGTGCTCCTCGTGCGGTAGTCAGCGGGTCGTCCGGAATGCCCGCACAGGGTACCTGCCGAGGGCCGCCGCTGAGCTACCTGTCGTGCTTCAGTTCGCCGGGGCGAAGAAGTCGAATCCGCCGACGGTGTCGCCCACGGTGTTGAGCACCGGGTCGAGGAGGCCGAGGTCCACGCTCACGTCGACCGGGTTCGAGGTCGGCGGCAGCGCGGTCTCGGACTTCGGCGGCGTGGTGCTGTTGCTCGGCGGCGGCGGGGTGGTCGACGAGCTCGGCGGCGCGGGCGTCTCGCTGGACGGCGGCGTGCTCGGGGTGCTCGTCTCGGTGGACGTCGACGGCGTCGTGGAGGTCGAGGTCTCCGTGGACGGCGTCTGCGTCTGCTGCGTCGTCGGGCGCTTCTGCTCGGTCTGGACGTACGGCGCGACGCGCGTCGTCGGGTCCGAGGTCGTCGTCTCCGCCTGCTGCGTCTCGGTGGCGTCGGCCTGCTGCGTCTTGTTCGACGGCAGCTTCACGACGCCTTCGGTGCCGGCGCTCGCGCCACGGGCCTGGGCGCGCTCGTCGAACCGCACCTCGGCGAGCGGGCGCTCGTCCGGCGAGGACAGCCACGAAGAGGCCGCGAAAGCCACGGAACCGCAGATGATGACGCCACCGCTGGCCGCGGCGGCCAGCTTGCCGACGGTGAACCCGCCGCGCTGCGTGTCGTCGGCACGGCCTTCACGGCGCAGCAGCTCGGTGATGTGCAGCTCCTTCATGGGCTGCTTCTTGAGCTTGCCGGGCACCTTGACCGGCTTGAACTTGACCGTCGGCTCGAACGCCTCGGGGGTGATGTCGTCGGTGATCACCGGGATCTCCGCGGTCTCCGCCTCGCGGCGGGCGATCAGCTCGGCGACCGACAGCTGTCCGGTCGACTCAGCGGATCCGGTCAACCGCCGACGATGGTCCTCAATCGACACCGCTCGTTCACCCTTCCAAGTTCGCGTTCGCGCACTGGCGGGAACATGGATACCGAATCGTGACCGGAGATGTAACCCCTTCGGGGGAATTTTCACGATCGAAACAGGGTTTCAGAGACGAACGGTCACCGTTCGACTGCGAACGGCGATCCCAGTTGGGCGCGGCCTAACTCCGCTGCGCCGAAAGGACCTCGGTGCCGACGATCCGCGGCTGAGTGGTTGACGTGAGCCAGAAGAGCTGCTCGATCCGCAGCCAGCTGCCGTCCGCCTCCTGCATGGAGACGACCGCGAGCACCGATCCGTCCGGCCGCACCGACGTCTGGTCGACGTTGACCGTCTTGATGGTTCCCCAGGACTTCACGAACTCGGCGGGGCTCGCGCCGACCAGCTCCGGCGAGAGCAGCTTCGCCGCCGCACCGGGCTTGGTCGTGAGCAGCTCGTAGAACTTCTTCACCACGTCCACCTGCGGCAACGGGCCGACCGAGACCTCGGGCGTGGCCGGTTCGGCCGTCTCCTGAGCGCTCGTCTCGAGCAGCAACGCGGACGGCTGCGGCATGGGCACGACGGCGTCGGTGGTCTGCGCCGGCGGGCGTTCGTTCGGCAGCTGGGCGGAGAGGACGTCGGGCCGCAGGGCGCTCGACCCGGACAGCGCGACGGGCCGTTTGGAGACGGGCACACCGGCGTTGTCGGGGCGCTTGCCCGCGAGGATCGCCGCGCCCGCGATGGACGAGACGAGCACGATCGCGCCCGTCAGCAGCCCGGCGACCCGGCCGATCCTGCTCGGCTTGGCGTCGCGCCTGCGGCGACCGGGCACGACGGGGATCACGGCCGTCGTCGCCGTCATGGTCTCTGTGGGGCCGAGCAGGGACGTGACCAGGGCGTCTGTGGCGGCATCCTCGTTGGAGAGGATGCGGATGGAGGTCGGCTGCTGCTTGATCAGCTCGGCCACGCTGATCGAGCCGGCGCGGTTGTGCCGCCGTCCGGTCGTCGCCGCGGGACGCTGCACTGCTCTGGTCCTCCGTACTGTCCGTGTTCACCTGAAGACGTACCGTGGCGTCGCGTGAACACGCCAGTGTCCGGGTGAACTTCATCCGTCCGTGGCGGTCAGCGGCGCTCAGCGAACGCTCAGCGGTGCTACTTACTACGTTCGGTAGGTCCGGCCGTGACCTTTAGCCACTTCAGCCTCCGAGCTTCAACCGTTCACCGTTGATGAGCGGGAGGTCCCCGAGCGTGAAGCTGAGCTCGCGCTGTTCGGTGCTGACCGAGCCGTCCTTCTTCGTCACCTGGAGCAGGCTCACGGTGAGGCCCTTGGCCGGGTCGACGGCGATCTCCTTCACCTCGATCAGCGAGATGTCGGCGAGCCTGCCCTCCAGCAGGGCGTCGGCGTTCGAACGCACGGTGTCCGTGGTCATGGCCAGCGCGGTGTCGGCGTTCGTCGCCATCTCGCGGTAGAAGTGCTCGGTCTGCGCGGCGATCTTGCCGCCGTCGACCACGGGGGCCTGCGTGACCGGCACGGTCGTGATGACCGGCGGCGCCGACCCGGACGGCTTGGGGGCGGGCGCGGAGCCCTGGCCGGTGCCCGTGCCCGCGGGGGAGGACGTGCGGGTGCCCGTGCCCGGCACCGGGGCGCCCCTGCCGGTGTTCGCGGCGGACGGCTTCGTGCCCGTGGCGGACGGACTGGTGCCGCCGGTGGGCAGCGCGGAGATCATCGGCACGTCCGACGGGTAGCCGGGCAGGCCGACCGTCTCGACCTCGCCGCCCCCGCCGACCAGCTTGGCCGCGGCGACGCTCAGACCCACGAGCACGAGCACCGAGGAGACGACGGCGAACCAGGCGGCGCGCTTCCAGGTGCGCGGCGGCGTGACCGACGCGGGCACCAGGCCGATGTTGAACTTGCGCAGGCCGTCCGTGTCCTGCAGCGGGTCGATCTGGCGGCGGCGGGGCAGCGGGATGCGATCGCCCCCGACGACGGGCCGCTGCGGCGGCGCGATCCCGTCGTCGAGTCGATGTTTGCCCGGCAGTTCGTCCATCCCGACACCCCTCTGCGACGCAATCAGAGTAGGGCCGTCTGGAGGTACCCAACCAACCAAAAGGGGGTGTTCAGGACGAGTGACACTCGTTCGTGTGGAGTTTCTACCTCGGCGGGAGTTGCGCTTGACCGCTGTTCAACTGCTTGCGGGTGTTCTGCACGCCGTTGAGCGCGATCAGGCCGCTGCCGCCGGCGATCAGCGCACCGACGACGTCGGCGCCCAGCGAGGCGCCACCGGTGATCAGCAGGCCGATCACGGCACCGGCGGTCGCGATGATCGCGGTCTTCCAGCGGCTGCGGACGAACTGTGCGACAGGTGCTCCGGAAAGGCCCTTCTTGTTCGCGGCCGAACCGAGCATGCCCAGGTAAGCGTCGTGCGCCAAGGCGGCGAGCAGGCCGGCGATGGCGATCAGTGCGGCGATGAGGCCCATGACTCCAGTGTGCCCTCAGATTTTTTCGTTGGACCATCCGTGATCGCCCTGATATCCGATTCGGGTGGACATGTTCTGGCACGACGACTGCCTCGAGCACGACGCCGGCGAGGGTCTCTGGGAGCTGCCGGGCTCCTGGCCGTGGCTCGACGTGGCCGAACCGCACCCGGAGAACGCGGCACGGTTGCGCACGTTCCGGCACGCGCTGATGCACGGCCCCGTGGCGCCGCACCTGACGTGGCACGAGGGGAGGCAGGCGTCCGTTGACGAGCTTCTGCGCGTGCACACGGCTGGGTACCTGGACTCGTTGCGCGTGTCCGAGCGTGTGGCGCTGGAAGTGAACACGGTCGTGGGGCCGGAGACGTGGCGTGCGGCGTGCGCGGCGGCGGGAACGGCGTTGGCGGCGTTGGAGTCCGGCGCGCCCATCGCGTACGCGCTCGTGCGGCCACCGGGCCACCACGCGCAGCCGGACATGGCGGACGGCTACTGCTTCGTGAACAACGCGGCGCTGGTGGCGGAGACCGCGCGGCGCCAGGGGAAGCGGGTCGCCGTCCTGGACTGGGACGTGCACCACGGCAACGGCACGCAGGAGACGTTCTACGACCGCCCGGACGTGCTGACGATCTCGGTGCACATGCGGCACGGAGCGTGGGGCACGAACCATCCGCAGACGGGCGCACCATCAGAAGTGGGCGCTCAAGGCAGAAACGTGAACATCGAACTGTCGCTCGGTGCGGGCGACACGGCGTACATGCGCGCGCTCGACGAGATCGCCTTCCCGCTGCTGCGCGACTTCCAACCGGATCTGCTGGTGTGCGCGTCCGGGTTCGACGGGTCGGCGTTCGACCCCAACGGCCGGCACAACCTCACGGCGGACGGGTACCGCGAGATCGGCAGGAGGGTGGCGTCGTTCGGGACGCGGGTCGTGCTCACCCAGGAGGGCGGCTACCTGCGCGGTTACTCGGCGTTGTGCCTGCACGCGCTGGTCGAGGGGCTGCTGCGGCTGCCGGAGCCGTTGCTCGCCGACCCGCTGGCCTACGTGCCGGACGACACCCAGCTGGTCGACGCCGACTTCGAGCGCGTGCGCGCGGCGCTGAGGCCTTTTTGGCCCGGCGTGCTGTGACGCCGGGCCACCACTGGTGGAACTACCTGCCGAGCGGGCCGCGGCCCATCTTGAGCAGGATCATCGCGAGGTCCTTGCCCTCGGGGCCGAGCGGCTTGTAGCGGTTGAGCACGTCGATCTCGCGGTTGTGCACGATCTTCGTGCCGCCGGCGGCCATGCGGGCCGCGCCGATGATCTTCGATACCTCGACGCGCCGTTGCACGAGGCGAAGGATTTCCGCGTCGAGGTGGTCGATCTCCTCGCGCAGCTCGTTGATGTCGGGTTCGGTGGTGGTGTC
The DNA here is from genome assembly GCF_042721395.1 of Lentzea sp. NPDC058450. Classification (NCBI taxonomy): domain Bacteria; kingdom Bacillati; phylum Actinomycetota; class Actinomycetes; order Pseudonocardiales; family Pseudonocardiaceae; genus Lentzea; species Lentzea sp. NPDC058450. Next base: position 69,154 of record NZ_JBHXLO010000045.1, read on the forward strand.
CATCATTGGTGACCTCTCGGGGAACTTCGAGTCCTTGGCCCGGAAGCAGCGAAGCCCCGGGGTCCGATGGACTCCGGGGCTTCGTGGTGGCTTTGTCAGCGCTGGACGACCACGGGAGCCGGAGTCCGGTTCCCGTAGAAAAACTCGAAGTACGTCGCGCGCATGGCCCTAGTCTGCCACAGAATGACTTCCTAGGCTGCCGTCGTCTCACATAGCGACCACCGGGAGTCACGTTGAAGACCGCATTGGGCGTAACCGCCGCTCTCGCGCTGTCCGTCGCGGTCCTGCCGGCCGCCTCGGCCGGTCCGGCCGTCTCGGCGGAGCCTGACTTCGCCTCGATCGCGCTCACCCCGGGCAAAGGCTGGTCCGGCACGGGCAGCTGGAGCACCAGACCGGGGCAGTACCGGCAGGAGTTCACCGTCGGCATCACCAACATCGCGGGCCACGAGGAACGGGGCCTCGACCTCTTCGTCTCGTTCCCGACCGACCGGCTCGAGGTCACCTCGTACGAGGGCCGCGACTGGAACTGCTGGGACGTGAACGACGGTCCCGGCGCCGAAGGAATCAGGTGCACGCAGAACCACCTGATCGTGGACAAGGAGGCGTGGCCGGCGCTGAAGATCCACACCAGCGTCGTCAAGTGGGAGCACTACAACGACAGCATCGACGTGTACGCCGAGGCAGGAGGTCACGCCAAGGTGCACGCCGGGCAGTTGTTCAAGATCGACACCAGCACCTGACCGAACAGGTTTCTCGAACACATGGTCGGGCGGTACCGGATTCGTCGGTGCCGCCCGGTACCGTGGATGGACGATGAGCGCCTTGTTCGACTTGCCCTCAAGTCCCCCCGTTTCCCGCGCGGGCCACCTGCTCGACGACCTGAACCCCGCGCAGCGCCGTGCCGTGGAGCACGCCGGTTCACCTCTGCTCGTGGTGGCGGGCGCCGGCTCCGGCAAGACGCGCGTCCTCACCCGGCGGATCGCGTACCTGCTCGCGGCACGTGACGTGCACCCCGGCGAGATCATGGCCATCACGTTCACGAACAAGGCCGCCGCCGAGATGAAGGAGCGCGTCGCCGACATGGTGGGCGCGCGCGCCCGTTCGATGTGGGTGTCGACGTTCCACTCGATGTGCGTCCGGGTGATGCGCCGCGACGCCAAGGTCCTCGGCATGTCATCGAACTTCTCGATCTACGACAGCGACGACACCCGCCGCCTCATCACCCTCGTCGCGCGAGACCTCGACCTCGACCCGAAGAAGTACGCGGCCCGCACCCTCGCCGTGCACATCTCGAACCTCAAGAACGAGCTCGTCGACCCGGAGACCGCCACCGCCCAGGCCACCAACGACCTGGAACGCCGCGTGGCCGAGGTCTACACGGTCTACCAGCGCCGCCTGAGCGAGTCGAACTCGCTCGACTTCGACGACCTGATCATGAGGACCGTCGAGCTCCTCCAGACGTTCCCGGACGTGGCCGAGCACTACCGCCGCCGCTTCCGCCACGTCCTGGTCGACGAGTACCAGGACACGAACCACGCGCAGTACACGCTGGTGCGCGAGCTCGTCGGCAAGGCAGGCGGCGAGATCCCGCCCGCCGAGCTCTGCGTGGTGGGCGACGCGGACCAGTCGATCTACGCCTTCCGCGGCGCGACGATCCGCAACATCGTGGAGTTCGAGCGCGACTACCCGGACGCCACGACGATCCTGCTGGAGCAGAACTACCGCTCCACCCAGAACATCCTCACGGCAGCGAACGCCGTCATCTCCCGCAACCCGAACCGCCGCGACAAGTCGCTGTGGTCCGATCTCGGCGAGGGCGAGAAGATCGTCGGCTACGTGGCCGACAACGAACACGACGAAGCCGCGTTCGTGGCCAACGAGATCGACCACCTGGTGGACAGCGGCGAGGTCAACAACTCCGAGATCGCCGTCTTCTACCGCACCAACAACCAGTCGCGGGTCTTCGAAGAAATCTTCATCCGCCTGGGCCTCCCGTACCGAGTGGTCGGCGGCGTGCGTTTCTACGAGCGCCGCGAGGTCCGCGACGCCCTCGCCTACCTGCGCACTCTCGCCAACCCGGAGGACACGGTCTCCCTCCGCAGAATCCTCAACGTCCCGAAACGAGGAATCGGCGACCGAGCGGAAGCCTGCGTCGCGACCTACGCCGAACGCGAACGAATCAGCTTCGCCGCAGCCCTCCGCGAAGCCGTGGAAGACCGAGTCCCGCTCCTGAACCCGCGCTCCCGCAACGCGATCGCGGGCTTCGTGGAAATGATGGACCAACTGGGCGAAATGGTCGCGCGCGAAGACGACGTCGCCGACATCCTCGAAGCAGTCCTGGACAAGACCGGCTACCGCACCGAACTGGAAGCCAGCGAGGACCCCCAGGACCACACGAGGATCGAAAACCTCAACGAACTGGTCACCGTCGCCCGCGAGTTCACCGAACTGGAACTCCCGGAAGGCGCGGACCCGGTCCCGTCCCTGCCGGCGTTCCTGGAGCGCGTCTCCCTGGTCGCAGACGCGGACTCGATCCCGGACGCGGACTCCGACGGCGTCGTGACCCTGATGACGATCCACACCGCCAAAGGCCTCGAATACCCGGTCGTCTTCAGCACGGGCTGGGAAGACGGCGTCTTCCCGCACATGCGAGCCCTGGGCGATCCAGCAGAACTGGCAGAAGAACGCCGCCTCGCCTACGTGGGCATCACCCGAGCCCAAAGGCGCCTCTACCTCTCCAGGGCCCTGGTCCGCTCGGCCTGGGGCCAGCCCTCGGCCAACCCGGCCTCCCGCTTCCTGGGCGAAATCCCACAGGACCTGCTCGACTGGCGCCGAGTGGAACCCTCCCGCTCAGCCCCGACAGCAGCCACCACCTGGGGCCGCTCAGCCTCCTCGGGCGGCATAGCCTCCCGAGGCCTGACCCGCCCGGCCCCGGGCAAAGCGGGCTGGAAAGACGCCCCGGCCATGAAGCTGGAAGTGGGCGACCGAGTGACCCACGACAAGTACGGCCTGGGCCGAGTAGTGGCGGTAGACGGCGCGGGCCTGCGAGCCACCGCCACGATCGACTTCGGCGGCTCGGGCACAGTCCGCCTGATGCTGATCGGCAGCGTCCCGATGACAAAGCTCTAACCAGCCAGCGTCACAACACAAAGGCCTGCGCCCCAGCCCGCAAGGGCAGGGGCGCAGGCCTTTGTGCGTCAGAGACGAGATGAGGGATGAGCTAGCCAACAGGGATCCAGCGAGGCCGAAGGCAAGCCCGACAGAGCGCGCAGACCCCAAGCACGCCTGATCATCAGCGATGCCGAAGGCGAGCCGTCCTTCCTCGAAGAGTCTGGGTGGGGTGGCTTCGTCACGAGTCGTGCCACAGCTCTTGCTGCATCAGAGGAGGGGTGGGGGGGGGCGGGGGA
>NZ_JBHXLO010000046.1:0-71315 GCF_042721395.1 Lentzea sp. NPDC058450
CTCCGGCACTGAGGTGCCGGAGCGCCACGGCGTACGAGGGGTCGCCAGCTCCGCCCCGGCCGGTGAGAACCGCGATCGCGGCCCGTCACCTTCCCGTCAGCTGAACTGCGCCCGCAGGTAGAGGGCTCCCGTCACCTTCTTCGTGAACTGCGCCCCGCCGAGGTGCCGCACGCACTCCCCGATCGGGCACCACTGGCCGTCGGCGGACTGGTTGAAGCTCTGGATGTTCACGCCCACCACGGCGTCGCCGCTGATCCGCGGCCCGCCGCTGGACCCGCCGCCCATGTCGCACGGCACGCCCCACATGTTCTCCTCGGGGAACTCGGGGTGCCCGGGATTGCGCACCGCCTGGCCCCAGCACTGCGCGAGCCGTTGCCCGGTGAACTCGGGCCTGCCCTGGTGGCCGGGTGTGCCCGCGGCCCGCGGGTAGCCGTACTCCCGCGCGAACCGGTCGCCGGGCCGGTCGAACGCGATGTTCACGCTCACGTTCGACGGCTTGTCCAGCACGATGAACGCCTGGTCGAACTCGGACTGCTGGTCGTCGGCGATCCAGGTCCTGTGCACGATCGCCCGGCGCACCACGAACTGCCCGTACGGCCGCGCGCCGTCCCGGAATCCCGGCACGAACAGCATCTTGGAGTGCCACTTCGGGTCGAAGCCCGCCAGGTTCGCGGTGTGGACGCAGTGCCCGCCGGTCACCGCGGTGCGCCTGTTGGCGCTCACCACCAGGGTCGCGGTGCAGCTGGAGTCCTCGCCGTCGCGGTCGACGAAGAACAGCCGGCCGACCGCCCTGTTCTCCGCGGGCGCGCCGGTCGGGTCGTCGACGGGAGGCGTTCCGGGTGGTGCGGACGGCCCGGTCGGCATCGCCGCGATGCGTTCCGGGGTCCAGTGCTCCGCCACGCCGGCGGTGTCGAGGTCGTGCACGATCATATCGGAGTCGGGAGGGGATGCCGCCGCCACGCCCGGCACCCCGAGCAGCAGCAACGCGACCACGCTGAGTATTCGCATGGCAGCGACCGTGACAGCGAGTTGTGAGCATCCTGTGCGGAAGAGGTCCTCATCCCGTGCGGCGGCGCCGGGAATGACTATCTTGCGACGCATGGGCTTGAGCGTGCTGGTGGCCGAGGACAACGTGATGCAGGCCGACATGCTCGGGCGGTACCTGCGCCAGGAGGGCTACCAGGTGCGGATCGTGCACGACGGGTCCGCCGCGCTCGACGAGGTCCGCCGCAACCCGCCGGACCTGCTCGTCCTCGACGTGATGATGCCGAAGATCGACGGGCTGGAAGTCGTGCGCACGTTGCGCAACGAGACCGACATCCCGGTGCTGATGCTCACCGCGAAGTCCACAGAGGACGATCTGCTGCACGGCCTCGACCTCGGCGCCGACGACTACGTCACCAAGCCCTACAGCCCGCGCGAGCTGGTGGCGCGCGTGCGCACCTTGCTGCGGCGCGTCCAGCGAACCTCCACGAACGACCTCGCACTCGGCGAGATCACCATCGACCCCGACCGGCACGAGGTGCGCGTGCGCGGCGAGGTCACCGACTGCACGGCGTCGGAGTTCCGCATCCTGCACACGATGGCGGCGAGCCCCGGCCGGGTGTTCAGCCGTGCGCAGCTGCTCAGCGCGGTGCACGGGCTCGACGGGTACATCACGGCCCGCACGATCGACGCGCACATCATGAACCTGCGCAAGAAGATCGAGGTCCAGCCGCGCAAGCCGGCGTACCTGCTGACCGTGCACGGCGTCGGCTACAAGCTGGTGGACGGCTCGGGTGCATAGCGTTCTCGCGCGGCTGCTGGCCGCGTCGGTGCTCGTCGCGCTCTGCTCGATCACCGCGACCGCGTGGCTCGCCGCGCAGAGCACCTCGACGTCGATCAGACAGGAGCTCGGCAACTCGCTCGCGGGCGACGCCGCCACGTACCAGAAGCTCGTCACGTACGCGGTCGAGCACCGCGACTGGACCGGCGTCGCGCTCGAACCGGGCAAGGCCAGGCTGATCCTCACCACGCCCGAGCGCAGGGTGCTCGCGGACACCGGCACGAACCTCGACCCGAACCAGCTGCCGGCCGCGCCGACGACGGTGATCAACCCGCTGGAACTGGACATCGCGCAGACCGCGGACGTCCCCGCGGACCGGATCGACCGCAGGATCGCCGGGCCGTTCCACCTCACCGACCGGGAGAAGGCGGGCCTCGCCCAGGACGCGCAGATCTACAACACCCGCTGCCGCAGCGCGCAGGAGGCCGCCGCGCGCGAGGAGGTGAAGCTGACGGCCTGGGGGCGGCCGATCGTGAACGTGGACAGGGTGCTCTCCGCCCCGGTCGCGCCGTCCTGCGACGAGGTCGAGGACCGGCTGACCACCCTCACGCTGGGCGAGTCCGCGGCGTTCAACGACCTGAACGTCCTCGTCGACGAGTGCCTGCGGCAGCGCGGCCTGCCCGAGGAGCAGATCAGGATGAACGCGGCCTGGGAGCCCGTCGCGTCCAACGCCGAGTGCATGGCGAGCGCCCGCCGCACCCAGCTGCGGCCGTACGTGGCGCCGCCCGCGCTGCTGTTCGTGACCGACGCGGCCGGCCGGACCACCCAGGCGACCGTCGTGCGGTTCGACGTCGGCCGGATCGTGCTGGTCGCAGCCGTCGTGCTGATCCTGACGGTCGGGGTCAGCGTGCTCGTCGGACTGCGGATGACCCGGCCGTTGCGCACGCTCACCGCCGCCGCTGAGCGGTTGCGGCACGGCGACGACGCCCAGGTGGACATCCGGTCGCGCAGCGAGATCGGCCAGCTCGCGCGGGCGTTCAACGACATGGCCGCGCACCGGGCCCGCACCGACGCCCAGCGCAAGGCGATGACCAGCGACATCTCGCACGAGCTGCGCAACCCGCTCGGCACGATCCGCAGCTGGCTCGAGGGCGCGCGCGACGGCGTGGTCGAGCTGGACCGCCCGACGCTGACCGCGTTGCTGGACGAGGCCCTGGTGCTGCAACGCCTGATCGACGACCTGCAGGACCTCGCCCAGGCCGAGGCCGGTGAGCTGCGCCTGCACCCCGAGCCGGTCGACCTGCGGGAGCTGTTCGAGCAGCTGGCCGCCGCGCACCCCGGCCTGGCCGTGGAGGGCGGCGGTGTCGTGGTCGCCGATCCCGTGCGGCTGCGGCAGGTGCTGACCAACCTCGTCACGAACGCGTTCCGCTACACGCCTTCCGGCGGCACGGTCCGCATCGTCTCGGACGGGAACCGGATCGAGGTGATCGACACCGGCTCCGGCATCTCGGCCGAGGACCTGCCGCACGTGTTCGACAGGTTCTGGCGCGCCGACCGGTCCCGGACCCGCGACACCGGCGGCAGCGGGCTCGGCCTGGCGATCGTGCACGCGATCGTGAGCGCTCACCACGGCACGATCACCGTGGCGAGCGAACTCGGCCGCGGCACGACGTTCACGATCACCCTTCCGGCACGCTGAGCGCATATTTTCCTCACAACCGCCCGGCAGCATCGCCGCCATGAACCCCAGGCTGTTGATCGCTGCCGCCGTGCTGTTCCTGTCCGCGTGCAGCCAGGCCGCGCCGCCGCCGTCGAACGTCGCGTCTTTGGAGACCTCCGGCGCCGGCACGCCCTCGACCGCCGTCTCGGCGCCCTCCGACGGCGCGCAGCCGCGGCTGCGCATGGACATGACCGAGGAGGAGAAGAAGCGGCTGTTCGACGCTCACACCGCGTGCCTGGCCGAGAAGGACCCGAACGCGACGGGCAAGGGCAGCGGCCCGGCCGGCACGACCACGCTGAGGCCCGCGCAGTACAGCGACGAGGCGTGGACGGCGTGCGCGAAGAAGTGGCCGCTGCCGCCGTGGGAGATGGACTCCTCCAACCCGACGTTCAAGGACAACTGGCACAAGAACGTGCAGTGCCTGAACAGCCGCGGCATGAAGGTCATCGAGACCGAACCCGGCAGCTGGACCTACGACGGCGAGCAGACCCTGCCGGAGGACCAGCGCAACAAGATCGAGAAGGACTGCGAGCAGGAAGTCTTCGGCGGAGGACGCAAGTGAAGCGGTGGATCATCGCCGGTGTCGTCGTCCTCGTGCTGGCAGGCGGGGTGTTAGCGCTCACTCTCACCCGCCGCGCCCCGGCCCAGACCGCTCCACCGCCCGCGCCGAAGACCGTCGCCGTGGTGAAGACCGACCTGACCGACGTGCGCGAGTTCAAGGCCAGTCTCGGTTTCGGCGCGTCGAGCGAGGTGACCGGCAAGCTGGCGGGCACGCTCACCTGGCTGCCGGCCCCCGGCACGGCCGTCGACCGCGGCAACGCGGTGTACAAAGTGGACAACCGCCCGGTGTGGCTGTTCTTCGGCGACACCCCGTTGTGGCGCAAGCTCGACAAGGCGGGCGTCAAGGGCCCGGACGTGAAGATCGTCAAGGAGAACCTCGGCGTCCTCGGCTACAAGCTCGGTGGCGCACCGGACGAGCTCACCCAGGCGACGATCGACGCCGTCAAGCGCTGGCAGAAGGCCGAAAAAGTCGAGGATACCGGCGTGCTCGACCCCGGCGAGATCGTGGTCGTCCCCGGCAAGGTCCGGGTCGAGGCCGTCACCGCGAAGCTCGCCGCGTCCGGCGAGGGCCCGCTGATGACGGTGACCGCCACCGGCAAGGCCGTGGACGCGTCGATCGACGCGCGGCAGGCCGAAGTGTTCACAAAGGACATGAAGGTCACGGTGGTCCTGCCCAACGGCAAGGAGACCGCGGGCACCGTCCGTTCGGTCAGCACCGAGGTCCAGTCCGAGAAGAACGTCAACGGCGAGGAGACCCCGATGATCGCTGTGGACATCGGCCTCGACGCGGAGGTCGGCGAGTTCGACTCGGGCCCGGTCCGCGTGCGCCTGACGAGCACCGCGCGGCAGGGCGTGCTGGCCGTGCCGGTGACCGCGCTGCTGGCGTTGCGCGAGGGCGGTTACGCGGTGCAGACCGACAAGGGCGGCCTGGTCGCGGTGAAGACCGGTCTGTTCGCCGGCGGTCTGGTGGAGATCAGCGGCGGTGGCGTCGCCGAGGGCATGCAGGTGGTGACCACATCATGACCCCGGTGCTGCAGATCGTGGACGCCGTCAAGGAGTACGCGGGTGGCGTGCGGGCGTTGGACGGCGTCTCGCTGACGTTGCACGAGGGCGAGGCGGTGGCGATCGTCGGCCCGTCCGGCTCGGGCAAGTCGACGCTGCTCAACCTGCTGGGCACGCTCGACCGGCCGTCCAGCGGCTCGGTGATGCTCGACGGCCACGACATCGCCACCCTGTCCGACCGGAAGCTCTCGGCGTTGCGCGGGCGCCGGATCGGGTTCGTCTTCCAGCAGTTCCACCTGGCCGACGGCCTGACCGCGATCGACAACGTGGCCACCGGCCTGCTCTACGCGGGCACCCCGCGCAAGTGGCGCACCGCCATGGCCACCGAGGCGCTCACCCGCGTGGGCCTCGGTCACCGGCTGAGGCACCGCCCGCACGAGCTCTCCGGTGGCGAACGCCAGCGCGTCGCCATCGCCCGCGCCGTCGTCAACCGCCCGGCCCTCGTGCTGGCCGACGAACCGACCGGCGCACTGGACACGACAACCGGCCGCGCGGTGCTGGACCTGCTGCTCGACCTGAACCGCGAGGGCACGACCCTCGCCGTGATCACCCACGACCGCGAGGTGGCCGCGCGGCTGCCCCGCCAGGTCGAGATCAGGGACGGCCGGATCCGCGCGGAGGTGACGGCGTGACCATCACCGACCGCCCTGCCCGCACCGCCGACCCGCGCGACGTCAAACCCACCCGGCTCAGCCCCGCGGACCTCCTCCTGCTCGGCCTCTCGCCCCTGCGGACCCGGCCGATGCGCGCGGTGCTGTCGGCGTTGGGCATCTCCATCGGCATCGCGACCCTGGTCGTGGTGACGGGCATCCCGGCGTCGAGCCGGGCGGCGCTGATGGAGGAGTTCGCCGCGCTCGGCACCAACCTCCTGCGCGCCGAAGCCGCCACCGGCACCAACAACGAGGCCGCCTCGCTGCCGCCCGAGTCCGTCACGATGGTCTCCCGCATCGGCCCGGCGAGCGACGTGAGCGCCGTGGCCAACACCCACGCCGTGGTCCGCCGCTCCGACCAGATCCCGGACTCCGAGACCTCGGGCCTGACCGTCCTCGCCACGAAACTCAACCTGCTGCAAACGCTCAACGGACGCGTCCGCACCGGCACGTTCTTCACCGACGTCACCGAGAAGTTCCCGACCGTCGTGCTGGGCGACGTCGCCGCGACCCGGCTGGGCGTCACCGCACCGGACACCCAGGTGCGGATCAACGACCGCTGGTTCACGGTGATCGGCATCCTCGCCCCCCTGCCGCTCGCCCCGGAGATCGAACGCTCCGCGCTGGTCGGCTGGGAGGCGGCGCGCGACATCGGGTTCGACCAGCGCCCCACCGTCCTGTACCTGCGGTCGCAGGAGGCGTCGATCGACGACGTGCGGGCGGTGCTGCCGCAGACCGTGTTCCCCCAGCAGCCGAGCCAGGTGCGGGTCAGCCGCCCGTCCGACGCCCTGACGGCCAAGCGCCTCACCGAGACCACGTTCTCGGCGTTGATGCTCGGGCTCGCCGGGGTGGCGTTGCTGGTCGGCGGCATCGGGGTCGCGAACACCATGGTGATCTCCGTGCTGGAACGCAAGCGCGAGATCGGCCTGCGGCGCGCGCTGGGTGCTCATCGCGGGCAGATCCGCACGCAGTTCCTCACCGAGTCGGTCGTGCTCTGCCTGCTCGGCGGGGTCGCGGGCGTGCTGCTGGGGCTGGCCGGCACCGCCGGATACGCCTACTTCCACCGCTGGCCCGCGGTGATCCCCCTCGAGATGGTGCTGGCGGGGCTCGGCGCGGCCGTCGTGACCGGCGTGGTGGCCGGGGTCTACCCGGCGGTGCGGGCGTCGCGGCTCACCCCGACGGAGGCGCTCGCCGCGCCGTGAGACCGCCTGGGACCCAGGATGATCGGCACCGCCACCAGGAGCTGCACGGCGAGAACCACCACCTGGGTCGCGGGCGAGTACGCGCTCAGCACCGCCGCAGTCGCGTTGACTCCGAAGTGGACGGTGATGGCGGCGGGAACTCCCCCGAGCTCGTAGGCGAATCCGGTCAGCAACGCCATCGGGAAGACGCTGAGGGTGAACAACAAACCGCTCCAGCCGATCAGCCCGAATCCCGATTGGACGGTCCCGGTGACGAAGAACAGCGGCAGGTGCCAGATCGCCCAAGCCACCCCCAGGACCAGGCAGGCCCGGAGACGTCCGGTGGTGGCGAGAAGACGCGGGTAGGCCGTGCCGCGCCAGCCGGGTTCCTCGGCGAGCGGACCGGCCACGAGCATGCTGACGAAGAACGGCACGGCGCCTCCCGCTGCAGCCATCAGCTGCTGCCCACCGTCCAGGCCCACCACTGGGCCGCCGAGCGCCTGCGCCAGCAGCGCGCCGCCGGCCACCGTGCCCGCCGCCAGCACCAGCAGGGGCAACGCCCACAGCAGCCGTCCGTTCAGGCGGACCCGCACGGTGTGGCCGGGGACGGGTTCCCCGAGCCTGCGGCGGCGCAGCCGGACCGCGATCGCGCCGAACACCGGGCCGAAGCCGCCCAGCAGGAAGGGAACGACCGTCGGGAAGGTCGTCGGCGGCTCGCCGAGCAGGATCGCGATCGACCAGAAACCCCAGGTCGTAGCGAAGGTGACGAGGAAGAAGGTGGCGAGACCACTCCCCTGGCCGACCCGTGGTGCGCTGTCCATGTTCCGCCGCCAATGCTCTCATTCTCACGAATATTATCACTACTGAGAACAAGTTAGCCCGCCGCTCGCACGGCTGGCAACTCCCGGGGTCCGCGGCCGGCCAGGTCAGCCGCGGAAACGATCAGGCGGGATCGTCCGGCACCACGACGAGGCTGACGACGCGACGCCTGCGACCGCCGTCGCGCTCCCCACCCGTTCGCGACATCACCACGTGCCTGATCTCCTCGGCCATCGCGGCGAACTCCTCGTCGGTGAGCCACACCGCGGCCTGCTGGTAGACCACGCCGTCGACGTTCGGGTCGGCGCCGGGCCGGGCCAGGTAGCGATCGAAGTCGCCCATCAGCGACGCGGCGAACGTCGAGTACGCCCGCTGATGGTCGTCGCGGGTCATCGCGGCGCGCGCGTCCCGCCCCACCACGGCCTCCTCCTTGCGGACGCGGTAGCTGCGCTCGACCGTGCCCCGCACCCGCCGTTCCTCCACGACCTCGAGGACGTCGTTCTCGACCAGGACGGCGATGTGCCGGTACATGGTCGCGGGCGCGATGTCCGGCAGGCGTTCCCTGAGTTGAGCCGTCGTCAGCGGGTCGGTCTCGAACAACGCCTGCAGGATGCGCATCCGCACCGGATGCAGCAGAAGATCCGCAGTGGCCATGGCCCGATCATCTCATGTGCGGTAATGTTCTCAGAGTTGAGAATTATCGCAGATTCGAGGGGGACTCGCTCTTGCGAACCGAAGAACTCAAGATCAGCGCGGCCGACGGGTTACCCCTGGCCGGCACCCTGACCACACCGTCCGGCACCGGCCCGCATCCGGCGGTCCTGCTGCTGCACGGCTCCGGACGCCTGGACCGCGACGGCAACGCCGGGCGGCTCAACCAGAACCTCGGGCCCGCTCTGGCCGAATCGCTTGCCCGCCAAGGCATCACGACGCTGCGCTACGACCGGCGAGGCGTGGGTGCCACACCGGGCGACTGGCTCTCGACCGGTTTCGTCGACAACCGGGACGACGCCGCGGCCGCACTCTCAGCCCTGGCGGCACATCCCGGCATCCGGCCCGACGCGATCGGCGTCGTCGGCCACAGCGAGGGCGCGCTGCACGCGATGTCACTGGGCACCCGCCCCGACGTGGCCGCCGTGGTCCTGCTGGCCGGGTTCGCCCGCACCGGCGAGGACGCCCTGCGGTGGCAGGCCGACGCGGTCGCCGGCGGACTGCCTTTGCCGTTGCGGCCGCTGGTACGACTGGGATCCAAGCGGCTGATCAAGCTCCGCACGACGACCGCGGACGTCGTGCGCGTCGCGGGAAAGCGCGTGAACGCCCGGTGGACGCGGGAGATGCTGAGCCACGACTCCCGGTCCGACCTCGCCCGGATCCGGGTCCCCGTGCTCGCCGTGACCGGGGACAAGGACGTCCAGGTCGACCCCGCGGACCTCCAGCGGATCCGCGCTCTCGTACCCGGCCCCGTCGAGACACACCTGCTCCCCGACCTGACCCACCTGCTGCGCAAGGAACCCGGCCGCGCGTCGGTGCGCTCGTACCCCCGGCAGCTGCGGTCACCGGTGGACGGCGACCTGCTCGACGTCGTGACCTCCTGGCTCGCCAGGACCCTCGGCACCGCACCGGGAGACAGCTGAAATGACCCTGCACGACCACCTTCGCGCCGAAGCGCTCCGGTAGGGGTTCCCGCCTGGACCGGGGACCTCTACTTCCCCTTGGCGGCAACGATCGACTGCGCCTCCCTGCCGCCGGGGACAGCCGACCTCGCGTTGCCGGACGCCAGCCTGCTGCTGTTCTTCGGTTTCCCGGAGGAGTTCGACGAGGTCCACGCGCGAGGCGAGATCCGGCTCGCGCCCAGTCTCTCCCCGCCTTACCTCGGCGAGGCGGAGGCGTTCGCCGAGACCTGGGCGGAGCACCGGGGCGGCCGTGCGGCGCGGTTCCTGTTCGGCGGGTACGGCCTGACCAGCCCGCGCGGAGCGGGGTTGACGCGTTGGCTAATCGTGATAGCTTTTAGCTAATTCAATTAGCCAACGGAGGCGGACATGACCGAGTTCCTCAACGTCGACGGCGGGACCATCGCCTACGAGATCACCGGCGCCGGGCCGCTGGTCGTGCTCGCCCACGGCATGGGCGACAGCCGTGAGGCCTACCGCTTCCTCGCCCCGGCGCTGGTCGAAGCCGGGCACCGGGTCGTCACCACGGACCTGCGCGGCCACGGCGAGTCCAGCGTCGGGTGGGCGTCCTACAGCCGCACCGATCTCGCGGGTGACCTGATCGCCCTGGTCAAGCACCTCGGCGAGCCCGCGGTGCTGGTCGGCCACTCCATCTCGGGCGGCGCGGTCACGATCGCCGCGGCCAAGGCGCCGGAACTCGTCACCGCGCTGGTCGAGCTCGCGCCGTTCACCCGCAAGCAGCAGGTCAAGCTCGGCGACCTCCGGGTGGCGGGCTACCGGCGCGGCATGACCCGGCTGCTGGGCACCGCCCTCCTCGGCAGCACCGGCCAGTGGGCCAAGTACCTCGACATCGCCTACCCCGGCGTGAAACCGGCGGACTGGGACGCGCGCCTGGCGCAGATCACGGCGATGCTGGAGGAGCCTGGGCGCATGAAGGTCCTCCAGGCGATGGGCAAGATCTCCCCCGCCGACGCCGGCGAGCAGCTGGCCAACGTCACGTGCCCGGTGCTCGTGGTGCAGGGCACGGACGACCCCGACTGGGCCTCGCCGCGCGCCGAGGGCGAGGCGATCGTCGCCGACCTGCCGAAGGGCCTGGGCACGCTCACGATGATCGACGGCGCCGGCCACTACCCGCACGTCCAGTACCCGCAGCAGACCCTCGCCGCGATCCTGACGTTCCTGGCCGGTGTCCGTGCCTAGGGCGGGCCTGGACGCGGCGACGATCACCGCGGCCGGAGCCGCGCTGGCCGACGAGATCGGCTTCTCCGAACTCACCATGGGCAAGCTGGCGGAACGCCTCGGGGTGCGTTCCCCGTCGCTCTACAAGCACGTCGCCAGCCAGGACGACCTCAACCGCCGCATCGCGGCCCTCGCCTACGCGGAGATGGCCGACGCCCTCGGCGCGGCCGCCCAGGGCCGGGCGGGCCGGGACGCCCTGGCGGCCGCCGCCCACGCGTTGCGCGACTTCGTGGTCACCCACCCCGGCCGCTACGCCTCCACCGTCGGCCTCATCCCGACCGGGCCCGACGACCCGGTCGTCACCGCCTCCCTGCGCGGCCTCGGGCCGTTCGAAGCGGTCCTGCGGGGATACGACATCCCCCAGGAGAAGATGACCCACGCGCTGCGGGCGTTGCGCAGCACCTTCCACGGCTTCGCGAACCTCGAGGCCACCAACGGCTTCCAGTGGTCCACCGACGTCGGCGAGAGCTTCGAATGGCTCATCGACCTGATCGACCACGGCCTCCGCCACGCCGCAACGCTCGCCTGAGGCTCGTCTGGCCGTAATAAACGGCGCGTGCTCGAATGTCGACTTCCAGAGGTCTCGTTCGTCCTCCGGACGACGACTGGAGGGCACGCGATGCACTACATGTTCCTGATCTACAACTGCGAGGACCGCCCGCAGCACGGTGACCAGCGGTTCGAGGAGATCCTGACGCGGGTCAACGCGTTCGCCGACGAGTGCCGGCGACGCGGGGTGTTCGTGGCGGGCGATCCGTTGAAGCCCGTCAGCACCGCCACGACCGTGCGGGTGCGGGACGGCAAGCCGCTGCTGACCGACGGGCCGTTCGCCGAGACGCACGAGCACCTCGGCGGCTACTACCTCTTGAACTGCCGCGACCTCGACGAGGCGCTGGAACTCGCGGAGATGATCCCGCAGGCGCACTACGGCGCGACGATCGAGGTGCGGCCGGTCGACCACATCCCCGGCCTGAACCACGGGGTGGCATGAGCGACCTGGCGTCGGCCGCGGTCGAGCAGGTCTACCGCGAGCACCGCACCCGGATGCTCGCCGCGCTGGTGCGGGCGCTGGGCGACTTCGAGCTGGCCGAGGACGCGTTGCAGGAGGCGTGCTCGCAGGCGTTGCGGAAATGGCCACGTTCACACGTGCCCGACGACCCGTTCGCCTGGCTGCTCACCGTGGCCCGCAACCACGCCCTGGACCGCCTCCGGCACGTCCGGATGGCGCGCACCAAGCTGCCCTCCCCTGCTCCGGAGGCGGTGACGATGACCGAGAAGCAGCTCGTCGACCTCGGCGACGAACGCCTGTCGTTGATCTTCACCTGCTGCCACCCGGCGCTGGCAGAGGACGCTCGGTTAGCGCTAACACTTCAAGCGGTGGCAGGGTTCACGGCTGCTCAGATCGCCCGGACGTTCCTCGTCGCCGAGCCCGCGCTGGCCCAGCGGCTCGTCAGGGCGAAGCGCAAGATCCGCGACGCCGGCATCACGTTCGAGGTGCCCGCGGACCACCTGCTGCCCGAACGGCTGCAGGGCGTGCTGGGCGTCCTCTACCTGATCTTCACCCGCGGCTACACCACTGCGGACCCGGCGTTGCGGCTGGAGGCGTTGCGGCTGGGCAAGCTCGTGGCCACCCTGATGCCCGACGAGCCGGAGGCGCACGGCCTGGTGGCGTTGATGCTGCTGCACAACTCCCGCAGCGCCGCCCGCCACACCTCCGCGGGCGACCTGGTGCTGTTCGAGGACCAGGACCGCACGCTCTGGAACACCGACGAGATCGCCGAGGGCATGGCGCTGCTGGACCGCGCGCTGCGGTTCGGCACGCCCGGCCCGTACGTGTTGCACGCCGTGATCGCCGCCCTGCACGCACAGGACCCGGTCGACTGGTCCCGCGTGGCCGCGCTGTACGGCGAACTGCTGAAGGTGGCGCCCACTCCGGTGATAGCGCTCAACCACGCCGTCGCCGTCGCCATGGCCGAGGGCCCCGAAGCCGGGCTAGAGTTGATCGACGGGATCGCCGGGCTGGACACGTACCACCTGCTGCACTCCGCCCGCGCCGACCTGCTGCGCCGCCTCGACCGGCGCCCGGAAGCCCTTGCCGCGTACCGGCTGGCCCACGACCTGGCGGTGACTCCCGCCGACCGTCGCTTCCTCGCCGGACGCCTGCGTTCCCTGGAGGTCACCTGATGCGACTCGACGTGCTCGACCACGGCCACCGCCTGCCGGCCCGGTTGTTCTTCCGGCTTGCGGGATCGGTGTCGCGCGTCCCGATGTCGGACGTGCCCAAGACCCTGTTGTACCGCCCGGAGTTCTTCGGCGCGGTGTTCCTCGACCTGAGCGCCGACGCGATGCGCGGACCGTCGTTCTGGACGGCCGGCGAGCGCGAGTACATGGCCCAGCGCACCGCCGAACGCCTGCACTGCCCGTACTGCGCCGTCACCCACACCGAACTGGTCAAGATCGCCGGCGACCCGACGCCGTTGCGCCCGGAACTCGTTGCGGCACTGGATTTCCTCTCCGACCTGGAGCCGGTCGACGCGCCGCGCGAGGCGTTGACGGACGCCCTGAAGGTCACCCTCGTCTGGCAGGTGATGAACCGGCTGGCGAACGCGTTCGGCTTCGCACTCCTGCCAGGTCAGCTGGAATCGGGCACCCGCTCGCTGCACAGGTTCGGCTACCGCTTCCCGCGCTTCCTCACCGGCACCGCCTCCGGTTCCCTACGCCACAACGTCCTGGAGGCCCCGGCCGTCACGCCACCCGCGCTCCGCCAGGCCGCGGCGGCCGGCGATGCCTGGGGTTCTTACGCCGCAACGGTTCGCACGGACTCCTACCGCCTCACCGACGAGGACATCGCGCGGTTGAGGCACGACCACACCGAGGACGAGATCTTCGAGGTGACCGTCGCCGCCGCCGTCGGAGCCGCCCTGGACCACCACGACAAAGCCCTGAAAGTTCTCGGCGACTAGCTGTCGAGTTCCCGCGGCCCCACTCGTCCTCTGCTCGTCAGTTCACCACCACTGAGGAGCGATCGACATGACCGGACACGCCAACTGGTTCGAGATCCCCGCCGACGACACCGCGCGGGCGAGGGCGTTCTACGCGGGCGTCTTCGGCTGGGAGACCAGCCTGATGGGCGAGGACTACCACGTGATCACCAACGGCGCGGCCGGCGCCATCGCCCCCAAGGACGCCGGCCACACCCAGCCGCGCATCTACTTCCACACCAACGACATCGACGCCTCCGTCCGCAAGGTCACCGAACTCGGCGGCAAGAGCGACGACGTCATGACCGTCCCCGACACGGGCCGCATCGCCCACTGCACCGACGACCAGGGCACCCCGTTCAGCCTCTACGAACCCCAGTCCTGACCAGGGTGGCCCGCCCCGCGGCGGGCCACCACTTCCGTCCGTCCTCATCGGACAAGCCCACCGCCGGGTTAACATCATCCCCATGCCAGACGTCGGCGTCCTTTCGGCGCACCTGCTCTCGGGGTTCCAGAAGGAGCTCTTCGCCCGCCTGGCCGAAGCGGGCCACGAGAACCTGCGCCCGCGCCACGGCGCCGTCATGGCCTACATCGCCACCACGGGCACCCGGGCCAGCGAACTCTCCGAACGCTCGGGCCAGCACAAGCAGGTCGTCGGCACCCTGATCGACGAGTTGGAACGCCTCGGCTACGTGACCCGCCAGCCGGACCCGGCCGACCGCAGGGCGAAACTCGTCGTGCCCACCGATCTGGGCAAGGACCAGATGGTGCAGGCGAAGCGCATCATCACCGAGATCGAGGCCCGCCTGGCCTCCGTCGTCGGCGCCGACCGCTTCGCCGAGTTCAAGCAGGTCTTCAAGGAGATCTCCCGCACCCTCTGACCGAGGGCGATGTCAGCGCGGCGCCCCCAGGAACTCCGTGAGACGAGATCGCTGGATCATCTTGTTGATCGGAGGCTGGCTCAGACGTCCAACTGATGTCGGGTTCGGGTGGTTGACCGCAGAGGACACCATGGGGTTGATACACGGGCGAGAGACATCGCCGGTGCTGGCGCAGGAGCTCTTCGACCAGCACTACCTGCAGTTGGTCAGGATCGCGGTGAGCGTCGTCGGCGACCAGGAGACGGCCGAGGACGTCGTCCAGGACGTCTTCGCGGCACTGCCGGGGCGGATGGACAACCCGCGCGGGTACCTGACGACCGCGGTGTTCAACAGGTCTCGGTCGGTGTTGCGGCGGCGCGTCGTCGCGCTGCGGTTCCGGCCTCCGGCGCCGCCGCCTGCCGAGGGGGCCGACGAGCACGCCCTTCGCGAGTACGAACGGGAGCGGGTGCTCGTCGCCATCCGGTCGTTGCCGCATCGGCAACGGGAAGTGGTCGTGTTGCGCTACCTGGAGGACCTCCCGCCTGCCGAGGTCGCCGAGTTGCTCGGCATCAGCAAGGAGGCGGTCGCGTCGTCGCTGAACAGGGCACTGGAGTCGTTGCGCGGGAAGTTGGGGAGGTCGTGATGGACGGGATCGAGGACGTCGTGCGCACCGCGTTGCGGGACAACGCGGCTCTGGTCACGCGGGAATCGTTGCGGCACAGCGCACCGGCCGCGCGGCGGGCACCGCGGACGCGAGGTGCCGTGCTCGCCGCCGCGGTGTTCGTGCTGGCCGCGGGTGGCATCACCACCGCCGTCACGATGGTAGGCGACGCTCCGGGTCAGCAGTGGGGCGTCGAGGGTCCCGGGTACGCAGGCCATCGATGGGACCTGCGCGGTGTCGACGGTCGTGCAGTGCCCGGGGAGGTCGACGCCTCCGCGACGTTCCGGGCGGACGGCTCGTTCCAGCTCTCCGACGGAACCAACTCGATGTTCGGGCGTTACGAGGGGACAGCGAGCTCGATGCGGCTGCTGGACGTCGGGCGCACCTACGCGCTCTACACGGGCGACGACCCGGTGCGCCTGGCCGTCATCGCCGCGATGAACGAACTGACGTCCCGCAACGCCGGGGTCTCGGTCTCCGGGGATCGGCTCGTCGTCACCACGGGCGCTCACGAGATGACTTTCGTCCGCGCCGGAGTGGCGAGCGCCGTCGTGCCCTCTTCGTCCCGATGACAGGAGGCCGGGGGCGCGCCGTCGCGCCCCCGGCCCGTGGATCAGCCCGTCAGCAGCACTCCGCCGACTTCCTGGGCGATGGTGCGGGTCGAGGAGAACTCCAGCTCCGTGCCGCACACGATTCCGCCGACGCGCACCGAACCGCAGGCCGTCGTCTGCGGGCCGAGCGAACCCTGGATCATTCCGGCCGCGCCGACCTTGCCGTTGGCGTAAGGCACCAGGACCGGGCCGCCGCTGTCACCCTGTCCTCCCGCGATGCCGCCCTGCCGCTGATGGGCGCGGATCGTCCAGAACACGCCGAAGCCGTCGTTGTAGGCGATCAGCAGGTTGTCGACCTGGAGGCCGCAGTGCACGCCGGTGTTGGCGCCGCTGGTGCAGACCCAGTCGTTGATCGACAGGTCGGCGTAGCCCTGCACGGTCTTGAGATAGCCGTTGGGGTCGTTCCACGCTCCGTCGAACATCCAGCGGAAGCCCGCACCGGTCAGAATCCGCGCACCCGCACCGTTCGCGTGTGTCAGCGTTCCGCCGTAGCTCTGGGCCCCGTTGTCCCACGCCGCGTACGTGCCCGCCGTGCAGTGACGTGCCGTCGTGGTGCGCCACACGTTGCCGATCGACAGACCGAACCCGCTGCTGCACAACGATCCGTTGCTGCCCCGCATGGCGCCACCCGCGTTGAACGGGGACGTGTCGGTCGACCTCGTCACGTAGTTCGTCGGCTTCGGTGCCTCCTGCACGCCGGTCACGACGGCCGAGAGGCCCTTGGCGACCTCTGCGGTTCGCGCCTGCCGCGCGGCATTGACCTGACCTCCTTGGTAGAACCCGCGCACGACGAGACCGTCGGTGGTGAGGTCGGTGCCCGTCAGCGACGTGACGACGAACCCGTTCCAGGCAGCGTCGCCGGCACTCGCCCAGATCCTGTCGGCGCCTTCCTGCAACGCCTTGCGGGAGTGCCGCACCGGCTTGAACGTGAGCGTGATCCCCCGGCGGTCCGCCTCTTCCCGCACGGTCTGCCGCAGCGGCGACTCACCCGCCCACAGCACCGTGGTGGAGACCGACTCGGCGTGGTTCGCGGACTCGACGAAGCCCGCGTCGAAGATTCCCGGCACACCGACCACCCAGGACTTGAACCCCATCAAGCGCTCCTGGCCCGCGACCAGTTTCGGGTCCGCCGAGCCGAGCCAGTCGAACACCGACTTCTCGGATGCGGGTTCAGCGGCCGCCGGACCGACGACCGAAGAGAAAAGCGTCACAGCGGCCACAAATAAAACAGAAATGCGTCTGAAACCAGACTTCGACATCAGTCAACCCCCAGTTGACGAAGTTGCTCAAAAGCGTATGAGCAATACCTCACCGAGGCTGACACAGCACGCCTGACCAGTCAACGAAGATTAACCGGCGAAAATGTTCGAGCATGAGCACACTTGAACGAATTCGATAGTAAATTCCACGCGAGCCAGCCAGGCATTACGCAACCTGAATTCACCGGCGCAGTTCACGTACTCGAACTCAATCGTCTGGAATTAACGGACCAGGCGTCGAAGCGGGTTCGGGCCGACTCGATCTCGGTCAGGTAGCGAGACGTCCAGGCGCACATCGCGTCGACCGTCGCGCGAAGGGCCTGGCCCGGCTCGGTGAGGGTGTAGTCGACGCGCGGCGGCACGGTCGGGTGCACGACGCGCGTCACCAGGCCGTTGCGTTCCAGCAGGCGGAGGTTCTGGGTCAGCATCTTGTGGCTGATGCCGTCCACCTCGGTCTTGAGCTCGGTGAAGCGCTTCGTCGTGTCGCCGATGGTCTCGACGATGAGCAGCGCCCACTTGTTGGCGATGTCGGAGAAGATCTCGCGGGCCAGCGAGTCCGCGCGGGCCAGATCGCCGCTGAGCTGCTTGCTCACCTTGAGGTGCCTCACTCTCGAATTAGTGCGTTCTTCCAGTTCAAAAGCCACTCTCCTACGGTGAGTGAGTAACCGCAAGAGAGGGAAGAACATGGCTGTCACGCTCATCAACCCCGACGGGCTGCCGCAGGTCGACGTGTACCACCACGTCGCGGTGGCCAGCGGGAGCAGGACGATCTACCTGGCCGGGCAGGTGGCCTGGGACGCGGAGCTCGACCTCGCCAAGCAGACGGAGCAGGCGTACACCAACGTGCACACCGCGCTCAAGGCCGCCGGCGCGAGCTTCAAGGACCTGGTACGGGTTCGGGTGTACGTCGTGGACTGGACGCCGGAGAAGATGCCGGAGCTGCTCAAGGGCATCGAGAACGCCATGACCGAGCTGCAGGAACACGCCACGCCGCCGGCCACGTTGATCGGGGTGGCGAGTCTCGACGTGCCGGAGCACCTGGTCGAGGTCGAGGCCGTCGCGGTGATCGACTAGGAGCGGAACTCCGCCAGGCCGTCCACCACCGCGACGGTGACGGTGGTGCGGCCGGCCGGGCTGTGGCGGTCGGGGCCGTGTTCCGGGAGGCGGGTCTTGGTGGCGCGCACGCTCGTGTCGTACAGGCGGGTGTGCTCAACACACTCACAAATGCCTGCCAGCGGAACGGTGCAGGTGAAGGCCGAGCGCAGCACCAAGACGTCGTCGGCGGACATCAGGGAGGACCAGACCATCACGTCGTCCTCCTCGCCGAAGACGACGAAGCCGTCGTAGCTGAAGGCGCGCAGTTCGCCCACACCGCAAGCACGGCAGAACAACACGCGGGTGTAGTCGTGTGAGCGTTCGTAGGGGCCCGCTTCGTGAATGTTCACCACGAGGTCCTGCTGGCCGTGGCAGATCAGGCAGAGGTCGGACCAGGTGCCGCTCATCGGCGGGAGCTGATCAGCAGGGCCAGACCTGCGGAGAGGGCGATGAGACCGCCCACCACCAGCTGGTTGAGCCACACGAGGGCGGTGCCTCCGTCGCCCCGTATCAGCGCCACGACGATCAGCCACACGGCCAGAGCGATCGTCAGGTGCCTGATGAACGGCACGTCCAGGGGTGCCATGGCGCGGACCATGCCCAGGAGCATGATCACCACGGCCAGGCCCATGGAGACCCAGTACGGGCGGAAGGCGTGTGTTGCCGCGGCGAAGTGCAGGACCGGTGGTGCGGCGATCAGCCACACACCCGCCAGGAAGGCGGCCACACCGGCCCTGCTCTCTGCGGTTCGTCCGTGAATGTCCCCCACAAGAGTAATTCTGACCCTCAGGAGTCTCTGTGGGAACACCCTCTATTCATTCCGGTACGCCTTCATGTTGCGCAGCAACAGGTAGGTGTCGACCAACTGCGCGGAGTCGCCGAGGCCTCGGTAGATGCCCCACTTCGGGTGCGCCTGGTCGCCGCCCAGCCACGTGTCGAAGCCGGAGCGCGAGGCGTTGACGACGGTGGTTCCGGCGTCCTTCAACGCGAAACGGAGGCTGCCGGAGTCGGCGACCTTGATCTCGATCTCGACGTCTATCCACTTGTTGCGCAACGGGGCGAGTGGCGTGCTGCCCAGCTTGGCCTGGCCCGCGCCGAACAGTCTCATCTCGACGGTTTCGAGGGAACCCGAGCGGAACAACGACATCGTGACCACCGGTGAGTCCACGCCGGTGTGCTTGACCTGGAAGATGTGCGTGAAGCTGGTGGTGCCTTTGAGAGAGGACGGCACGTACATCTGGTAGTTGTAGCGCCAGGTCTCGCCCTTCTTCATGTCGTGACGGGTGCTGCCGGTCTGGATCGCGCGCACCTCGTTGCGCTGGCGGTCCGCACCGTCCCGATCGGACTTGTGCATCACGAACCGGTACTGGTTGCTCTCGGCGAAGATGTGCGTGGCCGACGGGTGCGAGTTCGAGCGGTCGTCCTCGATGCCTGCGAACGCGTTCAGCCCCGCGGAGCCGGGGTTCGGGGCCCACTTCTGCACGAACGCCATGGCACCCACGTCAGCCGATGCCACACCCGCGGCCAGTGGCGTGGCCGCGACTGCGAGAGCGCCTCGCAGTGCGGTGCGGCGGTTGAACAACTCCATCGGTGTTCCTCCTCGAACCAACGATTCGAGGCAGCGGTGTGCACACCTTCCGCGACCGGGCGACGGCATGTCAAGCATTCACATTCGTGGAGAAACGGTGCAGATCCCGTGAAGGTGTCGGCGCAAAGCGGAAGCCGCCGGGTGATCGGATCTAGCGTCGGGGGCATGGACACCGTGGACGTGCTCGTCGTCGGCGCCGGGCTGGCCGGGCTCACCACCGCGCGACTGCTGGCTGAGTCAGGGCTCGACGTGGCCGTGTGCGAACGCAGGACGAGCCTGGAGACGGGCATCCGCACGACCGGGATCTTCGTCCGGCGCACCCTCGACGACTACGACCTGCAACACCTCGGCCCGGCGGTCCGGCGCGTGCTGCTCTACCCGCCCTCGGGCGAAAATCCGGTGGAGTTGACCAGCGACCGCGACGAGTTCCGCGTCGGCGACATGGAGAACATCTACACCGCGGCCGTCCGGGCTGCCGAACGCGCGGGCGCCCAGGTCACGCTGAACTCCAGCTATCCCGGCAAGTCCGCGAAGGCGCGGTTCACGATCGGCGCGGACGGCGCCCGGTCCACGGTCGCGAAGAGCCTCGGCCTCGACGTCAACCGGCGCATGATCACCGGCATCGAGGAGGTCTACCCGGTGCGGACCGGCTCGACGCCGACGTTCCACTGCGTCGTGGACCCGCGCCTCGCGCCCGGCTACATCGCCTGGGTCATCGACGACGGCGAGCACGCGCACGTCGGTCTGGCGGGCCGCGCCGACCGGTTCACCGCACCGCTTCCCCAACTGCTGCACCGCTTCCGCGACAGCTTCCCCACTCCGGAACCGACCGGCCCGGTGAGGCGGCGCGGCGGGCCGATCCCGGTCGGCGGGCTGCTGCGCCGGATCGTGTCGCCCCAAGGCCTGCTGGTCGGCGACGCGGCGGGCGCGGTCTCCCCGCTCACCGCCGGCGGGCTCGACCCGTGCATGCGGATGTCCGAGCTCGCCGCCGAGGTCACGTCCGACTACCTGCGCAGCGGCAACAAGTACGTGCTGGAGCACTACGACGGCGCGGCGATGCGCCGCCGCTACCTGCTGCGTTCCCAGCTCCGGCGCGGCCTCTCCCTCGTCCGCAGCCCGAACGTCGCCGAACTCGTGTTCTCGTTGCTGCGCACCGCACCGGGAAAGGCCGCCGCGAAGAGGATCCTGTTCACCTAGCGAACTGCCTCGCCTCGTGGTGCGCCGCCATCCGGACGGGAGCGTTGACGACGCCGAAGCCCCGGTAGTCACCGATGCGCTCCACCACCTCGAAGAACACCCTGGCGCCCACCAGCTCGGTGTAGAAGTGCAGGTACTCACCGCGGTCATCGCGGTCGTAGAGGACGGACTGCTCGCGCAACTCGCTGACGCGATCGGCCGACAACGCCGTGCGTGCCGCCAGGTCGTCGTAGTAGTTGCCGGGGACGTCCAGCAGCCGCGCGCCCAGCTGCCGCAACGCTCGGGCGCACGCCGTGGCGTCCGTGCACGAGAACGCGATGTGCTGGGGTTCTCGCACGGCCGGG
Organism: Lentzea sp. NPDC058450; assembly: GCF_042721395.1. NCBI lineage: Bacteria > Bacillati > Actinomycetota > Actinomycetes > Pseudonocardiales > Pseudonocardiaceae > Lentzea > Lentzea sp. NPDC058450. The sequence continues at coordinate 21,264 of NZ_JBHXLO010000046.1, forward strand.
GCCCAGCCGCCTCGGCGCACCAGTGCGGCGTCCAGGGTCAGCCGCACTCCGCCGCCACTCACGCCCCGGCCGCGCACCAGGCCGAACGGGGCCGCGAACTCCGCGACGGCGCCCGGTTCGAGGCCCAGCACCGAGCGGTAGAAGAGCGTGGCCTCGTCGAAGTTGTCGAACGGCTGGGTCAGCGCGACGTGGTCGATGCCGGTGATCCCGACCCCGGCGGCGGACTCCCCGGTGGGCACGAAGTCGGTGAGCCACTCGTCGTCGGCGCACAGGAAGATCTGCGTTCCGTCCGGGGCCGCGATGGCGGTGAGCGCGGCTTCGCCTGGGCCCGCAGTGCGCGAGAGCGGTGGTGCGAGCAGGACTTTCGCGCGGTGCTCGGCGGCGGCCGGGTCGGGCACGGAGAGGCCGAGCGCCCCGATCGCACCTGCTTCGCCGTCCGCGTTGACCAGCACACGCGCCTCGCCCTGGGTCCAGAGCTCGACCCGCTTCGAGCGGTGCACGCCCGCTCGGGTGAAGCCCAGCGCGGCCAGGTTCGACTCGCCCACGACCTCGGCGAACGCGTAGCCGTGCGGTACGGGAGCGGCGGGAACGTCCAACAGTCCCAACGAGTCCTTCAGGCTCACGAGCGACCGCATGGCGTCGATCGCGGCGCGGTGCGGGTCGGACTGGCGGAACACGTCGTTGAACACTTCCAGCGAGAGCGGTCCCCGGTAGCCGGCGTCGAGGACGTGGCGGGTGAACGCGGTCAGGTCGAAGTCGCCCTGCCCCGGGAAGAGGCGGTGGTGGCGGCTCCACTGCAGGACGTCCATCGGCAACGTCGGCGCGTCGGCGAGCTGGAGGAAGAAGATCTTCTCGCCGGGGATCGCGCGGATCGCGCGAGGATCGTCCTCTTTGGACAGGATGTGGAAGCTGTCCAGGCAGACTCCCAAAGCGGGGTGGGCGGCGCGGCGCACGATCCGCCACGCGTGCTCGTAGCCGTTGACGTACCTGCCCCAGGCGAGGGCTTCGTAGGCGATGCGCAGGCCGTGTTCGTGAGCGCGCGTCGCCAGCAGGTGCAGTTGCTCCGCGGCGAGATCGTCGTCGTCGATCGCGTCGGGCGACACCGACGAGCACACCAGGACCGTGTCCACACCCAGTTCGGCCATGACGCCGAACTTCTGCTCGGCGCGGCGCAAGTTCAAAGCGAGCACGTCCGGCGGGACGGCCTCGAAGTCGCGGAACGGCTGGTACAGGTCGATGGTCAGCCCGAGGTCGGCGCAGCGCCGCCGGATCTCGGCAGGGCCGCGGCGGGAGGCGAGCAGGTCGTTCTCGAACAGCTCGACGCCGTCGAAGCCCGCCTCGGCGGCCGCGACCAGCTTGTCGTCGAGGGTGCCGGACAGGCACACGGTGGCGATGGCGGTGCGCGGGTCAGGACGCATGGGCCGGTTCCCCTTCCAGTTCCTCGAAGTGCGCGAGCATCCGGCCCGCGTCCGGGTCGACGCCGGTGAACAGCCGCAACGACTCCGCGGCCTGGAGCACGACCATCCCGCCGCCGTGCAGCACCCGGCAGCCGCGCGCGCGAGCCGCGGCCAGCAGCGCCGTCTCCAGGGGCCGGTAGACGATGTCGGCGACCCAAAGTCCTTCGCGCAGCAGCGATTCGTCGATCGGCAGGCCGGGATGCGCCGCCATGCCCGTGGGAGTCGCGTGCACCAGCCCGTCGGCCGTCCGGACCGCGTCGGGGGCGCACACGACGGCCCGGTCGTCGCCGAACCTGCGCCGCAACGCCGTCACCAGCGATGAGGCGCGGTCAGGATCGACGTCGTGGACGCCCAGGCGACCGGTGCCGAGTGACAGCAGCGCGTGCCCCACGGCGGCGCCCGCTCCCCCGGCTCCGAGGAGGACGACGTTCGTCATCCGCACGTCCGGCAGGCCCCTGCGGAGGCTCCTCGCGAAGCCCGTGGCGTCGGTGTTGTGGCCGATCGCCTTGCCGTTCTCGAAGACCACGGTGTTGACGGCGCCCAGCGCGGCGGCCTCGGGGGCGATGTCGTCCAGGTGCGGCAGGACCACCTGCTTCGCGGGGTGGGTGATGTTGAGGCCGGTGAACCCCTCGGCCCAGGCCTGCGCCAGCACGGCGCCGACCGGCTGTTCGAGGACGTCCAGGTCGAGCAGCCGGTAGGTGTAGCGCAGCCCGAGCTCGGCCGCCTCGCGCTCGTGCAACGCCGGGCTCAGCGACGGACCGATGCCGGTGCCGACGAGCCCGATCAGGTACCTGGCCACCGGACCTCCCGCTTAATGTACGAACTAGTGAGTTCACTGTAGCGCTCCGAGTCGCCGCCAGGAAGTGCTGGACTAGAGTTGGCTGGTCATCCGCAGATCGAAGGGGGCCAGGTGGCCGCACCATCGCCCGATGCCGAGCGCCAGCGGGACAAGGACCGCACCCGCGCCGACATCCTGGAGGTGGCCACCCGGGAGTTCGCCGACAAGGGCTACACGGGCGCGCGCGTCGACGAGATCGCCGAACGCACGAGCACGACCAAGCGGATGATCTACTACTACTTCGGCGGCAAGGAACAGCTCTACATCGCCGTGCTGGAGCGGGCCTACCTGGAGATCAGGGCGCTCGAGGCCGAACTCGACGTCGAGCACCTCTCCCCCGAGGACGGCATCCGCCGGCTCGCGGAGCTGACCTTCGACCACCACGAGGCGCACCCCGACTTCATCCGGCTCGTCAGCATCGAGAACATCCACCGGGCCGAGCACATCGCCCGCTCGGAGGTCCTGGCCGGACTGGCGAACCCCGCCCTCGACGGCCTGACCCAGCTCCTCGAACGCGGCCGCGCGGCGGGCCGGTTCCGCGACGACGTCGACCCCCTCGACGTGCACATGGTGATCAGCTCGTTCTGCGTCTTCCGGCTGGCGAACCGGCACACGTTCGCCGCGATCTTCGGTCGCGACATGCTCGACCCCGATCGCCGCGACCACCACCGGCGCATGCTCGGTGACATGCTGATCGACTACTTGACCAGCTGAAATCTGACCCTTGACACGCGGGGGTGCCATGTCCGAACTTGTATTAACTAACTAGGCCGTACATAGGAGTACGCCGTGACCACATCGATGGCCCGCAAGACTGCGCTGGCAGCCTGGATCGGCAGCGCCCTCGAGTACTACGACTTCTTCATCTACGGCACCGCCGCGGCCTTGGTCTTCAACAAGGTCTTCTTCCCGGCCGCCGATCCGGCGACGGGGACGCTGCTCGCCCTCGGCACGTTCGGCGTCGGTTACCTCGCGAGGCCGCTCGGCGCGTTCGTCCTCGGTCACGTCGGCGATCGCTTCGGCCGCAAGAAGGTGCTCATCTTCACGCTGCTGCTGATGGGCGTGGCGACCTTCGCCGTCGGCTGCCTGCCGACCTACGACACGGCGGGCGTGCTGGCACCGATCTTGCTCGTCTTCCTGCGCCTGCTGCAGGGACTGTCCGCCTCGGGTGAGCAGGCGGGCGCGAACTCGATGTCGCTGGAGCACGCGCCGGAACACCGCCGGGCGTACTTCACCAGCTTCACCCTCAGCGGCACGCAGGCGGGCCAGATCCTCGCCACCGCGATCTTCCTACCTGTGGCGGCACTTCCGCAGGAGGACCTGCTCACGTGGGGCTGGCGCGTTCCGTTCTGGTGCAGCGCGCTCGTCGTGGTCGCCGGTCTCGTCATCCGCCGCAAGATCGACGAGACCGCGGCCTTCCAGCGCACCAAGAAGGCCAAACTCCCGGCGGCGACACTGTTCCGCACGCACTGGCAGGACGTCCTGCGCGTCGTGCTCGCCGCGACCATCGCCTCGGTCAGCACGATCTTCACCGTCTACGCCCTGAGCTACGCGGTGAACACGATCGGCCTCGCCCGCACCCCGATGCTGTGGGTGGGCGTCCTCGCCAACGTGGTCGCGCTGGCCTCGATCCCGTTGCTGGCAGGGCTGTCCGACCGGATCGGCCGCAAGCCGGTCTTCCTCGCCGGCTGCGGCGCGTGCGCGATCCTGATCTTCCCCTACCTGTGGTCGATCTCCATCGGCGCGTACGGACTGGTGTTCGCGCTCGGCATCCTGCTGTTCGGCGTGGCCTACTCCGCGATCAACGGCATCTGGCCCTCGCTGTACGGCGAGATGTTCAGCACCGAGGTCCGGCTCTCCGGCATGGCGATCGGCACCCAGATCGGGTTCGCCATCGCGGGCTTCGCCCCGAGTGTCGTGGCGGCCATCGGGTCCGGCCGGGAGGACTGGATCGGGGTCGCGATCTTCACCGCCGCGGTGTGCGCGCTCAGCGCCGCCGCGATCGCGACGGGACGGGAGACGTTCCGGCGCCCGACAGCGGAACTCGGGCGCCTCTCACCGGAGCCGGCCGAGGTCGTGGGCAGCCGATCCTGAGTCGGCTCAGGCCTGCAGCCGGGAAGGTGTGCGCCTTCCCGGCTGCAGGCTCGCGTACCCGAACGCGAGTGCGGCCACCGCGAAGAGCACGATCGGTGGCGACGGCAGCAAGGCGGCCGCCACCGCGAGCAGCACCAAGGACGTGGCGAACCCGAGCCCGGCGAGCGCCCGCGGCACCGGCCCCGCCTTCGCCACGACCAGGCAGGCCAGGCCGCCGAAGACCAGGGCGGCCGACATCACGAAGTTGATCCCCAGGTCGACCTCGTACAGCGTGCGCTGAACCCCGCCCAGCGCGAACGTGACCGCCTTCGACGCCGCGGCCGCGCGTTCCCCGGCCGGGTCCGGATCGCGCAACGCCATGACCCCCATGATCGCCAGGTGCCCGACCCCGGTCGCGATCCACGCCCACGAGCCGATCCGGAATGTACGTGACATCGTCCCTACCCCCTCGACGAACGGAACATACGCGACCGTATGTTCGGCCGGAGGGGCGGACGTGTCAACGACGGCCTGATGGGAAACCGCTTTCCCCTCAGGCGACCACGCCACCGAGTCGTTGGCGCACAACGGCGGCCTCGGGCATCCGGAGCGCCTCGTAGATCGGCAGGGCGGCGGTCAGCAGGCGACGCGCTTCGGCGGCCTCGCCGGTGCGTTCGTGCACGGCGGCCAGCTCGTCCAGCGATCGGGCCTCCTGTGCCGGGTCCTGGATCTCCCGCGCGTGTGCCAGTGCCGTTTCGTGGCACGCCAACGCTTCCTCGAACCGGCCTGAGGCGCAGGAGGCGCGGCCACGACCGTTGAGCGCCATGCACTGCAACAGGCGGTCACCCAGGTTCACGGCGAGCTGCTCCGCTTCCCGGCAGAGTTCGGCGGCCTCCTCGTGGTGGCCCAGGTGCTCGTGGGTGGCGCCCAGGTTGATGAGCACCTCCGCTTCGCCCACCGGGTCGCCGATCTCGCGGAACACGGTGAGCGCGTGGTCGTGGTGCTCCAACGCCTCCGCGTGGCGGCCCCACCGCGAGCACACGCGGCCCAGTTCGGTGCGCGCGATCGACGCGGCCGCGCGGTCGCCGACGTCGTCCAGGATCACCAGGGCGCGCTGGTGGTGGTCGTGCGCTTCGTCGAGCATTCCCCGGCTGTGCAGGGCGCAGCCGAGGTCGTTCAGGATCCTCCCCTGCCCCACGCGCTGGCCGAGCTCCTCGTAGATCGACGCGGCCTGGCGGTAGCAGTCCACCGCGTCGTCGTGCCTGCCGAGGCTGTGCTGCACCTGTCCGATGCTGGCCAGGCCGACGGCCTCCTGGCCGCGGTCGCCCGTTCGCCGGCTCAGCGCCAGCGCCAGGCCGTAGGTCGCGAGCGCCTCGTGGTAGTGGCGGGCCCGGCCCTCGTTGTGGCCCAGGGCGTGCAGGGTCCTGGCCTCCCCCGCCGGATCGCCGAGGCGCCGGAACAACTCCAGCGCCTGCCAGAAGTGCTCGTTGGCCTCGTGGTACTCGCCGGCGCGGGCGTGGGAGCGGCCGAGCTGCAGCAGGGCGCTCGCCCGGCCGGCCGCGTCGCCGATCTCGTCCGCGGCCGTGAGGGCGTGCTGGTGCACCGCGAACGCGTCGGCGTTGTGGTAGCCGACGTCGAGGTGCTGGCCGATCGCGCGGGCGATCCTGACGGCGTAGCCCGCGAACTCGCCGGAGGCGGTGCCGATGATCGCGACGAGCGCAGGTCGTTCGGTGTCCAGCCAGGCCTTCGCGATGACGGCCGTCAGGGGTGATCGGTCCCGCGCCGGTTCGCCGCGCCACCGCTTCGCGGACGGGTACAGAACGGCCGTCGCGTCCAGCGCCGAGGTCAGGTGGTGCTCGTAGAGGTTCTTCAACGCCTGCCTGCGTTCCACGCCGGTGAGGTGCTGCTCGGCGCGTTCCCTCGCGAACGCGCGCAGGAGGTCGTGCATCGTCCAGCGGCCGGCCCCCGAGCTCTCCACCAGGTGGGCGGTCTGCAGGACGTCGAGCAACGCCCGGGCCTCCGGTTCGTCCACACCGGACAGTGCGGCGACGGCGGCGATGCCGGTGTCGCGGGCGGGATGCAGTCCCAGCAACCAGAACAACCGGTTCGCGGCCTGCGGCAGATGCCGTTCCGACCAGGAGAACACCGCGCGCACGGCGGTGTCGGCGTCGGTGCCGGCCGCCAGCAGGTCGAGCCTGCGGTGCTCGTCGGCGAGCTCTTCGAGGCCGACCCGCCCGCGCCGGGTGACCAGTTCGGCGGCGACCCGCAGGGCGAGGGGCAGCCGGGCGCACCGGGCGGCGAGCTCGTCGAGTTCCGCGGTGGTGGCCGTCTGCTCGCCGATGAGCAGCCGCAGCAGTGCGGTCGCGGCCACGGGATCGAGCACGTCCAGCTCGACCCGGCCGGCGCCGTCCCGTGCCACCAGACCGGCCAGGTCGTCGCGACTGGTGACGACGACGGCGCACCCCGGCTCCGGGGGCAGCAGCGGCCGGACCTGGGCGGCGTCGCGCGCGTTGTCCAGCACGACCAGCAAGCGCTTTCCGGCTGTGAGGCTGCGGAAGAGCGCGACTTGGGCCTCGACGGCGCCGGGGATCCGGTCCGCGGTGACCCCGAACGCGGTGAGGAAGCCGTGCAGCGCCTCACCCGGAGGCAGCACCCCGCCGGGGTCGAACCCGCGCAGGTTCACGTAGAGCTGCCCGTCGGGGAACCGGGCGGCGTTGCGCCGGGCCCAGCGCAACGCCAAGGCGGACTTGCCCACGCCCGCGGTTCCGCACACCGCCACGACGGCGATCGTGTCCCGTCTTAAGTGCACGGCGGCGTCGAGCGCGGCCAATGCACCGTCACGGCCGACGAATCCCGGCGCCACCGGGGGCAGTTGGACCGGACGAAGGCTCACGGTCAACGCCGGTGCGGCGGGAAGCAACCGGGGGTCCTGCGCGAGGATCGCGTCCTGGACGCCGGTCAACGCGGGTGACGGTTCCACCCCGGCGTGCTCGACCAGTTGCGCCCGCGCGCGCCGGAACGCCTCCAGGGCCTCCGCCTGGCGACCGGCGCGGTACAGGGCCGTCATCAGCTGGCCCCACAACCGCTCGTGGCCGGGATGGGCGGCCGTGAGCTCGGTCAGTTCGGCGACCAGCCCGTCACCGGCCCCGGCGGCCAGGTCGGTGTCCAGGCGGTCCTGCACGACGTCGAGGCGCACCCCGGCCAGCCGGGTCCGTTCCGCCTCCAACGCGGCGACGCCGTCGAACTCGTCGTAGGGCCGTCCGCGCCACAGCCCGAGCGCATCGGCCAGAAACCCCTGTGCGGCACCGATCTCGCCCTTCGCCAGCGCGGCACGGCCCGCGCGGGCGAGCCGCTGGAACCGGACGGCGTCCACGACCTCCGGTTCCAGCAGCACGTACCCCGGCGGCCGGGTGCGGATCAGCGCGGCGAGCGGCCCCACTCCCCCGCGCAGCCTGGACACGTACGTCCGGACGGTGCGCTCCGCGTCCGGCGGCGCCACCGGCCCCCACAGCTCCGCCACGAACGTCGCCACGCTCACCGGCCGGCTCGCGTACGCCGCGAGCAACGCCAGCACCGCCCGCAGCCGCGGCCCGCCGGGATCCAGCGCCCGCCCGTCCGCCACGACCTCGAGTGTTCCGAGCACGCGGATGCCGGTCGCCGGCATCCGCTGCCCCGTCTCGTCCTCAACCCCGTGTTCCACCGAGAAGTGAGAGCGCGCTCCCGGCTCGGGGATACGTCGTCAGACCGGGAACACCCCGAAGGTCTGCGCGGCGGTGCCGTTGCAGGCCCAGATCTGCATGGCGAGCCCCTCGTCGGGCCGCCCGCCCGGCACGTCGAGGCAGTGCGTGCTCGTGCCGGCGACCCGCGAGCGGAGGGTCACCCAGTCAGGCAGGTCGCGCCCGGCCTGGAACCGCTGGTTGCTGATGTTGGCGCAGGGCCACTGGACCACCGGGGTCCCGTTGGTGTTGCTGCCGAGGGCGTTCATGCACTTCAACGTGACCGCGTTGCGGATCTGGAAGACGTGGTTCCCGCGGTCGATGAAGTCCCACCGCTCGAAGGGACTCCCGACGCAGGACGTCTGGACGATGGGCACGCCGTCCTCGGACGACTGGCCCTGCGGTGCCAGGCACTTGCCGCTGACCGCGCTCCGGACGGTGACGTCGAAGTGGTCGTCGGCGGAGGCGGGCGTGGCGGTGCCGAGCAGTGCCGCGATGGTGGCGGTCGAGGCGAGCGCCGTGGTGGCGATCCGTTTCCTCATGGGTACCTCCCCTTGGGTCGCCGCTCACGATGGCCCGCCCCGTCGACAATCCGTCGACTGTCCGTCGACAGGGGCTCAGGCGGACTCGGCGACCCGCTTCAGGGCGGCGTTCTCGGCCTGCATGCCGTCCTTCATCGCCTTGCCTATGAAGAGGTCCGCTCCCCCGGAGAGCACGCCGTCGACCAGCAGCTCGTTGGTCACCAGCACGGTCCCGTCCGGCTGGGTCGTGAGCGTCCGGCACCGCTGGCCGTACACGAACCACGCGTTCCAACCGGCGTCCTTCCAGCAGAACCGCTGTCCGGGAACGCCGTTGAGCACGGTGTGCTTCGCGGCCATCCGCACCGAGCCGAGCAGCACGTCCACCCGCACCTCGTCGCCCGGCGCGGTCCCGCCCGCGGCCTTCACCACCCACGGGTTCCAGCGCGCGTACCCCGCGAAGTCCGTGATGAGCCCGTAGACGCGCTCCTGGGGCGCCGAGATGACGGTCTCGGCGCGGTAGACCACCGAGTGCTCACCCGGCTCCCTGGGATCGAGCGGCGCGCCGCCGCCGCTCGCGAGTACCGCCAACACCAGACCGGCTGCCAGCACGACGACCACCTTCCACCAGGACACAGACGTGAAGAAAATACGCGTTTATGTCCCGGCGGACATCGGCCGATCGGCGGTCAGGGACGGCTCCAGGACCGTTGCCCGTTCGATGGGACTCAGGAAACCCTTGTCCCGCAACGGTTCTCGACTCGATCGTGGGATCATGGAAACCACCAGCGCCCTGCAGCTGCGGATCGTCTCCCTCGGGTTCGGGCACGGACCCGCTCCGGCCGCCGACCTCGTCGTAGACCTCCGCGAGCGGTTCCGCGACCCGCACGTCTCACCGCGGCTGCGCGACCTGACCGGCCACCACCCGAAGGTCGTCGCGAAGGTCCTCCGCACCCGAGGCGTCCGCGACTACCTCGACCGCATCTTCACCGCCGTCACCGCACTGGTCGCGCTCGACCTGGGCACGGTCGTCCTCGCCGCGGGGTGCGCGGGCGGCCGCCACCGCAGCGTCGTCTTCGCCGAACAGCTCTTCCTCCGCGCGTCCGCGATCGGCTGGACCGCGGAGGTCCTGCACCGCGACGTCGGCAAGCAGGTGCTCACCTCACGACGTCAGGGCGGCCTTGCGGCGGCGCAGCACGACGATCACGGTGACCAGCGCGGCAACACCCAGCAGGACCCACATCGCGCCGTTGAAGACCGACTCGATGTACTTCGCCGAGGCGCCGGCGGTCGCGCCGATGCCGATGTGCAGCGCTGACCAGCACACCGCACCCGCGATCGAGGCGGGCAGGAACCGCCGGTACTCCAGCTTCGACGCACCCGCGGACGCCGGCACCAGGGTGCGCACGACGGGCATGAACCGCGCGACGAACACCGCCCACGCGCCACGCCGCCGCAGCAGGTCGCCCGCCTTGTCCCAGTGCTGCTGCCCCACCTTGCGAACGATCTTGCTGTCGCGCAGCCGGTCGCCGTAGCGGCGGCCGAGGTAGTAGCCGATGCTGTCGCCGGCGACCGCGCACACCGTGACCACGAGCCACATGATCAGGAACCGCGGCAGGGTCGTGACCGTCGTCGAGGCCAGCAGCAGGGCGCTCTCCCCCGGCGCCAGGAAGCCGACACCGAGCGTGCACTCCGCGAGTGTCAACGCGCCGGTCACCGCCAGCACGGCGGGTTGTGGCAGACCGGCGAGCCCTTCGAGGGCATCGGTCAGGAAGGACATGAACTCCCCCAAGGAACGTCAGAACGTCCGGGACAGTTCACAAGGGCGGGATCTACGCGCACATCGGCCCGTGGTCTGACAGAGCAGTAGACCTACGGCGTAAGGGAGACCACCCACAAGTGGATGATCTCCCCGTCAGGTGGAACCGCCGGGACGCGGAGGCGCCCGCGTCCCGGCGGAGTTCTCAGGCGGTCAGCAGCGTCAGCCCGTACGTGCGCAGGATCTCGTTGACGGGCTGGAACCAGGTGCGGCCGCCACTGGAGCAGTTGCCGTACCCGCCGGACGTCACGCCCTGGGCCTGGTCGCCGGTGATGAACGAGCCACCGGAGTCACCGCCCTCGGCGCACACGCTCGTGCCGACCATCTCGTAGACCGCGCCCTGCTGGTAGTTCACGGTCTCGTTGCGGCCCTGGATCACGCCGCAGTGCCAGTGCGTGGTCGAGCCCGAACGGCACACGGACGTGCCGGGCGGGGCCTCCCACGAACCGCGGACCAGGGCGTCGCTGGTCTGGCCCCAGCCGAGCACGACCGGCACGTTCCACCAGCCGCCGCCGGTGCGGACCCAGCCGTAGTCGTTGCCGGGGAACGACGAGCCGACGAACTCGCCCTGCCAGGAGCGGTCCCAGCCGTAGACGTTCCAGGCGCCGACGTTGCAGTGGCCCGCGGTGACGTAGCCGCCGTGCACGGAGAAGCCGATCGAGCAGCGGACGTTGCCGGTGTAGAACGGGTCGCCGCCGACGGTGCCGGCCGCGTACGTCTGCGGCTTCTGCACACCTGCGGTGTTGACGACGACGTCCTGGGGCAGCGACGAGACATCGGTTCCCGGCACCGCGTCGACCACGACGGCGCCGCGCTGGACGTCGACCCGCCACCCGGCGACGCCCTCCGGCACGGCCCCGGCCTTCGACAGTCTGTCGATGCCCGTCTTCACGGTGTTCAGGGACGCCAGGGACTTCGTCCGCAGCACCGGCTGGGCACCGGTGGCGCGCACGGCGTCCACCCGCGCGGGATCGGTGACGGCGACCTGAAGCTTGCCCTCGGCGTACCAGCTGCCGCCGAAAGCGTGGGCAGCGGCCTGTTCGGCGGCCGGTGCGATCTTCAGCGCCACCTTCTCGGCGCGGATGCGGGTCAGCGCCTCCGACTGGGTGATGCCGAAGTCGCGGCTCATGGCGTCGACGACGTCAGCCGACGCCGTCACGGCAGGGATGGTGAGCGTGCCCAACACGATCGCGGACACAGAAGCTATGCGTAGCAACATGTTGTCTCCTAGGGCGCCCAGGGTGAGCTCACGGCCCAGCTCACGTCCTGGTTGTACGAGGCAGGGTTGTCGTACGTGTGCGCGCCGCCGTTCGAGGCGACCCAGACCTCCTCCGAGTAGTGCCGGATGTTGGTGCCGAGCTCGTTGATCGACTCCAGCCGCACGCCACCGCTGCCCTGCTGCGCGCAGAACGTCGCGTCGCGGCGGAACAGGTCGGTGTTGTCGTTGGAGCCGAGGCGGACGCGGAAGTCCGCGTGCCGCAGGAACTGGCCGGGGATGTTGCGGGACTCGAACGAGTAGCAGGTGGAATCGGCGAGTCCGCGCCGGATCACGAACGTCGCGTCCGCCTTGGTCAGCGAGTCCGAAGCGTTCGTCACGACGTCCGTGCGCGCCAGCGACTCCCGGTGCCGCAGGAAGCGGTCCGTGAAGCCGGGCGTGGTCACGCGGAACGAGCGGGCCTGGTCCAGCGGCAGGTCCGCGCCGCTGCGCCACAGGCCGGTGCCGACCGCCCACGTGGTGTCCGCGGCGAACGAGTTCGCGGTGTCCCAAGGGTTCGAGCCGCCGGAGCGCGCCAGGTAGACGTTCTCGTTGTAGTGCCTCACGAACGATCCGCGCACGTTGAACGACTCCAGCGCGGTGCCACCGGAACCTTCCCGGGCGCAGAACGTGGCGTCGCCCGCGATCGAGCCGTTGTTCACGTCGATGCGGATGCGCCCGTTGCTGTGCCTGAGGAACTGGCCGGGGAAGTTCCGCGACTCGAACGAGAAGCAGGTCGCGTCGGCCAGTCCGGGACGCAGGTTGAACGTCGCGTCCAGCTTGCCCAGATCGGTGGTGATCACGTCCGTGCGCGCCAGTGAGGCCTGGTGGCGCAGGTACCGGTCGGTGTAGCCGGAGGTGGTGACGCGCAACGACACCACGTCGTCCGGGGTCACCGCCGTGCCACGCGCGACCGCGAGCACTCCGAGGTTCACCGCGCGCACCCGCGCCTCGGTCATCTTCAGCACGCGCCGGTCGTAGGTGTAGAAGCCGTTGACCTCGTTCTCCACGTCGTACGGCTCGGTGTAGACCATCGCGGACAGCCCACGGGTGTGGATCAGCCGCTGGACCTGTTTGATGACCTCCTCGTAGCGCTTGGTCAGCGACGCCTCATCGGGATACAAGGCGCCGTAAGCGAATCCGGCACCCGGCTGGTACTCGTGGCCGACGACGCGGCGGCCCAGACCGCCGAACTCGCCGAGCATCGCGACCCGGTTGGCGTCGGGAAGCCTGGTGTTGGCCGAGATCTGGTAGTGGTGGTCGTCGATCACGTCGCCGTTGCCCGGATCGGGATCGGAGACGCAGCAGTTGGAACCCGAGTTGTGGTTGATCAGGCGGGTGTTGTCGATCGAGCGGATCAGGTTCACGATCCGGCCCGCGTCGTACTCGCCCCAGCCCTCGTTGAACGGCACCCACTGCACGATCGACGTGATGCCCTTGAGCTGGTCGATCACCCGGCGCAGCTCGGACTCGTAGTTGGCGTGCGAGTTCGGCGCCTCGTCGATCGAGTCGACGGACGGCATGTCCTGCCAGACCATCAGGCCGAGCCGGTCCGCGTGGTAGAACCAGCGCGCCGGTTCGACCTTGATGTGCTTGCGGACCATGTTGAACCCCAGCGCCTTCTGGCGTTCGAGGTCGAACCGCAGCGCCTCGTCGGTCGGCGCCGTGTAGATGCCGTCCGGCCAGTAGCCCTGGTCCAGCGTGCCGCTCTGGAACACGAACTTCCCGTTCAGCAACGGCCTCATGACGCCGCCGACCATCGCCTTGCCGAGCGACCGCATGCCGAAGTAGCCGGTGACCGCGTCCCCGCCGCCCAGCGTGACGCGCAGGTCGTAGAGGAACGGGTCGTCGGGCGACCACAGCCGGGCGTTCGGCACCGGGACCCTGAGCGAGGTGCCGGTCGTGCCGGTCTGCCGGCCGACGACCTGGCCGCCGCTCAGCACCTCGGCGGTGACGGCCTGCCCCGCGGTGCCCTGCACGACGAGGTCGAGCGCGCTCGCGGGGACGTTCGGGGTCGTGTCGAGGCGGGTGATGTTCGCCGCCCGCACGGGTTCGAGCCACACCGTCTGCCAGATGCCGGACGCGGCCGTGTAGAAGATCCCGCTCGGGTTCCTGCGCTGCTTGCCGATCGGGTAGCGGCTGCCGTCGATAGTCGAGGTGACGCCGACGATGATCTCGTTGGCGCCGCCGTTGAGCGCAGAGGTGATGTCGAACGAGAACGCGTCGAACCCGCCGGTGTGCGTGCCGACCTGCCTGCCGTTGACCCAGACGCGGGTCTCCCAGGTCACGGCGCCGAAGTTCAGCTTGACCTGACGGCCGTTCCACCCGGCCGGGACCGTGAAGGTGCGGCGGTAGAACATGTTGTCCTCGTGCCGTTTGATCCCCGACAGCGCGGACTCGATCGGGTACGGCACGAGGACGCCCTCGGCCAGTGGCCTGCCGATGGGCGGGCTGGTGAGGTTGGGCGCTCCCGCGAACTCCCAGACGCCGTTGAGGTTCTGCCACTCCGGCCGTTGCAGCTGCGGCCTCGGGTACTCGGGCAGGGCGTTCGTGGGCGACACCTGGGAGGTCCACGGCGTGGCCAGCGGAGGGGTCTTGGGGACCCACTCCGCCGCCTGCGCCGCTGTCGGTGTCAGAAAGGTTGCTGTGATGAGGATTCCGACCAATACGCCCAGGACGCGTCTGGTCATGGCTCTCCTATCTTCGCAGTATTCGTTGCAGGACAACGACGATGAGCAGGAACACCCCGCTCACCACTGACTGGTAGTTGCTGTCGAGCGTGCCGATCTGGTTGATGACGTTCTGGATGACCTTGATCAGGCCCACGCCGATCACGGTGCCGAGGATCGTGCCCATGCCACCGGTCAGCAGGGTTCCGCCGATGACGACGACCGCGATGGCGTCCAGTTCGAGGCCGACGCCGATGACCGTGACGCCCGACTGGAGATAAGCGGCGGTCAGGGCGCCGGCGAGACCCGCCAGCGTGCCGCTCATCGTGTAGACGAGGATCTTGGTCTTGGCGACCGGGACGCCCAGGAGGACCGCCGACTGCTCGGCACCACCCGTGGCGAACACGTTCTGGCCGAAGTTGGTGCGGTTGAGGATCATGCCGCCGAGCAGCGCGAGCACCGCCGCGACGAAGATCGGGTAGCCGAAACCCGCCACGGTGCCGCGACCGAGTTCGACGAACGCGCTGTCGCCGTCGATCTTGTAGGTGTTGGCGCCCTCGTCGGTGATCGCGAGCAGCAGGCCGCGGGCGAACAGCAGCGACGCCAGCGTGACGATGAACGGCGCCATGTTCGTCTTGGCGATCAGCAGGCCGTTGATCAGGCCGATCACCCCGCAGACCACCAGCGGCAGTGCCAGTGCCGCGAAGAACCCGTACTGCGAGCCCCACGCGGCGAGCACGCCGCCGAGCGCGTAGAGCGAGCCGACGGACAGGTCGATGCCGCCCGTGATGATCACGAACGTCATGCCGATCGCGATGATCGCCAGGAACGAGCCCTGCAGCGCGAGGTCGCGGAGGTTGTCGAGGCTGCCGAAGCGCGGGAACACCAGCCACGACACCGCGACCATGAGCACGAGCGCGACGGCGGCGCCCTGGCGTTGCAGGACCTTCGTCCGCGCCGCCTTGGTCGGTGTCGGCACCGACTTGGTGAGTGTCGTCGTCATCGGCGCTCCCGAGCCACGTAGACGGCGGCGACGATGATCGCGGCCTGGATCATCTGCGCGATCGAGTCGGGCAGGTTGTGCTTGATCAGGGTGGCCCGGACGAGCTGCATCAGGATCACGCCGAACACCGTGCCGAGGACGCGGACCTTGCCGCCGGTCAGCGGGGTTCCGCCGACGACCACCGCGGTGATCGCGGACAGTTCCATCAGCATGCCCATGTCGGCCGGGTCGCTCGCGGCGAGCCGGGACGTGGCGAGCACACCGGCGACGGCGGCGAGCACGCCGCAGATCGCGTAGACGCCGACCAGCACCCGGTTGACCGGCAGGCCCGCGAGCGTGGCGGCCTTGCGGTTGCCGCCGATCGCGACGAGCTGACGGCCGAACGTGGTGCGGTTGGTCAGGCCCGCGACGAGCAGCGCCAGCACGATCGCGATCAGCACGCTGACCGGGATGCCCAGCACGTCGTCGGTGCCCAGTGCGAGGAACGCCGGGTCCCGCAGCTGCACGAGCTGGCCGTTCGCGATCACCAGCGCCAGGCCGCGGCCGCCGACCAGCAACGCCAGCGTGGCGACGATCGGCTGGATGCCGACCTTGGCGACCAGGAACCCGTTGAACGCTCCGCAGAGCACGCCGACGACGAGCGCCATGGTGATCGCCATCAGCGGGCCCGCGCCCAGGTAGAGCGGGATGATCGCTGCGGCGAGCGCCATCACCGCTCCGACGCTCAGGTCGACGCCCTCGGTGCCGATCACCAGCGCCATGCCGAGCGCGACGATCAGCACGGGCGCGGCCTGCACGAGCTGGGTGGTGAAGTTGCCGACCGTCAGGAAGTTGGCCGTGAACACGGCGTTGAACAGCAGCAGGGCGGCGACGGCGACGTAGACACCGTTGTCCTGCAACCACTGCGTGCGCGTGGCTTTGGTGGTCGCCTTAGTGGCTGTCTGCGTCATCCTTCACCTCCGCCGCGATCGCGTTGAGCACGTGCTCACGGGTGAGCTGGTCTCCTTCGAGTTCACCGGCGACCGCGCCGTCGCGCAGGACGACGATCCGGTCCGACCCGTCGAGCAGTTCGTCCAGTTCGGAGCTGATCAGCAGCACCGCCAGGCCTTCCCGCGCGAGTTCGTCGATCAACGCCTGCACCTCGGCCTTCGCGCCGACGTCGATGCCGCGCGTCGGTTCGTCGAGGAGCAGGATCTTCGGTTCGGTGCACAGCCACCGGGCGAGCAGCACCTTCTGCTGGTTGCCGCCGGACAGCTCGGCGACCTTCTGCTCGGGGCTGGACACCTTGATGCGCAGCCGTTTGACGAAGGTGTCGACGATCCTGTCCTGTTTGGACCGGCTGACGACGCCGAACCTGCTCAGCCGCGGCAGGGCCGCGAGCACGATGTTCTCGCGCACCGACAGGTTCGGGATGATCCCCTCGGTCTTGCGGTCCTCGGCGAGCATGCTGATGCCGGCCCTGGTGGACGCCTTGACGTTGTGCGCCACGGGCCTGCCCGCGACCAGCACCGTGCCGCCGTTGAGCGGGAGCGCGCCGATGATCGCTTTCGCGGTCTCGGTGCGTCCCGAGCCGAGCAGGCCGGCGAGGCCCACGACCTCGCCGGGCCGGACCGACACGCTCACGTCGTTGATGCGCGGCGTGCTGGTGAGGTTCCGCGCTTCGAGCACCGGCTGGGTGTCTGCGTGGTGGTCCTCGCCGAACGCCGTGGTGCCGTCGCGTTCGATCTCCTTCACCGACCTGCCGAGCATCAACGAGACGAGCTCGATGCGCGGAAGTTCCTTGAGGGAGCCGCTGTGCACGTTCACACCGTCCCTGAGCACCGTCACGGTGTCGCAGATCCGGTACAGCTCGTCCATGCGGTGGCTGACGTAGATGATCGCGATGCCCTCGTCGTGGAGCTTCTGCACCACGCCGAGGAGCGTCTCGACCTCGCGCGGTTCCAGCGACGACGTGGGCTCGTCCATGATCACGACGTCCGCCTCGGCGTCGACGGCCCGCGCGAGCGCGACCATCTGCTGCTCGCCGACCGCGAGCGTCCCGAGTGGACTGCTCACGTCGGCCGTGATCCCGTAGCCCCGCAGCAGCTTCGCGGCGTCGGCGTCCCTCTTGGCGCGGTCGATCAACCCGAACCGGTTGCGCGGCTCGCGGCCGAGGAAGAGGTTGGCCGAGACGCTCATCAACGGAACGAGGTTCACCTCCTGGTAGATCGTGGAGATGTGCCCGTTGCGGGTGATGGAGCCGGCATCCGGGGTGTGGATGCCGGTCAGCACCTTGATGAGCGTCGACTTGCCGGCGCCGTTCTCCCCGACCAGCGCGTGGATCTCGCCGCGCTGGAGCGTGAAGCTGACGTCGTCGAGGGCGCGGACGCCGGCGAACGTCTTGGTGACGCCCGCGACCTCGATCACCGGATCAGTAGGCATTGCCGAGCTTCTGCGCGGCGTTCGTGGTGTCGTACTCGTCGTCGGAGATCACGATGGTGTTCGGGATCTCGTCACCCTTGCCGAACTTCTCCAGCGTGTCGAACGCGAGCGGGCCGAAGCGCGGGTTGGACTCGACGACCGCGGTGTAGCTGCCGTCCGCGATGAGCTGCACGGCGTTGCGGGTGCCGTCGATGGAGACGACCTTGACGTCCTTGCCCGGCTGCTTGCCCGCGGCCTTGAGCGCGGTGACGGCGCCGACGCCCATCTCGTCGTTCTCGGCGTAGACGGCGGTGATGTCGGGGTTGCTCTGGATGAGCTGCTCCATCACGGCCTGGCCCTTGGACCGGTCGAACTCACCGGTCTGCTCGGCCACGACGGTCAGGCCCGGCGTGCCCGCGATGCCGTCCTTGAAGCCCTTGGTGCGGTCGACCGTGACGTTGTTGCCCGAGGCGCCGAGCAGGATCGCGACCTTGCCGGTGCCGCCGGTCGCCTTGATCATCTGCTGCGCTGCGCGTTCGCCCTGCTTGACGAAGTCTGAACCGATGAAGGTCAGGTAGTCGGTGCAGGGCTGCGAGGTGACCTTGCGGTCGATCGTCACGACCGGCACCTGCTTGGCCTTGGCCGCGTCGAACGCGGGCTGCAGGCCGTCCGAGTTGAGCGGCGCGACGATGAGCAGCTTCACGCCGCGGTCGAGCAGCGACTTGATGTCGCTGATCTGCTTGTTCAGGTCGCTCTGGGCGTTGGTGACCAGCAGGTCGGCGCCCCGCTTGGCGGCCTCGTCCTTGATCGACTGGGTCTCCGCGATGCGGAACGGGTTCGCTTCCTTCTCCGACTGCGAGAAGCCGACCGAGGCGCCCTTGAGCTCGACCTGCGGGTATCCGGTCTTGCTGCGCGCACAGCCCGGACCTGCGCTTTGGTTCTGCGCGGCGGACGCGGCGGGCCCTTCGCTACTGGCTGTGTTCGGGGTTTCTCTGGCTGTGCACCCCGTCACGAGCAAGGCGGCGACGGCGATGAGCAACATGCGAGACATCGTTGGCTCCTACACGGCGGGACTTGGCGTGGACGCGCTCTCAGGCGTTAGATTTGCATCGTTGTTCCAACGATGTAAAGACCCGGAACCCTCCCGGTTTTTTTCGCGGCACTTTTCAGGAGGCTGTGTTGGCCACGCTCAAGGACGTCGCCCGGCTGGCGGGAGTCTCGGTCAAGACCGTGTCGAACGTGGTCAACGGCTACTCGTTCGTCAAACCGGACAACCGCCGCCGCGTCGAGGAGGCGCTCGAGGCCACCGGCTACCGCCCGAACCTCGGCGCCCGCAACCTGCGCCGCGGCCGCACCGGCTTCATCGCCCTGGTCCTGCCCGAGCTCTCCATTCCGTACTTCGCCGAACTGGCGGGCCTGGTGATCGCCGCCGCCCAGGAGCACGAGTGGAACGTGCTCATCGAGCAGACCTTCGGCACCCTGGCCGGCGAACGCTCCGCGCTGGCCTCGCTGGGCCCGCACCTGGTGGACGCGGCGATCCTGTCGCCCGAGGCGTTGCAGGTCGACGACTTCCAGCTCTCGGTGCCCGCGGTGCTCCTGGGTGAGCACGCGGTGGACGTGCCGATCTCGCGCGTGGGCATCGACAACGTGGCCGCCGCGCAGGCCGCCGTCCGGCACCTGATCTCGCTGGGTCACCAGCGGATCGCCGCGATCGGCGCGCACCCGCACCGAGGTACGGCCGCGTTGCGTCTGGAGGGGTACCGCGCTGCTCTGGCCGAGGCGTCGTTGCCGTTTCGGGACGAGCTCGTCGTGCCGGCGTTGAACTACCACCGTGCCGACGGCGCCGCGGCGATGAAGTCGTTGCTGGACCTGCGGATGCCGCCGGACGCGGTGTTCTGCTTCAACGACCTGCTGGCGATCGGCGCGATGCGGGCCGCCGCCGAACGGTTCGTGCGGGTGCCTTCGCAACTGGCCGTGGTCGGGTTCGACAACAACGAGGAGAGCGTTTACAGCTCGCCGTCGCTGACGTCCGTCGCGCCGGACAAGTCCGCGATCGCGCGGGCGGCCGTGGACCTGCTGCACCGGCGGGTGGAGTCGCGGGACTCGGTGCTGGAGGACGTGGAGACGCCGTTCTCCCTGCAGGTGCGGGAAAGCACCGTGGCGCGATGACGGTGACGTTCGGCCCGGACAGGATCGTGTTCTCGTCCTACCGGTTCCCGTGGGCTTCCGTTGCGCCGCATGGGGTTCTGCGTGCTTCGGACGTGCGTGACGTGTCCTGTTCGTTCTCGCCGTTCGAGATCCGGACCGTTGCCGGGGAGACGTTGTTCCTGACCGGGGACCCGGCCGGGCTGAAGGCGTTCTGCGCGCGGCACGACGTGCCTTCGGTGGTGCGGTTCGACGTGTGGGGGAACCTGTTGGAGCCGTTCCTCGACACGTCGTTCTCGGCTTCGGACGTTGCCGCCACGGATGCGCGGCTGGCTGGGGTCGGGTTGCCCGAGGCGGATGTTCGGTCGATCCGGGAGCGGGTCGGGCCGTTGATGCGGGCCTACAACTTCGACAGCATGTTGTGGGAGTGGGCACATCTCGGGTTGTACGACCTGTTGGACGCGTTGAGCGGGACCCTGGTGCCGGCCTCGTTGCCTGCGACGTTGGGGGACCCCGGCGAGGTGTACCGGTGGGCGATGAAGATCGCGGACTACGGGCGGTAGGCGTTCAGGGTCTTCTCGTCGAACAGCACGAACCTGATCAGCTCGATGTCCGCGTCCCGCACGGCTGCGTTGGCGATGCGGGCGGCGTCCTCGATCGGCCAGCGGTAGATGCCGGTGGAGATCGCGGGGAACGCGATGGACCGCGCGCCGAGTTCCTGCGCGACCTTCAGGGCGTTGTGGTGGCAGTCGGCGAGGAGTGGGGAGCGGTCCTCGGTCGCGGACCAGACCGGGCCGACGGTGTGGATCACGACACCAGCGAGAGGCCCCGCCCACCCTGGGGGCAGACCGCCCACCTCCACTCAACATAGCGCCGTTGCGGACCTGTCAAGGGGTTGCGCGGCAATCTGTGGACAACTCCGGGCCGCTGTGCGGTGGGAGGCGAGTTATCCACAGATCCGCGCAGGAGGGGCTTGACAACGTGCCCGACGCGCTAGTTTTGCTGCTGGGTGGTGTGGTGGTCAGCCCCCTGGGTGGGCGGGGCCCGCGTCGGGCTTCACACAAGCGGGCAGGTGCTCACGTCGGCCGGCCTCGGCAGGGTGGTCGAGGGCGGTGGTTGTACGCCGTCCAGCCACCGTTCCAGCGCCACGAACGCCGACCGGTGGCACGGGGCGAGCGGCCTCAGGCGGTCCGGGTAGGTGTCCACGAGCCCGTCGACGTGCGTGCCCTGCTCCACGCGGTAGTACCGGTGCAGCCGGTCGGGCGTCATGGTCGCGTACACGTCCGAGTCCTTGCTGATCGGCAGCAGTACGTCGTAGGTGCCGTGCACGGTCAGCAGTGGCCGTTTCACCTTGCCCGTCAGCGCGATCTTCGAGACGGCGGGTCCGGCGATGCGGCGGCGGGTGGCGTAGGAGTAGTCGGCGTCGCAGTTCGGGGTGCCTGAGGCGCAGAACGGGACGCCCGCCTCCAGCGCCCCGTCGAAGCCCGGGTCGAACTCCTCGCGGTAGATGCGTTGGGTCAGGTCCCAGTAATAGCGGTAGTGGTAGTCCCACAGGAACTCGGTGCCGGCCGGGAAGCCCGCCGCGACCATCTCCTCGTGTGCGCCCGGTTCACCGGCGAGGTAACGCGGGTAGGCGCGCAGGATGGGCGGCAGGAAGGTGAGGGGGTTGGGGCCGCGCACCGTCCACAGTGTCCCCTCCCAGTCGACGCCGCCGTCGTAGAGGTGCGGGCGGTTCTCCAGCTGCCAGCGGACGAGGTAACCGCCGTTGGAGATGCCGGTGGCGATGGTGCGGCGCGGGGTTCGGCCGTAGCGTTGGGAGACAACGGACTTGGCGGCGATCGTCAGTTGGGTGAAGCGGTGGTTCCACTCCTCCATGGCGTTGCCGTCCTGGTAGAACTGGGCGCCGGTGTTGCCCTTGTCGGTGGACGCGAAGGCGTAACCGCGGGCGAGGACCCAGTCGGAGATGGCTCTGTCGTTGGCGTACTGCTCGCGCACGCCGGGGGCGCCGGTGACGACGAGGCCGCCGTTCCAGCGGTCCGGGAGCCTGATGACGAACTGCGAGTCGTGCCAGCCGTGGTTGGTGTTGGTGCGCGAGGTGTCCGGGAAGTAGCCGTCGATCTGGATGCCGGGGACGGCCGCCGGGACCGGCAGCGCGGCGCTGGTGAGGCCTGCCCAGTCGGCCGGGTCGGTGTGGCCGATGGCGACGAGGCCCGTGGTGGTGAGGTCGGCGAGGCGGGCCAGTTCGTGGTGTTCCGCACCGGGGACCTTCATCGCCGCGGTCGGCGGCGTCAGCGCGAGAACCAGTACCAGCGGAAGCAACATAGCTGGTCAAGCTAGTTGTGGTGGCCCTTCGGCGACATGGTTGCCTGCCACACAAGGCCTGCCTTGAAGGTGGTGAAGCCGAACAGGTCCAGCACCCGGCGCACCTGCGGCTGGGTGTGGTGCAGGTCGAACGACTTGCCGTTGTGGTGGGCGGCGCAGAGCAGGAGCAGGAGGGTGCGCAGGCCGCTCGCGGACAGGAACGTCACGTCGGCCAGGTCGACCGTCACGCGGTCGGTCGCGGTGTCGGTGACGCCGGGCAGCACGGCGGCGAAGAGGAGGTCGCAGGTCGTCATGTCCATCTCGCCGCGGCAGGTGGCGACGAAGCGGGCGCCGGAGCGTTGCGTCCGCACGGCGAACGGGCTGGTCTCACGGGCGGTCATCGACCCACTTCAGCGCACGGACCGGCCCGAACGATAGCAGCGAAAACGAAGTGGTCAGCCACGAAAACGAAGTCAGTGTGCGCGCAGCGTCTGGGATGGCGAGCGTCCGTAGGCCTGGCGGTAGTGGGCGGCGAACACGCTCGGACGTGCGTAACCCCAGCGTGCGGCGATGGCCGTGACGGTGCCGTTGACTGCACGTAGGTCGGCGTCGGCACATGACAGACGCACGCGCCGTAGATACGCCATCGGGGTGGTTTCGAGGTGGCGGCGAAACGCGAGTTGCAACGCACGGATGGAAACGCGTGCGGACCGTGCGATGTCTCCAGCCGTGATGTCCTTCGCGGCGTTGGCCTCGATGAACGCGATGGCGCGCCTTAAGGTCCGTGGATGCGCGTCGCGTCTTTCGGCGATGTCGACGAACGCACTGTGGGGGAACGTCGCCAGTGTCGTCGACACGAGCAGACGCGTCGCGTTCGCCACGATCAACGGGTTGTCGCCGAACGCAGGTAGGACCTCATCGTGCAGATGGACGCACAACGACTTCCACGCGGCGCCAGCACGCAACGAGAGAGGGCGGCACCCGGCAAGGCGCACGCCGTCAGCCACCTCGTCCATCACGGCCTGCGTGAACACGATCATCGACGCCTGCGGGTCCTGGGTGCCCGCGGTGAACGGCTTGCCCGGCGGCACGGTCAGGAAGGCCTCGCCCGGCGAGACGAACCGGTCCTCTCCGTCCGAGCTGTAGCGGATCCGGCCGGACGTCAGGTGCCCGAAGATGTAGTCGCCCATCGGCTCGCCGGTCGCCTCGAACCCGATGACACCGCTGAGCCGGTCGAACCGGACGGGGCCGAGCGTGCCGGAGGCGAAGCGCAGCGACGAGCCCCGGTCACCGCTGCTGAACCGCAGGTTCGCGTACGCCGTGGTCAGCACCGCGTGCGCCGCGTCCAAGTCCGTCACCTCGACGACCGCTTCCACGTTCTGCACGATCCTCGCCCGGTCAGGCGCTGTCCACCGGCCAAATGATCGGTTCCGGCGGACGGAACGCCCTGTCTCGTGCCCCCGCAGGGCGTTCCGCCGGCACTGAACTCAGACCCGGACGAGCGAGGCGAGGGCCGTCTGGCCCTGCTGGTTCGGGTGGAACACGGCCTCCTGGCCCTCCTGGCCCGGCGCCAGCGCGTCGAAGCCGCGCAGGAACGGGGTGCCCGACTCGCACAGGGCGTGGCCGTTGAACGTGCCGGGGGCCGAGAACGGGCTCACGTACGAGACGTTGACGCCCTTGTAGCGCGCTTTGCTCGCCGCGGCACGCAACGTCGTGTCGATGCCGTCCGCGACCTTGTTGCCCTGGGCGCGCTCCTCGGTGGTGAGGATGCCGTCGCCGCAGACCGGGTCGAGGGTGGCTCCGGCCGGATTGGCCTTTGTGGACACCTGACGGCCGTAGCCCACGAGGACGATGCGGGCGTGCGGGCTGCGCTTCTTGATCTCGGTGAGGACGCCGGTGACGTCGCTGCCCATCTGGGGGAGCTTCGCCAGCATCGCCTCGGTGGGTGCGCCGGTGCAGTCCGACTGGATGCACAGGCCGCCGAACTGGGCGTACTTCAGGTTGTTGGTGCCGATGGTGAGGAGCACCACGTCTGTTTTGCGCTTCAGGGCTTCGTACTGGGACGGCTGGCCCTTGAACGTGGTGGCCAGCTCCTGGGTTTCGACGCCGCTGCAGCTGACGTTGGTGAAGCTGCCCAGACGTCCCTGGGTGCGCAGGCGGGCGGCCACCTGTTCGCCGTAGGAGTTGGTGCTGCGCCAGCAGGTGCCGGCGGTGCCGTCCTGATAGGAGCCCGCGCCGGTGCCGGAGGCGTAGGAGTCGCCCATGACGACCAGCGAGGTGGAGTAGGTCGCGTTCGCCGCGGGAGTGATCCCCAGGGCAGCCGCGACAGCTGTGAGTACAACAAGAGTTCTCTTCACCGGACCCCCGATGTGGATGTCATTGCCACCGCGATGGTGCCCGAGTCGTTCAGAAGACCGCCGCCAAACGAGATGCGCTGAACGGCCTGACATCAGGGTTTCGCACAGGAGGGCAACAACTTCGGCCCGACCGTGCTGAAACTCGGTGGCGCCGGGCGAGCCCCACAAGCACGCTGGCCACCATGACCGGGGACGACGTGCTGGAGATCCTGAACGCGCTCGACGGCTTCGACGTGCACGTCGGCGGCGGCTGGGGCGTGGACGCGCTGGTGGGCAGGCAGACCAGGACGCACGACGATCTGGATCTCATGCACCGCGAGGAGCAGGAACCGCAGCTCCTCGAAGTGCTGCAGGAAAGAGGCTTCGTGGAAACGCTCTCCTGGCGTCCCGTCAGGTTCGTGCTGACCGGACCGGGACCGCGCGAGATCGACCTGCACCCGCTCCGGTTCGCGGACGACGGCAGCGCCGAGCAGTCGTCGCTGACGCCGGGCGAGCCGTTCCGCTACCCCGCCGACTGCTTCGTCACCGGCACGATCCTCGGCAGGACCGTCCGCTGCCTGTCCGCCCGGCAGCAGCTGCACTTCCACCAGGGTTACGAGCCGCGCGAACGGGATCTGCACGATCTCGAGTTGCTGCACGGAATAATCGGTGGCGCCGGGTCCTAGCGTGAACCAGGTGAAGGGATTCAACCCGAGTTTCGGCCCTGAAACAGCGAAGACCTACGACGACGAGCTCAGAGGCGACGAGGCCGACACGGTCCGGTTCCTCAACGCACTAGGCGACAGCGCACTGGAGTTCGCGATCGGCACCGGCCGCATCGCCTTGCCGCTCAAGGAGTCCGGCGTCCACGTGGACGGCGTGGAGCTCTCCCCCGACATGGTGGCGCGGATGCGCGAGAAACCCGGCGGCGACACCGTCGAGGTCGTGCTCGGCGACATGTCCACGGAGGGCACCGGGCGCACGTATCCGCTGGTGTACCTGGTCTTCAACACCATCACGAACCTGCTCACCCAGGACGACCAGGTCCGCTGCTTCGAGAACGCCGCGCGGCACCTCACCGACGACGGCGTGTTCGTGATCGAGTGCGGCGTGCCGAGCTGGGCCGCGCGGCAGCGCCACCAGTTCGTCGACGTCGAACGCGTCGAGGTCGACCACGTGGACCTCGACGTCAACCGCTACGACCCCGTCACCCAGATCCTCGACGAGAACCACGTGCACATCGGCGCGGACGGCATCCGCTTCGGCGCGATCAGGCAACGGCTCTCGTACCCGAGCGAGTTCGACCTCATGGCCAGGATCGCGGGCCTGAAACTCCGCGATCGGCACGCGGGCTGGAACGCGGAACCGTTCGTGGCCGACAGCAAGCGGCACGTCAGCGTGTACGAAAAGGTCTAGGAAGCCGCGATGGCCTCAGCCTTGATCTGCTCGAACTGGGCGGCCATCGCCGCGGACAGGGCCTGGGCGCCGGACAGCGGCCGCACCATCACGGTGAACTCGTCGATCAGCCCGTCGTCGTTGAGGTGCAGGAAGTCGCAGCCCTGGATCTCCTTGCCGCCGACCTCGGTCCGGAACACCAGCGCGTGGTTCTGGCCGTCGATGATCTCGCGCTCGTAGCGGAAGTTCTCGAACACCCGCATCACGCCGCGCAGGATCGCGGCGGTCAGGGCCTTGCCGGGGTACGGCGCGAACGCGACGGGGCTGGTGAACACCACTTCGTCGGCGAGGCACGCGGCCATCGCCTCGGTGTCGCGTGCCTCGACGGCCTTGCGGAACGCGTTCACAGCCCACCTCACATACTCAACTTGTTGACTATCTCAACGCACCGTAACCTGCCGGTATGTCGCTGCGCAACGCCGTGATGGCCGCCCTGCTCGACGGGGAGGCGTCCGGCTACGACCTCGCCAAGACGTTCGACGCCGCCGTGGCCAACTTCTGGATCTGCACGCCGCAGCAGCTCTACCGGGAGCTCGACCGGATGGAGACCGACGGGCTGATCACGGCCAGGACCGTCGAGCAGGAACGCCGCCCGACCAAGCGGTTGTTCACGCTCACCGACAAAGGCGTCGCCCACCTCACCGCGTTCACCGCGCAGCAGCACAAACCCACCGCGATCCGGGACGAGCTGCTGGTCGCCGTGCTGGCCGCGGACTCCGGCGACCTCGAAGCGGTCAAGGCCTCGATCCGGGAACGCAGGCAGTGGGCCGAGGCGAAGATCGAGCGCTACGAACGCCTGAAGGCCAAGCTGCTCAACGGTCAGACCGAGGACGAGTTCCTGGCCACCGCAGATCGGGTCGGCCCGTACCTGACGCTCGACAGGGGTCTGTCCTTCGAGCGGGACAACGTGAAGTGGTGTGCCAGGAGCCTCACCGTGCTGGAGCGGCGTGGTGCCCGCCTCGACGCGCCCACGTGAGGTTGAATCGTGTTCATGAACGGCATCTCGGTCTTGCAGGAGGCGTTGAGCGAGCCCGCGCAGGAAGCGCGCAACCGGTTCGCGGGGCGGCTCAACGGCTACCTCGACGGCTCGGACGTCGTGCACGCGGTGCGGTTGCAGGGCTGGCTGGGCCTGGAGGTGCCGGGCCCCGGCTGCCACGTCGGCACGGGCAGCTGGGACTTCACCCGGTTCAAGGCGACGACCTCACCGGTGACGTGCGGGCGATGCCGCAGCGCCGGGCTGCTCACCAGCTCGTTCACCGGCGGCCCGCACCAGCAGACGCTGGACCTCGAAGGGATCTAGGCCCTGTCCTGCAAGTCCGGCGGGCGATAGTGGCAGCCGAGGGCCTGACGAACTTGCAGGACAGGGCCTAGAGCGCGGACCGGTTGCGCAGCCCCATCCCGGTGAGCGCGGTCATGCCGAGCCGCTCGTAGTACGGCCGCAGCTCCTCGTCGCAGGTGAGGTCCACGGAGTACAGGTGGGCGGCCTCGGCCACGATCCGCCGCATCAGCTCGGTGCCGATCCCCCGCCCCTGGAACGCGGGCCGCACCTCCAGCCACGGCACGAACCCGGTGAGCACGCCGTCGCTGATCAGGTGCACGAACCCGGCGACCTCGGCCCCGGACCGGGCGATCACCACCCGGTAGCTCCCGCGCAACACCGCGAGGTGCTGGGCGGGCGAGGGCGCGACCGGCCAGCCCACGAAGAACCCGGCGAGATCGGCCTCGGTCAGGCCGCTGACATCGGTGGTGTAAGAAATCACCGCCGCATTGAACCAATCTCGTGCGCCATCCGTAGGGCTGGTTTCGACCAATTTCCCGGCTAAGCTCCTGGTCATGACCCTGCCGACCGCTCCACTGCGCCGTGCGCGCTGTGCTGCCGTCGGCGTGGTCAACGGCTCGCTCGCGGTCCTCGCGCACTCCAGCGCGGACGGGCAGCTGCCCGACGCCGGACTCGTGTTCTCGCTGGTAGCGCTGCTGACGTGGGCCACGACGGGGTTCGCGAAGCACGAGCTGACCTGGCAACGGCTGCTCCTGCTGATCGGCGGCGGCCAGCTCGCGATGCACGTCCTGGTGTCGCTCGCCGCGTTCCGGCACGTGCACGAGGCCGAGCCGGCCCGCATGCTCGCCTCCCACGTGCTGGCCACCGCCGTGACGGTCGCGGTGCTCGCCACCGCCGAACGCACGGTGCTCGCGCTCGCCCGCGCGATCGCGGCCGCGCTCCCCCGCAGGCTCACCGCGCTGCCCGCCAGCGCTCCCCTGGGCGTCTCCACGCCGTCGATCGCGCCCGCCGCGGTCGTCCTGGCCGTGCCGCTGTGGCGCGGTCCTCCGGCTGAACAGGTCTGAAGGTCCCTTCACAGGTCCGCTCACGACGAGCGGTCCTGCCCCTGTTCACGCCCATTTGGAGCGCCATGACCACCACAGCCGCTCCGTCACGCACATCGTTCGCGTGGCGGGGACTCCTGATGCGCCTGCACTTCTACGCAGGTGTGCTCGTCGGCCCGTTCATCCTCATCGCCGCACTGACCGGCGTCCTGTACGCCCTGACCCCGCAGCTGGAGTCGTGGGTCTACTCCGACCAGCTGCGCGTTCCCGCCACCGCACAACAACTTCCGCTGTCCACGCAGGTCGACGCCGCTCTCGCCACCTCACCGCAGGGCGAGCTCGTCGCGGTCCGTCCCGCCCCGGAACCCGGTGCCACGACGCGGGTCCTGTTCTCCGAAAAGGGGCTGGGCGAGTCCGAACGCCGCGCGGTCTTCGTCGACCCCGGCACCGGACGCGTCACCGGCGACCTCGTGGTCTACGGGTCGAGCGGCGTGTTACCGCTGCGCACGACGCTGGACCAGTTGCACCGCAACCTGATGCTCGGCGAACCCGGCCGCCTCTACAGCGAGCTCGCCGCCTCCTGGTTGTGGGTGGTCGCGCTCGGCGGCCTGGTGCTGTGGATCTCCCGTGCCCGCAACAGCAAGCGCATCAAGACGCACGGCCTGATCGGCGTGTGGGTGCTCGCGGGCGCGTTGTTCCTGTCCGCCACCGGTCTCACCTGGTCGGCCTACGCGGGCGAGAACGTCGCGCTCCTGCGCACGGCCGTCGGCTGGAGCACGCCGACGTTGAAGATGACCGGCTCCGCCGAGGGCCACGGCGACCACGAGGCGATCACCCCCACTCCCTCCGCCGGCGGGCACGGCGAGATCGACGAGGTGTTCGGTGCCGCGAAGGGCGCCGGCCTCGACGCGAACGGCATCGAGATCAGCCTGCCCGTCGAGGCCGGCGGCGCGTGGAAGGTCGCCGAGATCGAGAAGGGCCTGCCGTCGCAGGGCGACGCCGTCGCGGTCCAGGGCGGCAACGTCATCAGCGAGCTCCGGTTCGCCGACTTCCCGCTCGGCGCGAAGCTGACCCGCTGGGGCATCGACGCGCACATGGGCGTGCTGTTCGGCTGGCCCAACCAGGTGCTGCTGTTGCTGATCGGCGGCGGACTGGTCGCTTTGGTCGTACTCGGTTACCGCATGTGGTGGAAGCGCAGGCCCACCAGCGGCTTCGGGCGGCCGACCCCGCGCGGTCAGTGGCGCAAGGCCCCGAAGGGCGCGTTGATCGGGCTCGGGGCGGGCGCGCTGCTCGCCGGGTGGTTCGCGCCGCTGCTCGGGATCAGCCTGCTGGCCTTTTTGCTCGTCGACGTTCTCCTTGGCAGGAGGGCGAAAGCGGCGGCTTCCCAGTAGGTCCACAGTGGACAAGGCTTGCCTGATCTGGACATTTACGGCATATTAACGGTCAGGTGAGCCGGGAAGTCTGGTCGGCCCGTACGTCATAACCAGGTGACGACGGAGAGCTGACGAGGGGTGCCCTCATGACACTCATCCCCCACGCCATCCCTCTGATCAACGATCCGCAGGTCGTCCACGCGCTCGCCGCGCGGTGGCGCCGCGCCAGGACGTTGCTCCTGCTCTCCGTCGGTGTCCTGCCCGTCGCCATCGGCATCGTCTGCGTCGTGCTCGCCGGGATGACCTCGGCGGGCCAGCGGATCATGCCGTGGTGGTCGGCGATTCCGGCCGTCGCCGCGGCGGCCTGCGCGTGGGCGTTGCTGACCTGGTTGCGCCGCAACGGGTTGAGCGACCCGCACTCGTGGCTGCCGGCGACCACCCTGATGACCGGCGCGCAGCTGGTGCTCGGGGTGCTGCCGGGGTCGGGCATCGCTCTCCGGCTCAGCCCCGGCGCGGCGATCGCGGTGAAGGCCCTGTGCGCGGCCGGAGTCCTCGGCGCGGGCTCGGCCAGCGCGCTCGCCCGGCTGGCCCACCGCTCGCTGCTCTCGGCGCCGGTGCTGGAGCTCGGCTCCACGGCGTTCCCGCTCGTGCTCGACGGCCACGGCACGCGCGTGCTGATCGGCACCGACCGCGTCGACTGGACCACGCGCCACGGCGGCCGCGTCGACGCCGGGGTTTCGTTCGCCCGCGTCCTCCGCGTCTCCGCGCACGCGAACGCCATCGCGCTGCACACCGCGTCGGGTTCCTGGACTGTTCCGGTGGCCGATCCCGAGGGCACGCGGGCGTTGCTGCTGCGCCGGATCGCGTGGTGGGAGGAGCGCCGGGACGCGGCCGCCGAACGCGAGCAGCGCCGCTACCTCGACCTGGTCTCGCTCCTCGCGGCGGTCAGCGGCGAGGCGACCCGCGGCGGCATCACGGTCACGGTGGACTCGAACGGCCTCACGACCGGCATCGACCTGAGCCCCGAGGTGCGCGAGCTCGAGCCGGAGATCCTCGCCGCGCAACTGATGGCGTGCGTGCAGAAAGCCCGCCAGAACGCACGCCGCCAAGTGGAGGATCTCGTGCTGGAGCACGCCGATGACCAGATGGTGAAAGCCAGTCATTAGTCGCTTGTCGCGGAAGTGACGTCCTGCCTACGTTCGCCTGGGAACTTCGGAGATGGGGGACGACTTGCGCAGACGTGACTTCTTCGCGGCGGCGGCCGGAGTGGCCGCCGTCGTGGCCAATCCCGCGAGTGCGCTCGCGGCCACCGAGCAACGGCCGGGCGCCTCGCACCTGCCGGACCTGAACCTCGGCGACTTCCCCGTCGTGGCAAGGGTTCGCGCCCGCTCGGCGCTGGAACACCTCAAGGTGCTGAGCGAGCGGATCGGGCCGCGGATCGGCGGCACCGAGTCGGAGCTCAAGGCCCGCGACTACCTGGTGCGCGAGCTGAAGTCGTTGCGGTACCAGGTGACGACGCAGCCGTTCACCGTCCCGGACAAGTACCTCGCCGACGTCAACGGCACGTGGCAGGCAGGGGCGTCGCGGTTCGGCGCGCTCGGCGTCACCGTCAGGGCCCCGTTCGTCGAGGTCACCGACGGCGCGTTGCCGGACCTGACCGGCAAGATCGCCTTCTACGTCAACGCCCCGGCCGGGTCGGCGCCCACGCACGCGGCGATCGAACGCGGCGCGGCGGCCGTGGTGCTCGGCCGGATCTCCGCCACCGCGAGCAAGTCGAGCGCGTTCTCCCCCACGCTCGACCGGAACGTCACCGTGCCGGTGATCGGGCTCGCCCAGGTGCACACCGAGAAGCTGCGCACGCAGGGCACCGGTGAGCTGACGATCAAGACCACCCATCACCCGAACCTGACTTCCTACAACGTGATCGCGGACCGCCCGGCGACGTTCCCGTGGCGTGACAACGGGGTCGTGATGGTCTCCGCGCACTACGACAGCGTGCCGGGGTCGCCGGGCGCCAACGACGACGGCAGCGGCACGGTGCTCTGCCTGGAACTCGCGCGCGTGCTGCGGTACCTGCCGACGCACAAGGCGTTGCGGTTCGCGTTGTGGGGCTCGGAGGAACAGGGGCTGCTCGGGTCGCGGCACTACGTCTCGCAGCTGCCGCCCGAGGAGATCGCGCGGATCAAGGGCGTTTTCCAGAACGACATGGTCGCGACGAGCCACTCCCCCGCGACCGCGTACTGGTTGCTGTCGGTCGACGGCGCCGACAACGCCACCACAGCGGCGGTGAGGGCTGCCGCGCAACGGCTCGGCTACGACCCGAGGGTGCACGGGCCGGTGGCGCGCGGGTCGAGCGACCACGTGCCGTTCCACGAGAAGGGCATGGCGTCGGCGAACTTCAGCTGGCGCGGCGAGGCCGGTCCGGCGAACCTCGAACCGATCTACCACACGCCCGAGGACACGATCCGCGACAACGTGAGCCTGGAACGGTTGCAGGTGTCGCTGGAGCTGATCGGCGCGGCCGCGTACCGGCTCGCTAGTCAGCGGTCGTGATCAGCTCGGTGAGCCGCCGGGCCTGCAACCACTCGGCGAACTCCCCGGCGGGCAGCGGTTTGCTCAGGCAGTAGCCCTGCACGATGTCGCAGCCCAGGGCGGCGAGGACGCTCCACGTCTCCTCGTCCTCGACGCCCTCGGCCACGACCTCCAGCTCCAGGTTGTGCGCGAGGCCCAGCAACGAGCGGGTGATCGCGCCGCTGGACGCGTCGGAGCGCATGTTCGTCGTGAACGAGCGGTCGATCTTCATCTCGTGCACCGGCATCGAGCGCAGGTAGGCGATGGACGAGTAGCCGGTGCCGAAGTCGTCGATCGAGAGCCGCACGCCGAGGTCGCGCAACCGCGTCAGCACGTCGCTCGCCCGGTGCGGGTCGGCGATGATCGCGCTTTCGGTGATCTCCAGCGTCAGCACGTCCGCCGGCACGCGGTGGCGGTCCAGCAGGGCGGCGACCTGGTCGGGGAACGTCCGGTCGTGCAGGCACTGGGCGCCGACGTTGACCGAGATCGGCACGTCGCGGCCGTCGAGGTGCCAGGTGCGGTACTGGGCCAGCGCGTGGTCCAGCACGTACTGGGTGAGCGGCTCGATGAGCCCGGTCTCCTCGGCGGCCGGGATGAACCGGTCCGGTCCGAGCAGGCCGTGGCGCGGGTGCTGCCAGCGGCACAGGACCTCGGCGCCGCAGACCGTGCCGCTGCGCAGGTCGGCCTTCGGCTGGTAGTGCAGCACGAGTTCGCACTGGTCGAGGGCGCGGCGCAGGTCGCTGATCACGGTGAGCTGGGCGGCGCTGTGCTCGTCGAGGCCCGGTTCGTAGACGGCGGTGCCGAGACGGGCGCGCTTGGCCGCGTACATGGCGATGTCGGCGTGTTTGAGCAGTTCGTGCGCGTCGGCCGAGTCCGTCGGGTAGAGCGCGATGCCGATGCTGCAGCCGACGTCGACCGAAAGCCCGTCCAGGTCGACGGTCTCGTCCAGGGCCTTGTGCACGCGTTGGGCGACGATCAGGGCGTTCGCGGACGTGCTGACCGACGGCAGCAGCACGGCGAACTCGTCGCCGCCGAGCCGGGCGACCGTATCGACCTCGCGGACTGCACCGGTGAGACGGGTCGCGACGAGTTGGAGGAGCCGGTCGCCGAACGCGTGGCCGAGGGTGTCGTTGATCGGCTTGAAGCGGTTGAGGTCGATCAGGAACAGGCCGAGCGGGTCGCCGGTCTGGTTGCTGCGGCGGATGGCCTGCGCGGTGTGCTGGGTGAGCAGCGTGCGGTTGGCGAGGCCGGTCAACGCGTCGTGCATCGCCTCGTGCTCGCTCTTCGCGGCCTGGCGGAGGATCTTGCGGCGATGCCCGAGCAGGACGAGACCGCACAACGCGACCAGCCCCAGGTCGATGATGAACGCGATGAGCGCGGCGGTGCGCAGGTTGCCGTTCTGGAGTTCTGCCGAACGCAGGTAGTCCGTCGTCTCCAGGCGTTTGAGCTGCACGACCGTGGAGAGCTGTTTGCGCAACGACGCCAGCGTGAGCTCCGCCTGGTCGGCCTTCTGCAGCGTGGTCACGGAATCCGCGGCGATGACGGTCTCGCGCAGCAGCACGGTGTAGTCGTCGTAGAGGTCGCTGACGATCGTGGCGGCGCGGACGTCGGCGGGCGTGCCGTTCTCCTTGAGCCAGCGCAGGCTCTCGTCGGCGGCACCGGCGGCGGTCGCGACGGGTTGGCTCATGATCGGCGTGCCGGAGCGGACGTAGTCGGTGAGCGCGTGGTCGGCGACGTCGACGTTCTGCACGACGACACCCCACCGGTCGCTGACCTCGTTGAGCTCGTGCAGATGCGTGGCCGCGTGCTGCATGCTCAGGCTCGTCCAGAGCGCGAGGCCGGCCAGCGCGGCGAGACCGACCGTCAGACTGACGACCGTCGTCTGCACGGTGGTGCGGGCCTCGACCCAGTTGGACAGCATCGGTGCCGCCTTCCCTGCGAAGGTGCTATTGGTACGCAGCCAAAGGACCGCACGCAAGCCGACACCTCGATGTGCCGTGCGATAACCTCCTCGGCTTCCAGCGGCCGACTGATGGGGCTTGACCGTGTTCCGATCCGCTTTCCTGATCCTGCCTGCGGTTTTGGTGATGGCCGGGTGCGGTGGTGAGCAGACGTCCGATGACCCGCCGACGATCGGGTTCGTGTCGCAGAACACCAGCCGCGACTTCTCGAAGGAGATGAGCGAGGGTTTCCGCGCGGGCGCGGCGATCTCCGGCGGCGTGCGGACGGAGACGACGGGACCGGACACTCACGACGGTCTGAAGCAGGCCGCGTTGCTGCGCGATCTCGCCACGCGGGCCAAGGGCGGCATCGGAGTGTCCGCTGTGGCCCCCGAACTGGTGGCCGAGCCGATGGCGCAGGTGGTCGAGCAGGGCGTGCCGGTGATCGCGGTGGCGGGCGGGCAGATCGCGCCGGGCAGCGGGGTGGGCCTGCTGATCGAGAACGACAACTACGAGCTCGGCCGCGTGCTCGCGGACGCGACGGTCGAACGGTTGCCGGCGGACTCGGCGGGCAAGATCGTGATCGGCAGCAACTCCCCCGCGATGCCCGCGCTGGACGCCCGGTCGCTGGGGCTGCGCGAACGGCTGGCGGAGCGGTTGCCGAAGCTGCAGGTGATCGGGCCGTTGGACACCGGGCGCGACCTGGGTGCGAACCTCGCCACGTGGCGGCGGCTGGCGGATGCGAACCCCGACGCGGTGGCGTTGCTCGGGGCCGGGGACGTGGACGCGATCAACCTCGCGCGGGTGCACGCCGAGAAGAGCGCCTCGTGGCTGGCCGGGGCGTTCAGCCTGGACACCAAGGCGTTGCAGGGGGTCAAGGAGGGCCACCTGTTCGCGACGGTGTCGGCGGAGCACTTCCTGAAGGGCGCGGTGGCGGGGTGGTTGCTCGCCGAGCACACGAAGGGGCGGGCGTTGCCGGAGGGGTGGATGGTCGCGCCCGGGCTGCTGGTGCAGGCGTCCAACGTGGACGAGGTGGTGCGGCGGCAGGCCACCGCGGAGAACAGGCTCGCGGCGGCACGACCGCAGATCGACGAGCTGATCGCCGCGGAGAAGCAGGTGCGGCCGCTGGACCAGGCGCGCTGATCGCTCGGCCGGGCGCGCTGAGCCGGGCAGAGCAACCGCTTTCCGCGCCCGTGACAGGCCGCTGACCTCCGGGCGAGCATGACGGCTCTTCCTGCCTAGGAGGCCGCATGATCAACCGAAGGACCCTCACGAAATCCCTGGGCGCGGCACTGGCGGTGTCGGCCGTGTCCGGCACGGCCACCGCGGACTCGGGCCGGCGCCGGTACCTGGTCCGCGACGGCGGCGCCGTCGTCACCGTCGACCCGGTGCTCGGGGTGCTGCCGCGCGCGGACGTCCTGATCGACGACGGCCGGATCGTCGCGGTCGGGCCCGACCTCCCCGCGCGCGGCGCACAGGTCGTGGACGCCACCGACATGATCGTGATGCCCGGCTTCGTCAACACCCACCACCACATGTGGAGTGCGCTGGGCCGAAATTTCGTGGCCGACGGATTCCCCTACTTCGCCGCCAAGCGGGCCACGTCCACGTTGTACACGGACGTCGACGTGTACCGGAGCGTGCTGCTCGGGCTCGCCGAACTGGCGAACGCGGGCGTGACGACCGTCCACAACTGGTCCAACAACACCCGGACGCCCGCGCACGCCGACGCCGAACTGCGCGCGCACCGGGACGGGTTCCTGCGGGCTCGGTTCTCCTACGGCCACGTCGACCAGATGCCCCGGGACGTGCCGATGTCGTTCACGGACGTGGATCGCGTGCGGCAGCAGTACTTCGCGGACGGCGCCTTCGGGCTGGTGCACCTCGGGGTGGCGCTGCGCGGGTTGTCGCAGAGCACCGAACCGGCGTTCTTCGCGGACATGGACGCGGCGGTCGGGCGCGGGCTGCCGGTCGCGATCCACGCCGGGCAGGCGCCGCCGCGGATCGTGGACGCCGCCGACTACGAACGGCGCGGGTGGCTCGGGCCGTCGACCCTGTTGTGCCACTACGTGACGGCGCTGGACAGCGACATGGAGATCGTCGCCCGTACGGGCACCGGGTTCTCGTGGTCGCCGCACTCGGAGTTCCGGCTCGGCACGTCGGGTGATCCGCGCTCGGCACTGCTGCGGTTCCGCCGGGCCGGGGTGCCGGTGTCGTTGTCCTCGGACGCCACGTCGATCGCGCCGTCGGACGTGTTCGAGACCATGCGGCTCGTCTGGAACACCGGCATCCCGTGGACCGGCACGCCCACCGCCGACCTGCCCGAAGTGGGATTCCGCGACGTGCTGGAGATGGCGACCCTGAACGGCGCCCGCGCGCTGGGGCTCGGCAGCGTCACCGGGTCGATCACGGTCGGCAAGCGCGCGGACGTGATCCTGGTGCGCACCAACGACATCAACCTCGCCCCGGGCGGGCTGATCGAGACCACGCTGGTGCAGGCGACGACTGCGGCCAACGTCGACACGGTGTTCTCCGACGGCCGGATCATCAAGCGCGGCGGGCGGCTGGTGCACGACGTCGGCCGGATCGTGCGGGACGCGCGGGCGTCGTCGTTGCGGATCCGTCGCGAGGCAGGCGGGATCCTGACGCCCTAGGCGACGTCGAGGACCGCCTTCGTGAACACCTCGGGGGCCTCCTGCGGCACGTTGTGGCCGATGCCGTCGAGGACGCGGTGCTCGTAACGGCCGCTGAACTGCCTGCGGTACGCGGCCCCGTCCTTGTTGGGGCCGTCGAAGTCGCTGGCGATCGTGATCGTCGGCACGCCGATCACGGGCTTGGCCTGCAGCTTGCGCTCCAGGGCGTCGTAGCGGTGCTCGCCCTGCGCGAGCTGCAGGCGCCAGCGGTAGTTGTGGATGACGATCGCGACGTGGTCGGGGTTCTTCCAGGCCGTGGCGCTCTGGGCGTAGGTGGCCTCGTCGAAGTTCCACTGCGGGGAGGCCAGCTTCCAGATGAGCTTGTTGAACTCGTACGAGTTCTGCTCGTAGCCCTTCACGCCCCGGTCCGTCGCGAAGTAGTACTGGTACCACCAGCCCAGTTCGGCCTGCGGGGACAGCGGTTCCTGATTCTGCTGGAGGTTCACGACCAGGTAGCCGCTGACCGACACGAGTGCCTTGACCCGCTCGGGCCACAGGGCGGCGGTGATGCACGCGGTCCGCGCGCCCCAGTCGAAGCCGGCGACGGTGGCCTTGCGGATCTTCAGGGCGTCCATGAAGGCGATGACGTCGGACGCCAGCGCGGACTGCTGGCCGTTGCGGAAGGTGCTCGCGCGGAGGAACCGGGTCGGGCCGTAGCCGCGCAGGTACGGAACGAGCACCCGGTGGCCCCGCGCCGCCAGGGCGGGGGCGACGTCGGCGTAGCTGTGGATGTCGTAGGGCCAGCCGTGCAGCAGGATCGTGACGGGGCCGTCCGCCGGGCCCGTCTCCGCGTAGGCGATGTCGAGCAGGCCTGCCCTGACCTGCTTGATCGGGCCCCAGGTGGGAGTGGCGTGGGCCGTGGCGGCGGTGACGAGGGGTGCGGCCAGGCCGGCCACGGCGAGTGCCTGGGAGAACTGACGCCTGCTGATCATGGGAGCGACGGTAGGGACGAGGAGGGTGGCGTCGCGAGCGTCAGGTGACGGTGCGGGGGTACGTCACGGCTCAGCCGCCCCGGCACTCCGCTTCGCGGCATTACTCGCCCGACGTCCCTGCCAGTGCTTCTCGCAACTCCGCCCGCGCCGTGACGCCGAGCTTCGGGAAGATGCGGTGCAGGTGCGTGCTGACCGTGCGGTGCGAGAGGTGCAGGCGTTCGCCGATCTCCTTGTTGGTCAGGCCGTCCGCCGCCAGCCGCGCGATCGTCAGCTCGTGCTCGGTCAGCTCGCCCGAGACGCCCCGCGACTCCCCCGACGCCCTCAGCTCCTCCCGCGCCCGCTCCGCCCAGTCCGTCGTGCCGAACGCCTCGAACGCCTCCGCCGCCGCCTTCAGGTGCGGCCGCGCCGCGCTCGCCCGCCGTTGCCTGCGCAGCCACGCCCCGAACGCCAGCCGCACGCGGGCGCGGTCCCAGGGGGAGCTCTCGGTGTCGACGGCGGCCTCGAACAGCGCTTCCGCCTCGCCGTCGGATGCCAGCAGCGCCCGCGCGTACCTCAGGCCCGACCCCAGCGCCGGTGAGGTGGTGGCGGTGTCGAGCTCCTCGACGATCTTGCGGGCCTCGTCGGCGTGGCCGCTGCGGGTGGCCGCCTCGACCAGCTCCGGCAGGACGTACCGGCGCAGCGCCAGCTGGTAGGCGGGGTCCGCCGGGTCGTGGACGCGCAGGATCGCGGCGTACGCGTCGGCGTAGCGGCCCTCCCCCAGCGCGGCGAGGCTTCTGGCCAGCTGGACCGTGGCCAGCACCGGGCGGGCGCCGGCGGAGAGGCCGATGCGTTCGGCCTCGGCGCACAGCGTGGCGCACTGCTCGTAGCAGCCCTGAAGTGCGGCGATCTCGGCCAGCACCGCGACGGCCAGGCCGTGCATGTACGGCTGGCTGGTCTCCTCCGCCAGCGCGACGGCCTCGCGGGCCAGCGGTTCGGCGAGGTCGCCCAGGCGGGTGCGGCTCCAGGCCTCCACGGCCAACGCCCGCGCGAGGAGTCCGTACTGGCCCTGGGCCCGGAAGCCGAGCCCGGCGGCGTGCGACAGACGCACCGAGTCGGCGAACGCGCCCACCTGGAGCGCGGCACTGCCCAGCAGGCGGAGCGTCGCCGGGTCGTCGGACGTCGTGCGCAGGCCGGCCACCACCGCGTCGCCCTGCTGCACCGGGCACACGTAGGCGGCCATCGCCAGCATGCGGGGGTCATCGGGGTCGATCGGCAGGCGGCGGGCGATGGCGGCGATGCGCTCGCGGACGGCCGGGCCCGGTTCCACCCAGAAGCAGCGCATCGCGACGCTCCAGAAGATCCGCAGGCCCAGTTCGACGTCGTCGGCCGCCACGGACTCGGCGAGGCCCACCAGTTCGGCCGGGCCCGCCACGCCCACGCCGTCGTCGAACGCCGTGGGCAGCCATGTCACGAGAGCGCGCTCACGAGCGGTCAGGTCCAGGCCGCGCACCGCGGCCAGGATGCGGTCGACGTCGTCCCGGCGCCCCGCCTCGGCGGCGAGTTCGGCCGCACGCAACGATCGCCGCACCACCGCGGCCGGGTCACCCAGCGCGGCAGCACGTTCCAGCGCCTGCACGGCCGCCACCGCACCACCGCGCGCCAACGCCCTGTCGGCGGTCTTCTCCAGCAGGCAGGCCACGTTCTCGTCGGCGCCGGACGTGGCCTCGGCCAGGTGCCAGGCACGCCGATCCGGTTGCGCCGCAGCGAAAGCGAGACGCCGGTGGGTGTCCCGCACCTCCTCGGCACCGGCGGCGCGCACGACCGCCGACCTGATCAACGGGTGCCGGAACGTCCCGTCCCGCGCCACCAGCCGGGCCTCGACGGCGGCCGCGAGGTCAGCACACGGGCCGCCCAACGCCAGCGACAGCAGCGACGAGCGAGACTCGGCGGGCAGCGCCGCGCACCGAGCCGCGAAGGACTCCTCCAGCGAGTCACCGCCGAACGGGAGTTCGCCCAGCGCCAACGGATTCCCGGCCGCCAGCGCGAGCACGGCGGACCGCCGTTCGGCACTCAGCGAAGGCGCGACCTCGGCCAGCAGAGAACGGGCGTCGTCGGGTGAGAGCGGTTCCAGGAACAGCGTCGGCACCCCCGCGAACACCGGCTCCCGCGCCACCACGACGAGCGCGGAGCCGG
The DNA here is from genome assembly GCF_042721395.1 of Lentzea sp. NPDC058450. Classification (NCBI taxonomy): domain Bacteria; kingdom Bacillati; phylum Actinomycetota; class Actinomycetes; order Pseudonocardiales; family Pseudonocardiaceae; genus Lentzea; species Lentzea sp. NPDC058450. The sequence continues at coordinate 61,252 of NZ_JBHXLO010000046.1, forward strand.
TCAACCGCCGTGCCACGAACCCGAGCACGTCCTGACTGGCCTGGTCCAGCCACTGCGCGTCGTCGACCAGCACCACGCACCGAGAGGCAGACAGCACGTCGAGGGCCGCGAGCCCGACCAGGTGCACCGGCGGGGCGGGACCGTCGGCGAGTCCGAACACGACTTCGAGAGCCCCGCGCCGCACACCGGGCACAGTGGACAGATCGAGGAACGGGTGCAGGACCTGGTGCAGGCCCGCGTACGGCAGGTCCTGCTCGGCCTCCACGCCGGTGACCAGGTGACCGTCGAGCGTGGACAGCAGCGCCGACTTGCCCACGCCCGGCTCGCCGGCGATCAGCAGCGAGCCGCCCGAGCGTGCCAGCGCGGCCAGCCGTTCCCGTTCCCGCTCCCGCCCGACGAGCACCCGACACCCCGATCGTTGGTCCGTTGGGACCAGAGTGTCAGAACGTCCACACCGCGCGCTTGCCCGGCCCCACGACCAGCGTCGACGTGCCCAGCCGCTCGACGTGCCGCGCCACCGGGCGGTTGAGCTCGAACTCGACGCGCTTCAGCCCGGTCCGCGCCGCCGGCACCTCGTCGAACCGCAGGGTCGTGCCCCCGCGCGTCGCCACCACCGAGTCGCCGTCGGTCCGCACCGAGAAGCCGCCGACCCGCAGGAACGGCATGGTGTCCCGGAGGTCGGACTCGGTGACGGCGAAGTTCAGGAACGTGATGTCGCGCATCAGCTTGCGCTTGTAGTTGTCCGGCAGGTACCGCTCCCGGCTGACGTCACCGGGGAACTTCGGCGGGCCCACCTTGGCGCGCGGGTCCGCGAGGTATTCGTCGCGGTACTCCATCGCCCACGTGCCGAACCGGTCGTAGGTCGCCTGCAGGAACAGCGCGTCGAACCACGGCACGGGCACGCCGTCGCCGAAGTCGCGGGTCTGCGTGAACTCGATCGGGTTCGACCCGGCCGCCGTCAGCTTCGCCTGGAGCTTCTCGATGTCACCGTCGTGCTCCGTCGAGAGCGCGAGGCCCGCGCCGCCCGGCTCGCCGTCCTTGCCCGGCACGTCACCGGGCCCGAAGATCTCCATGTAGGTCACCTGGCCGCGCAGGTAACGCCCTGTCCAGGACCGGCCGTCGGCGCCGGTGGTGGTGCGCACCTCGAAGTCCGCGAACTCCCGGAGGTAGCCCGAGTGCTCGACCGCGTCCGCTGTGACCCGGTCGTACGTTCCCCAGGCGTGGTTGTAGTACAGCAACTTCCGCTCTCCCGCCTGCGCCGCGCCCGTGCCGGACACGACCAGGACTAGAGCCAAGATCATGCAAGAAACACGTCGGATCCCCATACATTCGATCGTAAAACGGTCACGCTCAAGTCAGACTCAAGCCGAACAAGGGGGACTTCGTGGTCGCACGGTGGACGGTTCTCGCTCCGCTGCTCCAGGCCGTCACCGCGGGCCGTGACCTGCTGGACGACACGATCAGCAGGCTCACCCCCGAGGCCGTCGCGGCCGAGCTCGTCACCGAGATCGGTGATCACGACGTCCGGCTCGACCTCACCTTCGCCGGTCGCACCACCTCCCACCTGCGCACCGACTCCGACGTGACGGTCTCGCTCGACCTGGCCGACGCCGTGCGCGGCCTCTACGGCACCGGCGAACGGCCGTGGCCGAGCCTCGCCGTCCGCACGCCCGATCCCGAGCTGGACGAGCGCGGCATCGCGGGCTGGTTCCACAGCCGCAAGGGCCTCGCGGACGCCGTGCAGCAGTTGCTCTCCGCGCTGCGCCCCGGCCGCCGCGACCTCGGGGAGCTGGCGGTCGAGTACGGGTCGGACAAGTGGGGCGACCTGCACTGGTACACGCAGCACTACGAACGACACTTCGCCCGCCTGCGCGACGAACCGGTGAAGGTGCTGGAGATCGGCATCGGCGGCTGGGAGGCCCCGGACAGCGGCGGCGGCTCGCTGCGGATGTGGCAGCGGTACTTCCGGCGCGGCCTGATCCACGGCCTGGACATCGTGCCCAAGACGGTCACCGGGCCGCGGATCACGGCGATCCAGGGCGACCAGTCCGACGCGGAGTTCCTCGACCGGCTGGGCCGCGACCTCGGGCCGTTCGACGTGGTCATCGACGACGGCAGCCACTTCAACGACCACGTGCGGACCTCGTTCCACGCCCTGTTCCCGCACGTCCGGACCGGTGGCCTCTACGTCGTGGAGGACCTGCAGACCGCGTACTGGCCGAGCTGGGGCGGCCACCCGGACGCGCCCGCCACGACGTCGATGGGCATGTTGAAGTCCTTTGTGGACGGCCTGAACCAGGCGGAGGTGCGCGACCCGCGCGGCGAGGGCACCTACCTGGAACGCACCATCAGCGGGATCTCGTTCCACCACAACATCGCGTTCGTCGAGAAGGGCCGCAACGACGAGGAGGGCGGCCCGGCGTTCATGCGGACGCTCTACTGAGCGCGTCCCACGCCGGTGAGGACGCACCGGCGGCGGCCATCGCCAGCGCCGTGACCTCCGGGTCCGCCACCGGCATCTCCGGCCTGCCCGCGAGCCACGCGGCCGCCCGCTTCGCCAGCGCGGGCAGCCGCGGGTCGTCCGGTGCGAACTCGAACGCCTCGTCGTAGCCGAGGTAGATCCGCTGGAACTCGGGGTCCGCCAACGACTCCAGCTTGTCGGCGAGCCAGACCGCCGCCTCGTCCGGTGCGACGGCCTGCATCAGCACCCAGACCTCGCGTTCCATCCGGAGGCCGCGGTCGCTGACTCCCAGGTCCCGCAACAGATCCAGCATCGCGGCGGCTCCCGGGTCCAGGACCAGCGCGTCTCCCGCTTGCAACCGCACGACCCGTGCGCGGGCCTGCCGGATCTCCTCCTCGCGGCGGCGCAACGCCTCGTCGATCTCACTGATCGCCGCCGCGAACTCGTCGGCGTCGGCGACCAGCAACACCTGGACGCGGGCGAGCGGCACCCCGGCCTCGGCGAGCGTGCGGATCTTGACCAGGTCGACCGCGTCCTGGGCGGTGTAGCGCCGGTAGCCGGAGTGGTCGCGCTCGGGTTCCGGCAGCAGCCCCACCTTGTGGTAGTGCCGCACCGCCTTGATCGTCACGCCCGCGTACCGCGCGAGCTGCCCAATCGTGATCACCGCGGCATCATCGCACCCGGCCGAACATGCGTCCGGCGAGATCGACCCCGACGATCACGCCGTCCGCGTCGCGGGTGAAGAAACCGCGCTGCCCGCTGAACGCGCCCGCGGTGATCACGTACTCGTCGCGCGGCAGCAGCCCCATCGGGAACGGCGCGTGGTCGGCCGGCAGCTCCATCTCGGCGGACGCCCGGATCTCCGGCCGGATCAGCACCTCCAGCACCAGGCCGTTCGTGTCCTCAATGGACATCACCATCGCGTCGTTGTCGTACCCGCCCACGACTTCCGAGGCGGCTTCCGCGTCGTACGGCAACGGCTCGGGGTCGCGGTCGAGCAGCCCGGCGTGGTCCTCCAGCGCCTGCCGCACGACGGCCTGGTTGAACGGGATGCCGTCCGGTCCCTGGTTCGCGACCGCCACGACCGCGAACCCGAGCGACGGCACGATCAGCAGCTCGGCGAACTGCCCGTTGGACGACCCGCCGTGCCCGATCGCCTGCACGCCGTCGATCTCGCGCAGGAACCAGCCGACGCCGATCGCGTCGCCGAGGTTGCTGCCGCGCAGCACCGCCGTGGGCACGCGCATCGCCGCAAGATCGATTCCGTCGCCGTCGCCGAGGTGGAACCGGGCCCACGCCAGGAGATCCGCGACCGAGGCCGCGATGCCGCCACCGGGGTTGTTGGCGCGCCAGTGCCGCCACGGCCGCGCGACCTCGCCCTTCTCGTGCCCGACGGCGAACCGGCGGGTCATCACCGCGTCCCGGTCGAAGTGCGTGTCGCCGAGCCCGAGCGGCTCCAGCAGCAACGACGCCATCGCCTGTTCGTAGGTCTGCCCGGCGACGTTCTCGATGATCCGCCCGGCCAGGTTGAACCCGGACTGGCTGTAGGACGGCCGCTCCCCCACGTCGCCGATGAGCTTGAGCGTGGCCAGCTCGTCCACGTGCCGGCGCAGCGCGTCGTCGCCCTCGCCGGTGTCGACCAGCGTGCCCCAGTCGAGGCCGGACGTGTGATTGAGCAGCTGCCGGACGGTGAACGAGCGGTCGTCGGCCAGCCGCAGCTCCGGCACGTACCGCCGCACCGGCGCGTCCAGCTCGATCTGGCCCTGCGCCACCAGCCGCATGATCGCCGTGGCGGTGTAGGTCTTGGTGACCGAGCCGAGCAGGAAGAGCGTGTCCTCGGTGACCGGCAACGGGTTCTCGACGCTGGTCACGCCGTGCGTGAAGTAGTGCTCTTGGCCGTTGTGGAAGACGCCCACTGCAGCGCCGGGGATGGCGAAGCGGGCGGCGGTCCGGGCGAGGAAGTCGTTGTCCATGCCCATACCCTCGAACCCTGACCCAGGGTCAAGGTCAAGCGTCGTCGCCGAGAAGTTTCAGCACGTTCCGCGCGGCCGCCCGGACCCGTGCGTCGGGATCGGTGAGCCGGGGACGGATGTGCGGGATGCCGGCGGGATCGCGCAGCCGGCCGAACGCCTCGATGGCACGGACCCGCACCATGGCGTCGGAGTGCGTGGTCCCTCCCTCCAGACTGAACCTGGACCATTCCGGTTTGTGCCCGTGCAGCCACATGTACGCGCGCTCGACCACTGGTTCGGGACTGGGCCAGTGATCCTCGCACTCGATGCGCGCCAGGCCCCGCCCAGCCGCGTGCCGGGCCGCCCGGTCGGGGTGGTTGTTGAACAGGTACCAGAGCGTCGGCGCAGCACGCGGATCACCGATGCGGGCCAGCGCGTCCGCCGCCTCGGCCGCGTGGTCGGTGTCGCACAGGCGGATCAACGTGATCACCGCGCGTTCGTCACCGTGCTCGGCCAGCACCTTCGCGGCCCGGTACCGCACGTGGACGTCCGGGTCGTCGCACGCGGCCAGCGCCACCGCGGTCACGTCGGCACCGCCGGTCCTGCCGAGCGCCTGCACCGCCGCCTCCCGCACGCGCGCCTCGGCGTGACCGGTCAGCTCCGCCAGCGCCCGACCCGCCGTCTGCGAGCCGATCGACCCCAGGGCCAGGACGTACGGGATCGGGTTCTTCGCGGTGCGAGCCTGGTCGCACAGCGGGCCCACCGCCTCCTCGACCCTCAACGACCCCAACGCCTGCGGGGCCTCGTACTGCCAGGCGGGATCGCCCAGCACCTCGATCAGCAGAGGGACCACTCGGCCGGCGTTCCGGCTCAGCCAGCGTCTGTCGTACTGCCAGGGCGTGTCCATCGGGTCGACGAACCACGCGTCCGCCGCGGCTGCCGCGGCGGGGCCGCCGATCTTCCTCAGCCGGACCCGCGCCTCGCGCCGGACCCACCGGTACTCCACACCAGGCCTGAGCAGGGCCGCACGCAACGCCGTGATCTCGGCCTCGCCGCTCCCGGTCATCGTCCTGATCGCCGTGCTCGCCTCGCTCGGAGAACCGTCGGTCACCTCGCGCAGCAGGCTTTCGGTGTCCACCATCCCCGCGCTGTGGGCCGCCTTCATGGCGATCATGGCCTCCCACTCGTCGCCGGACTTCGACCACTGCTCTACGAGCTCGGCCACGGCGGGGTCGTCGGCGTCGAGCGGCGCGGCGACCAGGCCGTAGATCTCGCTGCGGACATCGGTCTTCGCCCGGTGCCGGACCAGCAGTTCCGCCAGCGTGGCCGGCTCGGCGTCCTCGGCAGGCGGCCGGGTGGAGCGCGACTGCGCGAGCTTCGCCGCACGGACGATCCCTTCCGCCCGCGCCACCTTCGACGACTGCGGCTGGGACCAGCCAGGCGCACAGCGCAACGCCTGCACCACCTGGCGGACGTGCAACGGAACGTCCTCGCTCGCCAGGTCCGCACTGGTCTCCGGAACGGCGTGCAGCCAGGCCGCCTGGACGGCCAGCGCGCCCCCTCCGTTCTCCTCGACCAGGCGGACCACCTGGTCGAGCTCGTCGAGGAACAGCCCACCCTCGCGGGTGAGCTGCCCCCGGTGTACCCGCTCTGCGATGCGACGCGCTCTGGCTACCCCCATCGCACCATTCAACCGTGGCCGGGCAACGGATTTACGGGATCCAGTGGTTGCCGGTCACCGTGATCATCACCTGCAGCTGGATGCTGGCGCCGAAGTAGGTGTCGGTCTGCACCGGCGTGGTCAGCATCTTGTTCCACAGCGCGTCGAGCCAGGCCTGGCCGCCGGCGTCCGTCGTGGCCGCGACGGCGAACGGCGCGAGGAACGCCGCGTCGGTGCCGCTCTGGATCTGCGTTCCGTTCAACTGGTAGCCGACGCCGATCTTATTCGGGTCGCCGCCGGTCTTGCTCTTGATCCAGGAGTTCATCTTGCGAGCGGCGGCCACCGACTTGGCGTCACCGGTGAGGGCCGCGTCCGCGCCGATCCGCCACGGGTCGCGGCAGGCGTTGTACCAGTACTTGCCGTCGTACTCGTCTTCTTCGAGTACCTTGCCCACGGCGGGCTTGACCGTGGAGTTGGTGTCCTGCACGAAGTCCGGCAGCAGGCCGGTGCTCGGCGCGTACTTCGACTGGAGCCCGGCGATGAGGTCCTGGTGCTTGGTGCGGATGGTGTCCCAGGCGCCGTCGCCGGTGGCGGCGCGGAAGGCGCGGAAGTGGTCCGACATCCAGTCCGAAGACCGCGACCCGTAGTACTTCCTGCTGTCGTCGGGGCCGGACCAGTCGCCCATCAGCAGCAGGCTGGTGCTGGGGTTGATCAGGCTCTTCTTGATCGCGTTGATGTTCTTGAGCGCGATCTGCCGGTAGTTGTACGTGCCGGTGCTGCCCCACTGCCGGTCGGCGAGCAGCAGTCCGTACGCCGTGTCCATGTCGCCGTCGGTCGCGCTGTCGCTGCCGTTGACGCTCCGGCAGGCGGTGTCCTGTTCGGACGCCAGCAGGTCTGGGTTGTTCACCGACGGGTGCGCGAGCTTGTACTTGAGCAGGCCGTCGAAGATCTTCTTCGCGTCCGGGTCGGCGCCCGCCATCTGGGCGGTGATCACCATGCCGTAGCCCTGGGCCTCGCCCACGTACGGGAACTCCGCGTCCGGCGAGATGATCTGGTACCAGCCGTTGCCGCAGTTCTGCTTGACGAACGCGGCCTTCCACTTCTGGTAGTACTCGACGACCTCGGCGTCCAAAGTGGACGTGCTGCCGGACGGGCGCAGGACGCCCACCGCGTAAGGAGTCTTCCTGCTGCCGAACGGGTAGCCCAGCCCGTTCGGTGGCGGAGTCGTGGTCGTGGTCGTAGTCGTCGTGGTCGTGGGCGGGGTGCCACCGGACACGCCGTAGACCTCGAACTCCCACAGCGAGTAGCCGTACGTGGTGCCGCGCGCCGTGCCGTACATCCGGACGTAGCGCCCCGAACCGGACAGCGTCAGGTCGTCGGTGCCGCCGTCACCGCTGCTGGTCGAGTAGACGTCGGTCCACGCCGAGCCGTCCGGGGAGGTCTGGATCCGGTACGACTTCGCGTACGCCGCCTCCCAGCTCAGCTTCACCCGACTGATCGAGTGCGCCGCACCGAGGTCGACCCGCAGCCACTCGGGATCGCGCCCCTCGACCGACGCCCACCGGGTCGACGCACTGCCGTCGACCGCCTTGCCGGCCTCGAACCCGCTGCCCTCGACGGACGAGGCCGTGACGGCCTTGCCGCGCGAGACCAGCGGGTCCGCCGCCGACGCGATGGTTGTTCCGGCGACGAGAAGACCGAGCACGAGCCCGGCCGCCCCGAACACCACTTTTCTGCCGCCCACGACCGCCTCCAGCAATTGGTTAACAAAACTGCCAATGCGAGTTGGAGGGGACGGTAAGCAGGCGTCTGCGCAGCTCACAAGAGGTACGGACCAGTGTTGCGCGTTCGAACAGCACGATCGGCGAGACACTTCCGCGCCCCGCCGACCGTCGGGTCACGGCACCCAGTGGTTCCCGGTCACCGTGATCATCACCTGCAGCTGGATGCTCGCGGAGAAGTAGCTGCCGCCGTCGATCGGCGTCTGCACCATCTTGTTCCACAACGCGTCCAGCCACGCCTGGCTGCTCGAATCGGTGGCGGCGACCACCGCGAACGGCGCGAAGAACGCGGCGGCACTGCCACCGGAGATCTGCGTGCCGTTGAGCTGGTACCCCATGGCGATGTTGTTGGGGTTCCCGCCGGTCTTGGCCTTGACCCACGTGTTGAGCTTGCGGGCTGCCGCCAACGACTGCGAGTCCCCACTGGTAACCGCGTCCGCACCAATCCGCCACGGCACCCGGCAAGCGTTCCAGTAGTACTTGCCGTCGTTCGCACTCTCCAGCACCTGCCCGGCAGGCGGCCGCGGCGAGGAGTTCGTGTTCTCCACGAAGTCCGGCAACAACCCGGTCCCAGGCGAGTAGTGCTGCTGAAGCTGCGCGATGACGTTCTGGTGCGCCCCACGAATCGTGTCCCACGCCCCATCGCCAGTCGCCTTCCGGAACGCCCGGAAGTGGTCGACCATCCAGTCCGAGGACCGCGACAGGTAGTAGTACTGGTCACCGGCGCTCGACCAGTCCCCCAGCTTCAGCAGGTTGGTCTGCGGGTTCACCTCACTGGCCTTGATGGCGTTGATGTGCCGGACAGCCAACTGCTTGTAGTCGTACGTCCCGGCCGACCCCCACTGCCGATCGGCGAGAAGCAGCCCGTAGGCCACGTCCATGTCGCCGTCGGTGGCACCGTCCCCACCGTTGACACTCCGGCAGTTCACGTCCTGCTCGGCGGCCAGCAGGTCCCGGTTGATCGAGGACGGATGATCGATCTTCCACTTGACCAGCCCGTCGAAGATCCTCCGAGCATCGGGATCAGCACCGGCCATGGTCGCAACGACAACCATGCCGTACCCCTGCGCCTCGGCAACGTACGGATGATCGGCATCAGGCGAGATCACCTGATACCACCCGTTCCCGCAGTTCTGCCGGACGAACGCGCTCTTCCAGCGCTGGTAGTAGTCCACCACCTGAGCATCCAAAGTGGACGTGCTCCCGGACGGCCGCAACATCCCGGCCGCATAAGGCTGCAGCCGACTACCGAACGGCACCGCAACCCCGGTGGGCGGCGGCGTGCCGTCCCCAACGCCGTAAACCTCGAGCTCCCAGAGCGAGTACCCCCACTCAGTACCGCGAGCAGTACCCAACACCCGCACGTACCGCCCACTACCGGACACGGTCAGGTCATCGACCCCACCGTCCCCAGCACCGGTGGTGAACACGTCGTTCCACGAGCCACCGTCAGCAGACGTCTGCACCCGATAGGCCCGAGCGAACGCCGCCTCCCAACTCAGCCGCACCCGACTGACCGAGTGCGCCGACCCGAGGTCGACCCGAATCCACTCCTGAGCAGTCCCGAGCGCCGAGGCCCACCGCGTACCGGCATTCCCGTCCACGGCCTTGTCCGCCTCGTACCCGGCCGCCTCAACCGAAGAAGCCGTCACCGCCTTGCCGCGAGAGACCAGCGGATCCGCCGCCGAAGCACTGGTCGTCCCCGCCGCAACGAGCGCCAATGCGAGCGCTCCCACCACAAATCTGCTGCTCACAACCACCTCTAGCCCATTGGGTAACAAAGCTGCCTGATCGCAGACGGGCGCGAGACTAGGCGGCAGGTCACCACCGGACAAGAGGTACCAACCAGTTGTCCGAGACAAACCGGGGACCGTGACAAGTTCCGGACGTCCCGGCAGGCCAAGAACATGGCAAGGATGGCTTGAGGACATGCGAAGCCGAAGGCGAGCCCGCATGAGCGCAAGCATCGCGATGGCGCAGCCGAGCCCAGCCAAGACCCAACGCAATGCCGGAAGGCGAGGCGTCCTTACCTCTTGGCTCCGTCAAAGCGGTGTGGTGACGTGCGGTGCCAACGCAACCACGCACGCTCGAGATTGGGGCTTGACTTTGGGTGCGAGGTGCTACCTTCGCGGATCGGCCGGGCGCTTTTCAGCCCGGCTTTTAACGGCCGATGAGCGCCTCGCAAGGGCCCCGAAGTCAAGCCCCAATCT
>NZ_JBHXLO010000047.1:0-70557 GCF_042721395.1 Lentzea sp. NPDC058450
ATTACTCGCCTCTTTGGGGTCTACAGTCCTGTGGTGGTCTACGGAGGTAACTCGGAGGTCGTGCGGTCTAGCGGACGGCGCGCACGCCGTTCTCGAAGAACGCCAGCCGGGTCTCGCGGTCCATCGCGCGCTCCGGGTGGTCCATCAGGCCGAACGAGAGGCCGTCGGCGCTGGTGATGCCGGCGATGTCCTCGAACGAGCCGTCCGGGTTGGTGTCCTTCTCGTACCGCAGCGCGACGCGGTAGCCCTCGGTCTCGCTGCCCGGGTCGAACCGGCCCTCGCCGTGCGCGCACGGGAAGCTGAGGGTCTGGCCCGCGAGGCCCGCGAGCCACGGGCTGTCGTTGCCCGTCTCGACGACGTGCCGCTGGTTCTCCTCGTTGCGGAACGTGCCGGCGCTGTTGACCTTCAGGCCCACCTTGCCGAAGCAGCCGCCGCGCACCGCGATCTGGAACCCGTTGCAGATGCCCAGCAACGGACGGCTGCGCGCCGCCTCGAACTGGTCGGCGAGGTGGCTGCGCAGCAACGCCGCCGCCACCGCGCCACCGCCGAGGTGGTCGCCGAACGAGAACCCGCCGGGGATGCAGAGGATGTCGGCGTCGTCGAGGCGGTCGGTGCCCGCGAGCAGGTCGGCCGCGAACCTCATCCTCGGCTCGGCGCCCACCTCGGCGAACGCGCGGACGGTCTCCTCCTGGCAGTTGGTGCCGGGCAGGTACAGGACGTTGACGGTCGGCTTCATGCGATCCTCGCCGTGAACGAGTGGAACCAGCCGTCACGCGCGGCCGGGGTGAACAGGTCGGTGCCGTCGAGCACGATGCTCGTGCCGTCGAGCGTGCCGAGGACGACGGGGTGGAGCTCGGCGGGCAGCTTCGCGACGTCGCCGGGGGCGACCTCGACGACCGCGCCGACGCGGTGCTCGGCGAAGAGCGACTCAGTGGTCGCGTTCTCCAGCCGCACGCCGATGCCGCTCGCCAGGACGCCCTGGGCGAGGGTGGCCGCGACGCCGCCGGCGCCGATGCGGGCACCGCTGCGCAGCAGGTTCCTGCTCTGCCCCAACGCCTTCAGGTAGCAGTCCACTTCGGACAGTTCCAGGTCGTCCAGGCCACCGGAGGCCAGCCCCAGCTTGCGCGCGGCGACCGTGCCGACCGGGGACGACGTCCGCAGGCCGACCTGGACGAGCACGTTGCCCTGCGCGGTCCACTGCTCGGCCAGCAGGCCGTCGCGGTGCGGGACCTTGCCGAGCGCGCTCAGGAACACCGCGGGCGGCACGCTGACCAGGCCCTCGTCGGTGTGCACGGAACCCGCCGACGAGTCCTTGCCCGAGATCAGCGGCACGCCGAAGTGGCGGACCAGGCCCGCGAGCTCGTCGACCATGCCGACGAGCCACTCGCGCCAGTTCTCGGACAGGTGCGGGGTGTAGAAGTTGTCGCACATGCAGACGTCCTCGACGGCCACACCGGCGAGCACCTGGCCCGCGATGGCCGCGCAGAACATCTGGCGGGTGGCGGCGACCGGGTCGGCGTCGAACATCCACGGGTTGAACGCGGTGTTCAGCACGGCCGCGGCGGGCGAGCCGTCGACCGGCGTGCCCGCCCAGTAGGCGGTGCGGACCGGCCGCTCGGTGCCGTAGTGCGGGCCGTACCAGGTGTTGCCCTGGACCGTGGAGTCGTACTGCGAGTCGGCGAAGTGCTGCGAGGCGACCTCGGCGTCCGAGACGACCTGGGCCAGCAGGTCGGCGAGCTGCGACGCGTCCAGCGCCGGCCACTCGGGAGCGCCCTGCGGCCGTGGCGGTGCGCCGACCTCGACGCGCTCGACCTCGAGGTCGAGCAGGTCGTAGGCCACGTCGAAGCCGAGCTCGCCCTGGTGCGCGGGGACGATGGACGGGTCCGCCGCGATGAGCGCGTCCTCGGTCAGGTCCGGGGCGTGGAACACGTGGTAGCGGCCCGTGTCCGCGAACCGGCCGATGACCGTCGAGCGCACCATGTGCCGGTCGAGGATCTGCTTCGCGCGCTCCTGCTGCTCCGGCCGCACGGCGAGCAGCATGCGTTCCTGCGACTCGGACAGCAGGATCCGCCACATCGGCAGCGCGGCGGTCTTGAGCGGCACCAGCGCGGTGTTGATCCACACGCCGCACGCCTCGCCGATCTCGCCGACGGCGCTGTTCAGGCCCGCGCCACCGACGTCGGTGAGCGCGCTCATGCAGCCAGCCTCGCGCAGCTCGATCAGCGCCTTGCGGAACTTGACCTGCTCCAGCGGGGCACCGATCTGCACGGCCGTCGTGTCCATCACCGCGCCCGCGGAGCTGGCCGACGCGCCGTGGATGCCCTCGTTGCCGGTCAGGCCGCCGATGAGCACGACGAAGTCGCCGGGCCGCGGCGTGCCCCGCTGCGCCGCTTCGACGGGCAGCAGGCCGATGCTGCCGCCGAGCGCGAACGGCTTGGCGCGGTAGGCCGGGTGGAACGTCATGCGCGACGACATCATCGGCACGCCGAACGTGTTCCCGTACTCCTTGATCGCGCGGATCGTCTCGCCCGCGAGCCTGCGCGCGTCCGGGCGGCCCTTGATCGGCGCGGGTGCCTCGGGCTCGCCGACGGCGGTGTACTCGAAGCTGCCGATCGGGTCCGCGGACAGCCCCGTGCCGAGGATGTCGCGCAGCACGCCGCCGAGCTTCGTCAGCTGTCCGAAGTAGCCGGAGATCGCGGACGGCCCGTTGTGCGTCTCGGCCTTGATGGCGATCGCGTGGCCGTCGTAGAAGTCCCAGACGCCGGCGTTGTCGTGGAACATGCTGAGCACGTTCGGGTTGTCGACGTCCTTGGCCGCCTGGATGAGCCGGCCGAGCAGGCTGCCCAGCGACTTCCACGTCGTGTGCGCGCAGTGGTCGCTCCACCGGGCGTCCAGCGCCTCCAGCAGCACGTCCGTGACGAACTCGTCCCCGAGCGTGTTCTGCACGTGCTGGACGTGCTTCATCTGCGCGAGCGACAGGTTCCGCCCACCGGCCGTGCCGAGCGCCGCGAGCCCCTCGTCGTCGAGGCCGCGCAGGTCGTACTGCTCCGCCGGGTCGTAGTGCCCCTGCGGCACGAGCGTGTCGTAGTGCGGTTCCTCGACGTGCAGTTCCTCGATGGTCGAGTTGAACCGCGTGGTCTCGATGAGCTCCCTGAGCTTCGGCGCGGCCGACTTGTAGCTGGTGGCGACCTTGCCGGCCTTGGCGGCGACGCCGAGCAGCCCGCACACCGTGACGATGGAGTCGCTCTCGTTGTCGACCACCCCGCGCTTGTACGCCACCTGCACGGCCCCGGAGTCCAGCGGCGTGTCGAGAGTGACCTCGACGTCGAGCTGGTCGCCCAGCACCGCCGCCACCTGGGCGAGCGCCCCGGCGTCCGGCGTGCTCTCGAACTCGACGTAGTAGTCGCGCCAGACCTCGAGGTCCTCGAGCCCCCACGATCGGCCGAGCTCACGGATGTCGGGCTCCGCTACCCCCGCGGAGCGAACCGAGAACTTGTGGATCAACAATCCTCCTGGAGCTGAACGGTCGGGGCTGATTGTCCCCGGCGGCGACCGCGCTCGTGGAAGCACCCAGGCAACCGGGCGAGGCCGCACTGCGACACACGCAGCACCCTATGTGCTCAGCCCCCACCAGCCCGAATCGCGCGACGCGCGTCACTCGACCGCCTGACGCTCAGCGGCGCCGCCACACCTCGTCCCCGAGGGAGATCAGCTCGGCGTACCCGCGCGGCATCGCGTCACCGGGCCGGTACGACTCCATCGACCGGTTCGGCACCTGCCACTCGTCCAGCGCGAGGTCCAGGTCGCGGGCCGCCAGCAGGATGTCGTGGTCGGTCGCGGACCGCGCGAACTCCACCAGGTGCACCCGCACCGGCGACCGCCCGCCGCGCCACGCCACCCGCAGGCTCACCGCGTCCGGCACGCGCGCGCAGGCCTCGGCGGCGGCGCGGTCTACCAGCACGTGCTTCGACGTCGTCGGCATCCGGGACGGCGGCAGCACGGGAACGGCGACGGTCTGGTCGGCGAGCGGGGTGAGGCGGGCCAGCCGGGCCGTGACGACGGCGTCGCCGGTGAGGGCGCGGAGGTCCTTGATCTCCCGCGCGGTGAGGCCGATCTGGCCTTCGGCCGCGCGGCCCGTGATCAGCTCGACGCACGTCTCGACGCGGTGGTCGCACAGCAGGGTGCGCGCCTCCGCGGCCAGGCGGGACGCTCCCGCCGACGCCAGCCTCATCGTCACCACGCGCAACCGCGACGACAGCGCACCCTCGGCGCCGGTCGTCCGCTCGTCCAGCACATCGACCTCCAGTACCGCACCCGCACCGGAATTCGATCACGGCAGGAACGCCGGACGGGGCCGCGGAAGGCGACCGTGCCCCCTCGGCACGGCGAATGTCGCCCGAAGGTGCAGACAGGTGTTTCCCGAGGTCCGCGACGAGCACCGGTACGTACCGTCGCCGCCATGCCCGCTCTGCCCGCTGACCTCCTCGACGCGCTGGTCCCGTTGGCGCGCACCCCGCACCTGTTGCTGGCGTGCGACTACGACGGCACCCTCGCGCCGGTCGCGGCACGGCCGGAGCAGGCGGTGCCGGACCGCGAGGCCGTGGCGGTGCTGCGCCGGATCGCCGTGCTGCCGGACACGACGACCGCGGTGATCTCCGGGCGGGCGTTGCGGGACCTGGCGCTGCTGTCCCGGCTGCCGGGCGAGGTGCGGCTGGTCGGGTCGCACGGCGCGGAGTTCGACGCCGGGTTCGTGCACGAGCCGCGCCCGCGGGAGCAGCGGCTGCTCGCGGACCTGCGGCGGGTGATCACGGACGGGGTGGCGCGGTACTCGTCGCCGGCGGTGGTCGAGGTCAAGCCCCTGAGCGTGGCCGTGCACCACGGCCGCTGCCGGCCGCAGGAGGCGCGGTGGCTGCTGGCCCAGCTGCGCACCGGACCCGGCGGCTGGGAGGGCGTGCGGGTCACCGAGGGCAGGCGGGTGATCGAGTTCTCGGTCGTGCCCGCCGACAAGGGCAAGGCGCTCGACGTGCTGCGGCACCGGGCCGGCGCCACGGCGGTGGCGTTCCTGGGCGACGACGCGGCGGACGAGAAGGCGTTCGCGCAGCTCTCCGGCAACGACGTCGGCATCCGCGTCGGCGACGGTGACACCGTTGCGGCGCACCGGATCGAGGGCACCGCGATGGTCGTGGCCACCTTCACGGCCCTGCTGGAGCAGCGAACCGCCTGGTTGTCCTCCGGTTTTGCCCGGACGGCCATCACGGAGTGACAATCGGGGCAGACACCCCGGAGAAAGCTCCGCTCACCCGATTAGCCTCCGTCCGCGAGCGGTGGCGGGACGCGGTGGCGCCGGTCGTGGAGACGCAGAGGAGCGGGAGTGCCGGAAGCTGGTGCGGGACAAGGGTTGCGCATCGGGCTGCTCGGTCCGCTGCGCGTCGTGCACGACGACACCGAGGTCCCGCTCGGCCCGAGCCGGCAACGCGCCCTGTTCGCCGTGCTCGCCTCCAGGGCGGGGCAGGCGGTCGGCCGCGACGAGCTGATCGCGGCGGTCTGGGGCACCTCCGCACCGGCCAGCGCGGCGGGCAGCGTCTACACCTACGTGTCCGCGTTGCGCAGGAACCTGGCCGGCGCGGGCGTCGAGAACAGCCGGGAGGTCCTGCTCTCCACCAAGAACGGCTACGCGTTGCGGGTCGCACCGTCCCAGGTGGACCTGGTGGAGTTCGGCGACCTGGTCGCCGAGGCGGACCGGCTGAGCGCCGCCGGGGAGCACCACGAGGCCGTGGAACGGCGTTCCCAGGCGTTGCGGCTCTTCCGCGGTGACCCGTACACCGGGATCCCCGGTCCGCACGCCGAGTCCGAACGCGGCCGGTGGACCGATCGCGGACTGTCCGCCGTGGAGGCACGGGCGCGCGACCGGCTCGTGCTCGGCGAGACGGCCGACCTGCCCGCCGAGCTGGCCTCGCTGGCCAGGAACTTCCCGTTGCGCGAGTCGCTGCACGCGTTGCTGATGCTGGCGCTGAGCCGCACCGGACGGCAGGCCGAGGCGCTGGAGGTCTACGCCGCCGCCCGCGAGGTGCTGCGGTCCGAACTGGGCGCCGAACCCGGCCAGGCGCTGCTCGACGCGCACGCCGCCGTGCTGTCCGGTGCCCCCGCCCCCGGTGTCGCGGCCGAGCAGGAGGACGAGCGGGAGAGCGCGATCCCCTCCCGTGGCGCCACCGACGTGTTCGTCGGGCGGGAGGACGAGACCGAACGCCTGCGCGAACGCCTCGTCGAGCTGTCGACCGGCGCGGGCGGCACCGTCTACGTCGAGGGCGAACCGGGCATCGGCAAGTCCGAGCTGCTCGCGCTCGGCCTCGCGGGCGCCGAGAGGCTCGGCTTCCAGGTCGGCTGGGCGGTCGCGGACCAGCTCGCCGCGCACTTCCCCCTCCAGGTGCTGATGGAGTTCGCGGGCATCGACCCGGTCCAGGCGTGCTCCCAGCGCGGCGAGCTGAGCCGCAGGCAGCAGGCGGGCGAGCTGCCCGGCGAGGACGACACACTCCAGATGGTCGCCGACCACACGGCCACGATGGTGGACGAGATGACCGCGCAGGCCCCGACCGTGCTGGTGATCGACGACCTGCAGTGGGCCGACGAGGCGTCCGTGCACGTGTGGCGCAGGCTCGTCACGGCGACCGGCCAGCTGCCGTTGCTGCTGGTCACGGCGGCGCGGTCGCGGCACGGCCGGGCCGACCTCGACGCGCTGCGCGCGCAGGTCGCCGCCACCGGCGGGGACGTGCTGACGCTCGGGCCGCTGTCCGGGCCGGAGGCCGCCGCGCTGACCACCGAGCTGGTGGGCGGGCAGCCGGGAACCCGGCTGCGCCGGCTCGTCGCGCAGGCCGACGGCAACCCGATGTACCTGCGGGAGATGCTCGGCGAACTGCGCCGCGAGCAGGCGATCGACCTGTCCGGCGGGGTGGCCGAGGTCGCGGAGGAGCACCTGCGGGACGCGCCGCGCACGTTGTTCGCCGCCGTCCAGCGCACCTGGCAGGCGTTGCCGGACCGCACCCGCGAGGTGCTGCGCTGCGCCGCCGTGCTCGGCGCGGACGTCACCGCCGAGCAGATCGCCGGGCTGTGGCGCAGGCCCGTCGAGGAGGTCGTGCTCGCGGCCGAGGACGCGGTCAGGGCGAACGTGCTCACCGAGGGCACGCACCGGCTGGTGTTCCGGCACCCGGTGATGCGCGAGGCCGTGTACGACGCCGTGCCCGCGCCGATGCGCGAGCTGCTGCACCTGCAGGCGGCCAAGGCGCTCGCCGCCGAGCGGGCACCGGCCCGGCGCGTCGCCGAGCAGCTGGTGGCCGCCGCGTCCGAGCCGGAGCCGTGGGTGCTCGACTGGCTCGTCGCGAACGTCGCCGAGCTGACCTCGCGCGCCCCGTTGATCGCGGTGGACCTGCTGGAGCAGGCGCTCGAGGGCGGGGGCCCGCGCGACCCGCGCCGCGAGGTGCTGCTCACCGCGCTCGTGCGGGTGCTGTTCAAGCTCGTCCGGGACCCGGAGGCGCAGGTCAAGCAGGCACTCGCGATCTCGACCGACCCGACCCGCTCGACCGAGCTGCGGCAGATGCTCGCGGCGATCCTGCTGCGGCAGGGCAAGCGCGACCTGGCCGTGCGGGCGCTGACCGAGGTCGAGACGGACCCGTCGGTGCCGGAGATCTGGCGGCTGCGGCACAAGTCGCTGCTGGCGCACATCGGCCGGGACATCTCCAACGTCGACGACGCCGAGCTGACCGCGAAGACGGCGCACGCGGAGGCCGTCGCGAACAAGGACGCGTACCTGATCGCGCACGCGTTGCAGACCCGCTGGCTCGTCGACACGGTCCGGCGCGACCACCGGGCGGCGCTGCGGCACGTGGACGAGGCGGTCGTCGCCGTCACCGGCCGCACGGACCTGGTGGCGATGCACGCGATCCTGCTGGACAACCGCATGTTCACGTTGCAGAACCTGGACCGCCTGGGCGAGGTCGACGCGGCGTTGCGCAAGGTCGACGAGCTGACCGTCGCGCACCGGCTGCCGACCGGCCCGCAGGTGCCCGCCGCGATCCACCACTACTGGACGGGACGCTGGGACCAGGCGCTGGTGGAGCTCGACGCGGCCACCGAGGACGGCCCGGCGATCAACTACGGCGGACTGGTGGACCCCGGTCCGTCGTGGCTGCTGCTGCACGGCGTCGCGGCGCTGATCGCGTTGCGGCGCAACGACAACGCCGCCGCACGAGCTCACCTGGACGCGGCCGAGGAACACCTCGTGACCACGGTGGCCGAACGCGAGAGCCACGACTTCCTGCTGGCCGCGCGGTCGCTCGCGGCCGTGCAGAGCGGTGACCGGAAACGGGCGCTGGAGATCATGGCGCCCGTGCTCGACCCGGCCTACGCCGAGCTGATGCTGCGGCACCAGTGGCTGCCGGAGGTCCTCAAGCTGGCGCGGGAGGCCGGTGACGAGGACGTGGTCTTCGAGGCGCTGTCCGTGGCCAAGCTGGAGGCGGACCGCGAGATCGTGCCCGCGCGCGCCCACACGGCGTTGCTGCGGTGCGAGGCGCTCGCGACCGGCGACCCGGAACCGGCGCTCGCCGCGGTGGCGCACTACCGCGAGGTCGGCAGGACGGTCGAGCTGGCGGCGGCGCTGGAGGAGGCCGCGGCACTGCTCGTCGCGGCCGGGCGGCAGCCCGAGGCACGCAAGGCGTTCGCGGAGGCGGTGAACGTCCTCACGGCGCTGGACGCGCGGTGGGACGTCCACAGGATCCTGGACCGGTTCGGTGCCTTCGGCTTCCGGCACGACCGGGCGGTCGGTCGTGCGGGCACCGGGTGGGAAACGCTGACACCGGCCGAAAAGCGCATCGCCGGCCTCGTCGCGAACGGACTGTCCAATCCGGACATCGCGGTGCGGCTGTCGCTGCCGCGCCGGGTGGTGCAGGCGCACGTGGCGCGCATCCTGAAGAAGCTGGGCGTGCGTTCGCGCGCGCTGGTGGCGGAGCACGCGGACCTCTCCGGCGACGTGGTCAGATGACGCCGGCCCGCATCGCGTAGGCCACGGCGTGCGCTCTGTTGCGCAGGTTGAGGCGGTTCGTCACGTGGTGGATCACGTTCTTGACGGTCCGCTCGGAGTACCGCAGCTCCTTGGCGATCTCGTCGGTGGCCCAGCCCTCGGCGATCAACCTCAGGACGTCGACCTCCCGCGGCGCGAGCCCCGCCGCGTTGAGACCGTTGGGCGCGAGCACGTCGCGCTGGAGCATCTCGACGCGCTTGAGCAGCTTGCCCAGCACGTCCCGGGGCATGACACCGCTGCCGTTGGCCGCGGCCTGGATGCTGTCGACCAGTTGCTCCCCCGTCACGGCGGTGCGCGGCAGGATCGCCACCACGCCGCACTCGACGACGGCGAGCAGCGGGGCGTCGGTCAGGGCGGTCGCCATCAGCACGATCGGGACCCTGCGGTCCGCCGACGTCTGCCGGAGCCAGCCCATGGCCTCCGACGTCAGCCTCTCCGTGGAGAAGACGATGACGTCCGGCGGGGTCATGCCGTCCTTCTCGACGACCTGGACCTCGGGCCGCGCCTTGAGGAAGTACGAGAGCCCGACGTAGCCCATGGGGTCCGTGCTGTGCACGGCGACGCGTACTTGCGCCATCACAGAACCTCCACACGTTCGATCACGGAAATCGAGTGTGAAGAGGCAACCTCTATGAAGTCTTGACGGCCGGGGCCGCGAGACGGGCCCGATCTTGACGAATTGTTCGCCTGATGTGTGGATCTTGGCGCCCGCTCACGGGCCCCTGAACCGGGTGTTAGCGCCTGCACCCGGTTGACCTGGGAGTTCACCCGGATGGCCCATCTTGACGTTTACCGGGCCCCCGTCTCGCCTCGTCAAGACCACGGTGAGTTCCGCCACGGTCTCATTTGGTGGCCTCCGCTGAACCGTCTGGTGCTCGCGAGCCGTGGCTAGACTCGACAGCCGCGCCCGTCGGCGCGGCCGAAGCTCGGAGTGGGGCAAATGTCAACGGAGCCGACCGACACTCCCGCTCCGCTGCGGGTGCAGCTGCTGGGCGAGGTGTGCGCCTGGCGCGGTTCCGCCGAGCTGTCACTCGGATCCGCGCGGCAACGTGCCCTTTTCTCCGTGCTGGCGTTGCGCGCGAACACCGTCGTGTCCCGGGACGAGCTGGTGGACGCGATCTGGGGCGACGCACCACCGGGCGCCGTCGACAGCTCTCTCTACACCTACGTCTCCCGCCTGCGGCGCGCGCTCGAACCCGTCCGGTCCAAGTGGTCCACCGGCAACGTACTGGTCTCCGAGGGTTCCGGGTACTCGCTGCGACTCGACCCGACCGCCCTCGACGTGCACGAGTTCGACCGGCTGCGGGACGAGGCACGGCACCTCTGGGCCGTCGGCGAGGCCGGGTCCGCGCTGGCCGCGCTGGAGCAGGCGCTGGAGCTCTGGCACGGCGACCCGCTGATGGGCATCGCCGGCCCGTTCGCCGCCCGGCACCGCGGCCGGCTCGCCGAACTGCACCTCGACGCCCTGGAACGCCGGGCCGAGATCATGGCCTTCTCGGGCGAGACCGACCTCGCGATCGACGACCTGCTCGCGCTGACGTCCGCGCACCCGTTGCGGGAGACGCCGCGCGCGTTGCTGATGACGGCGCTGCACCAGGCGGGCCGCGACGACGAGGCGCTCGCGGTGTACCGGGCGACCAGGGAGCTGCTGGTCGAGCAGCTCGGCATCGAACCGGGCCCGCAGCTGCGCCAGGCCTACGAGGACGTCACGTCCGGCCGCGGCCGCGGTTTCACGGCGTCCTCGTCGTTTCCGGTCCTGCCGCCGGTGCCCGAGGCGCCCCAGGCGTTCGCGGGCCGGGTGGACGAGCTGGCCGCGGTGCGGCACGCGCTGGAGTCCGCGCTGCACGGCACCGGGACCGCGCTCTGGGTCGAGGGCGAACCGGGGTCGGGCAAGTCCGCGCTGCTCGCGGCCGCGCTCGCGGACGCCCACGAGCTCGGATGCGCCGTGCGGTGGCACGCGGGGGACGAGTCCGACGACGTGTTCCCGCTCGGCGTCGTGACCGAGGCCCTGAACGTGCAGTTGCCCGACTCGCCGTCGCCGGTGGAGCCCGAGGACCTGATCGTGCTGGTGGAGCACCTCGTCAGGACCGTGCACGAGCTGTGCGAGTCCGGCCCGGTCGTGCTGGTGCTGGAGGACCTGCAGTGGGCCGACGACGCGAGCCTGCTGGTGTGGCAGCGCCTCGCGAGGACGGCGCCGCACCTGCCGTTGCTGCTGGTCGGGTCGTCCCGGCCGCACCCGGTGCGCCCCGAGCTGGACCCGCTGCGCACGGCCGTGGCCGCGTACGGCGGCTTCCGGCTGCGGCTCGGCCCGCTGGACGAGACGGCGACGACGGAGCTGGTGCGCCAGGCCGTGGGCGCCGACCCCGGCGCCGCCCTGCTGGCCGTCATCGACTGCGCGGGCGGCAACCCGCTGGTCGTGCTGGCGATGGTCGACGCGCTGATCCGCGACGACGCGGTGGTGCTGCGCGGCGGTGCCGCCCACCTCGACCGGCCGGCCGGCGCGCCGCAGCCCGCGATGGACGCCGTGGTCGCGGGCCTGATGGAGCACCTCTCCGACAGCACCCGCCGGCTGCTGCGGTGGGCCGCGTTGCTCGGCATGGAGTTCAGCCTCAACGACCTCGCGACGGTCGCGCACGAGCAGGCGTCCGGGCTGCTGCCCGCCGTGGAGGAGGCGACGGCGGGGCGGGTGATCAGGGAGTCCGGCCGGCGGCTCGCGTTCGAGCACCCGATGCTGCGCCGCGTCCTGTACGAGGCGGTGCCCGCGACGGCCAGGGTCGCGTTGCACCGGCAGGCCGCCGAGACCCTCGACACGGCGGGCGCGCACGTGGAGCGGATCTCCGAGCAGCTGCTCGCGGGCCCGGTGCCGGTGGACACGTGGGTGACGCAGTGGCTGCTCACGCACTCGAACACACTGGCGAGCCGCAACCCGTCGCTCGCCGTCGAACTGCTGGAGTACGCCGTCGCGAGCCCCTCCGTCCGCGACCGCGCCCGCGAGGTGTTCCTGGTGCGCCTCACCCGGCTGCTGTTCTGGCTGGGCAGGCACCCGGTCACCGAGGCCCGCGCCGTCCTCAAGACGGCCGAGGACCCGACGCGGGCGGCCGAGATGCGCCTGATGCTCGCGTACATGGACCACACGGCCGGCGAGAACGACCGCGCGCTGGAGGTGCTGCGCCAGGTGGCGGCGGACCCGTCGGTCCCGGCGCACTGGCGGGCGCGGCACCACTCGTTGCAGGCCAGGGTGGAACGCCGGGCGCTCGACGACCCGAACACCGCGCACCAGACCGCGGTCATGGCACTGGACCGGGCGAAGGAGTCCGCGGACCTGGTCGCGATCGCGCACGCGTCGGAGAGCCTCTGGGAGATCGCGTCCGCGCAGGGCCGGCACACCGAGGCGCTGGCCCACGTCGACCAGGCGCTGGAGGCGATCGGCGGCGACCCGGCGGGTGCGGACCTCGAACTCTGCCTGCTGGACGACAAGATCTTCACGCTCCAGCAGCTCGACCGGCTGGGGGCCGCGTCGAGGGCGTTGGACGCGGCGCAGCACCTGGTGATCCACCGCGGCCTGACCGGTGGCCCGCACATCCCGGCGGCGGTGCACCACTACTGGCTGGGCGACTGGCACGACGCACTGTCCGAACTGGACGCCGTCGTGCAGGACCGGCCGGAGATCACGTTCTACGGCCTGCGCCAGCGCACGTCGATCGATCAGCTGCACGGCCTTAAGGCGTTGATCGCCGCGCACCGCGACGACTCGGCGGCGCTGGAGACGTTCCTCAAGTCCGCCACCGACTACCCGCGTGCCTCGGTGGAGACCCGCGACGACTTCCTGCGCATGGCCCACTCCGCGGCGGCGGAGCAACGCGGCCGCGCGGACGAGGCGATGGTCGCGCTGCTGCCGTTGCTGCGCGCCGACTACCCGCGCATGGTCCCCCGCCACCAGTGGCTGCCCCGGCTGACCCGCCTCGCCCTGGACCGCGGCGAACGCGAGGTGGCGACGGCCGCCCTCGCCGCCTGCGACACCGGCACGCCCAGGGGTGCGGTGGCCGCGCGCTGGTGCCGCGCCCTGCTGGAGGAGGACACGGCGGCGCTCGCGGCCGTGACGAGGCACTTCGCCGAGGCAGGCCGCAAGGTCGAGCACGCGACGGCATCGGAGGACCTGGCCGTCCTGCACGCCGCGCTGGGCCACGTGACCGAGGCGCAGGCCGCTCTCTACGACGCGATGACCGTCTACACCGAACTCGGTGCGACCTGGGACGTGCGCAGGACCGAGTCGCGTCTCAAGCCGTACGACGTGCGCTGGCGGGTCGGCGTGCACGGCGACCTGAACGGCAGGCCGCTCGACCACCTCGAGAGCCGGGTGGCCGAGCTGGTCGCCGCGGGCTGGCCGAACTCGGACATCGCCACCCGGCTGAGCATGTCCCGCAACACGGTCCAGACGCACGTGTCGCGGTTGCTGCAGAAGCTCGGCGTGGACTCGCGGCTGAGCGTGACCCGCGCGGTGCTGGACCGCTACGCCTATCGCGCCGGAGAGGCCAACACGGCCTGAGGCCCGCCGAGTGTCCTCAGCGGACCTCGCCGCTGGGCTTGATCTCGGCCTTGGCGTCACCGGACGGCGGCCTGCCGGGCGCGGAGGTGATGTTGTCGATGACGTTGTTGTAGCGGTACGGGAGGTAGCCGCCGGCGACCACGGCGCTCCAGGTGTGCTCCCGGGCGACGGTGGTCGGGCTGGTCTGCTCGTAGGTCCTCATGACCGTCTTCGCGGCGTCGGCCCAGCCCGTGAAGAGGCGGACGTGGCCCATCCCGTCGAGATCGGGGTTCCGCAGCACCGCGTCGCCCGGTCTGAGGTCGTCCTTCGTGATGCGGTGACTGATGCTCGGCAACGATCTCGTCGTGAAGCCGGTGCTCGCCGTCCAGGCGTGGGAGACGAAGCCGGAGCAGTCCGTCCGGTAGCCGTCGCGGCGGTTCGTGGTCGAGTACGGGACTCCGGCGTCGATCCACACCTGCGCACGGGCGAGGATCTGGTCGCGGGTGACCGCGCGGTCCTCGGCCTGGGCGGCGGCGTTCTGGCCGGCCAGGGCGGGCGTGGAGACGCACGCGACGCCGGTGCCCAGGGTGGCGACGGCGGTGACGGCGAGCAGGACGGTGCGCAGGGCGGTCATCTCAGGGTCCCTCTTTCAGTCCTGGATCATCGGGTAACGACGGGGTAGGAAGGCGTCCCGCTCCTCGTCGTACGGGTAGCGCACGGCCCTGCGGACGGTGCCGATTCCTCGCACCTGCTCCATTCCCAGGTACGAGTGCCGGGAACGGTCGGTCCAGCGTTCGAAGACGATCGCGTGCCGGGTGGCCGTGTCGTGGCAGGCGCAGATCAGCAGGTCGCCGGCGAGCAGGTCGTCGCGGGAGACCAGCGAGCAGAACGCGGTGAGCTCGTCGATGCTCGTCTGCGGCAGCGCCAAGGCCATGCAGACGAAGCCGGCGCTGTCGGTGCGGTAGCGGCCGTGCTCGTTGGCGAACCGGCGGCCGGGGTGGAACGACACCGACGGCCGGAGCCAGCTCTTCGCTCGGACGATCACCTCGGCGCGGGTGATCGGCGGACCCAGCAGAATCGTTCCGGCGGTCGGGGGCATCTTCAGCTCTCTTCGTGTCCGTTGTTCCCTGACACGAGAAAGACTGACGGGCCGGTCTGCACGCGGCCTCCACGCCACCTACAGGTCCCGGCCCGTCCAAAGGCTTCGCCTACAGGAGTTCTGCAGAACGACCTTCAGAGGTGCTGCCGGACGTGCGCCCGCCAGTCCGCTGCGGTGAGTCCGCGCAGCTCAGCGGCCTCTCGGCCACCTACGGACGCCGCCAGCTCGACGGCACGGGCCCACAGGTCGTCCTCGATCGCCACGGCAGCCAGGTCGCGGAGAGTGCGGGCCTGCCACTGGGGCAGCCCGAGCTGTTCCCAGCGCACCAGGGCGTCCTCCAGCAGCTCGCGCGCCCTGACGTCGTCCCCGCCCGCCAGCGCGGTCTCGCCCATCGTGCGGATGGCGAGCGCGACGCCGAACCGGTCGCGGTGCCGGGCGAACACCTCGTGGCACGTGTCGAGCAGCTCGGCCGCCTCCGCGACCTTCCCCTGCCGCACCAACGCTTTCGCGAGCGACTGGCGGGCGTAGGCGGCGCCGAGCGCGTCCCCGGCGCCGGTCAGGATCGTCACGGCCTGCGTGCTCAGCTCGACGGCCGCGGTCTGCTCGCCGCGCGCCCGGTGGCAGAGGCTCAGCCCGCGCAACGCCAGCGCCTCCCCGCGCGGGTCGCCCATCTCCCGGTAGAGGCCGACGCACCGGCCGAGCGCCTCCACGGCGGCGTCGACGTCACCGTTCTCGCGGCTGATCGCCCCGAGTCCGTACAACGCGGCCGCCGCGACCTCCGCGTCCCCCGCCTCCTGCGCGAGTTCGGCGGCGGCGACGAGGTGTTCCGCGGCCGGTCCGGTCTCGCCCAGCTCCCGCTGCACGGTGCCGAGTCCGGCCCGCGCGACGGCCTGGGTGTGCACGTCGGCGACGACCTCGGCGTGGTCGCGGGCCAGGCCGAAGTGCTCCAGCGCGGCCGTGAAGTCGTCCTGCTCGTACTTCAGCTGCCCGAGCCCCGCATGCACGGTGGCGAGCGCGCCCCTGTCACCCGAAGTGCGCGCGCTCGTCAGTGCGACGTCCAGAATCCGTTGCCAGCCGTCGAACTCGTTGCGCACCGCGAACGGCGACGCCAGCAACGACACGATGAGCGTCGTCGTGGACCCCATGACCCCGAGCTCGTGCGCGCGTTCGATGCTGCGCACCACCGCCGCGGTCTCGGCCTTGAGCCAGCCCGTCGGGTTCTCCTCGACGTCGGCGCTCAGCCGCCAGTCCACCTCGCCGGTGTTCAGCCCCGGCGGCCGCAGCCCGAGCGTGACCCGCGGCAGCTTGCGCGCACCGATCTCCACCAGGTGCATCCAGACCGTCATCATCCGCAGCACGGCCTCGTCCGCGCGTTCGCCGCCCGCCTGCTCCGCGCCGAAGAGCCGGATGAGGTCGTGGAAGCGGTAGCGCACCCTGCCCAGCGGATCGACCCCGACGACGTCGAGCAGCCGCAGGTCCACCAGGTGCTCGACGACGTCCTCGGCGTCGTCGGCGGAGATCTCCAGCAACGGCGCCGCGAGCCACGCGCCGAAGTCCGGCAGGTCGAGCACCGTGAGCAGGTGGAACGCCCTGCGGTGCAGCGGACCCAGCTCGGTGTAGTTGAGCTGCAGGCTGGACCGGATCGCGAGGTCCCCTGCCTGCAGCTCGTCGAGTCGCCGCCGTTCGTCGGAGAGCCGTCCCGCGAGCACCTTCAACGGCCAGTGCGGCCGCGCCAGCAGCTTCGCCGCCGCCACCCGGATCGCCAGCGGAATGCCCCCGCACAACCGCGCGATCGTCCGCGCCGCCTCGGGCTCGGCCGCGATCCGCTGCTCGCCGGCGATCCGGCTGAGCATCCGCACCGACGCCTCGGCGTCGAAGAAGTCCAGCTCGACGAACTCGGCGCCCTCCAGCCCGGTGAGCCGCGACCGGCTGGTGATGATCACCAGGCAGTGCGACGAGCCCGGCAGCAACCGGCGCACCTGGTGCTCGTGGCTGACGTTGTCCAGCACCACGACCAGGCTCCGCCCGGCCACCTTGCGCCGGTACAGCTCGACCCGGTCCGTGAGGTCGTCCGGCAGGTCGGTGTTCGCCACCCCCAACGCGTTGAGCAGCCGCCTCAGCGCGTCCCTCACCCCCAGATCGGGGTCGGCCTCGCGCAGGTCGGCGAACAGCTGCCCGTCCGGATACCGGTCCCGCAGCATGTGCGCCGCGTGCACGGCCAACGCCGACTTCCCGGCACCGCCGAACCCGGACACCACGACGGTCGCGGTCGCCGTCCGGCTCGCCACCGCAGTCTTCTCCGAGATGCGCTGCAGGAGGTCGAGCTGGTCGGCGCGCCCGGTGAAGTCGCCGATGTCCGGCGGCAGGTGCCGGGGAACCGTGTACTGGTCCACCGCGACGGCCACCGGCGCCTCGGCCACCACGTCCGCAGGCACCACGACGGCGGGCACCGCGACCCGTTCCAACGACCCGTTCAGCACCTTGATGTGCAACTGCTGCAACATCTCGCCGGGCTCGACCCCGAGCTCGTCGTCGAGATACCGCCGCACGTTCTGGTAGGCGGCCAACGCGTCCGCCTGCCGTTCGCTCTCGTACAGCGCGCGCATCAGCAGCCCGTGCGCCTCCTCACGAGCGGGGCTCCGCGCCACCAGCCCGGACATCCGCGAGATCACCTCGCTGAAGTGCCGCAGCACCAGCTGGCACCGCGCGATCCCTTCCTCGGCACCGGCGCGTTCCTCGTCCAGCGCCACCGCCTTGGCCCGCGCGAACGGCGCGTCGATCCCGCTCAGCGCCGGACCGCGCCACAGCTCCAGCGCCCGCTGGTAGTGCGTCACCGCGTCCGCGTGCTGCTCGGCACGTTCCAGCCGCCGGGCCCGTTCGACGAGCGCCTCGAACGCCTCCAGGTCGCTCTCGCCCTCCTGCACGGCGAGCGAGTAGCCGGGAGCCCGCGTCACCAGCACCTGGTCCCGCCCGGCGCTCGCGAAGGCGCGCCGCAGCGTCGACACGTAGGTGTGCACCAGGGCCGTGGCGGACCGGGGCGGATCCTCGTCCCACAGATGACCGATGAGCTGCTCGATCGGCACGACCTGCCGCGGCTGCAACATCAGCGCGGCGAGCATGGTCTTCGGTTTCGTTCCCCCCAGCCCGATGGATCTCTCCCCGTCGCGGAGATCCACAGGCCCCAGCAGCAGAACACGCACGCCAAACTCCCCAGTTTGTCTACCGCGCCGCCCACCACACCTCCCTTGCGGGCGACGACGCTCCGGCCATGATGCCAGCCGTTCCGCGTTTTGGGACCGTTACCAGCGGCCTTTCCACCCTTTGACACCTGACCGGCCTGCGCTGACCGCGCTGCCGAACCCTCTCGGCAGAGTCACCAGCGGTGTCTCAGCCGGTCCGCGACGGTCGGCGCCGCGACGGTCCGGCCCCGCCTCTCCTGACTGTCCATTCAGAACTTCCGCACCCACGCGACGCGTTCGTGCACGACCTCGAAGCCGTGGCGCTTCCCGGTCACCTCGACCGCACGGGCAGGAACGTCCGCACGTCCACGGCGGCGAGCCAGCGCCGCCACCACGGCACCGACGCCCGCATCCGGCTCCTGGCCTCCCGCACGGCCGCCCAGTACGCGTCCACCGCGGCCTGGTCCGGCGTGCCGGGGCCGAACACCTGGGCGTCCGCGGCGGCGGCGAGTCCCCGCAGGTCGAACCGCTCCTGCAGCCTCGTCGCCTCCTGCCGCCTGGTCAGCCCGCGCGGCACGGTCGCCCCCAGGTCGCGCGCGTGGTCCACGAGCTCGCGCCAGCCCGTGGCGAACCGCGTCGGGGTGCTGCCGCGCGTCCGCCGCCGGTGCCGCCGGGTGGTCTTCGCGCCGACGACGAGGCCGACCAGCGCGAGGACCGGGAGCACGACCGTGCCGACGTCGGCGAGGAGTTCCCTCAGCCACAACGGGAAGAACGGCGGGGCGATCGGCGGCGTGGTGATCCCGTTGACGTCGGTGCGGCTGGCGTCGACGAGCGAGCTCGGCATCTTCACCGTGTTCGGCGGCGGCACCACGGCGGCGTCGGTGTTCTCGATCTCCTGCGGTGGCTGGTGATCCGGCTTCTTCGAGCGGTCGGGCATGTACTCGGTGTTCGGGATGGCGGCCCAGGTCCCGTCCGCGAGGTGGATCTCCACCCACGCCTGGACGTTCTCGCCGCGCACCACGCCACCGGAACCGGGCACGGCACCCAGCACTACCCGCGCCGGCATGCCGATCTCGTTGGCCACCAACGCGTACGCGGCGGCGTACTGCTCGTCGTTGCCCGCGGGTCGCTTGGCGTTGAAGAACGCCGTCAGCCTCGCCGCGCTGTGCCCCGGCAGGTACTCGGTCTCCCCCGGACCGCCGTCGGTGTAGGCGCCGTTGTCGCGCAGGTACGTGGCGGCCGCCTTCAGCCGTTCGGCGATCGTCGTCGCACCACCGGTCCACTTCGCGACCTTGCTGCGCACGAACGCGAGGTCGCCGGTGCGCACCGAGGGCCGTCCGAACGGCTGCGCGTCGTCCGGGACCCCGGCCGCGGGGAGCACGGTCCGCAACCGGTAGGTGTCCCCCTCCTTCAGGCGGTCGGCGACGATGCCCGACGCCGTCGCGAGGTTGTAGCGCAGGCTCTCGGTGTGCCCGGCCTTCCGCTCGCCGTCGAACGCGATCTCCCGCGCCTGCCCGGCGGTCGGCAGCCACGCGCTCAGCTCGTCCGCCGTCGCGTAGGCCGCCTCGATCCGGACCGTGACGTCCGCCTCCGCGCCGGTTCCGGCGACCGGGATCCGCACGCCGATCCGTTGGAAGTTGTTGCGCTGCAACGGCCCCGCCGCGCCGGACGGGTCGTTGGTCGCGCCCCACACCCGGCCGTCGTAGCCGTCGAGCGTCGCGATCCGGACCCGTCCGCCCTCCGGCAGGCCCTCGACGGTGAAGAGCGTCTGGTCCCACAGCTGGTTGGCGTCCTTGGTGTGCTTGCGGTACCCGACGAGCGGGCTCGCGTAGGCGCCGACCTCGAACGGAGGCTCGACGTAGTTGCGCAGCACCAGCCGGTCCGCGCTGCCGGTGCCGGGCAACGCTGGCGAGACCAGCAGCACCAGCCCCGCCGCCACTCCCGCGAGCGCCACGGCGGTCACGGCCCGCGTCACGCGGACTCCGCTCACCCGCGCTCCAGTGCGCCGCCGGGCCGCGCGGACCGCAGTCCATCCCGTGCCGATCGCGGCGAACAACGCGCCCAGCAGTCCGGTCGCCTCGCCGGTGCCGAGCAGGATCACCACGACCAGCACGGCGAGCGGCGCGCCGGCCGGGGCCGCGCTGAGCGACACCCGGCGCGCCAGCGTGAACCCGCCCGCGCCGCACAGCAGACCGAGGATGTACGGGAGCACCAGCAGCGGGCCGGTGCCGTCGACCGGGGGCAGCGTGGTGAGCAGCTGCTTCCAGCCGTGCACGCCGAGACCGGCCAGGTCCGACATCGTGGCGGGGGTCGGCACCGCGCCGCTGCCGCGCATCGCGACCGCCCCGCCCAGCAGGAAGAACACCGCGACCGTCATCACCGCGACGGCGATCATCGGCCGGCGCAACACCGACGCCACGTGCCCGGACACGACGCCGAGCAGCAGACCGGCGCAGCCCACGAGCAGGAAGCCCCAGTCGCTGTAGGTGCCGTGGAAACCCAGCAGCGCCACCACGAACAACGCGGTGAGGAACGCGGCGTCGGCGAGGTCGTCGCGGCCGGGTACGAGTCTGGTCACTGCAGGGTCCCTCCCGCGAGCAGCCCCGGCAGGTCCGCGAGCCGCCGCAACGTGAGCACGGTGAAGGAGGTGCTCGCCGACCGCGTGGTGCGCTCGTCCGGATCCACCCGCAGCACGACCTTGCGCACCTCCGGTGAGAACGCGGACGCCGCGACCCGCAGGTCCGCGTACCCGTGCCGCGCGCCGGTGACGAGGACGACCAGGGTGGCGTCCGGCGCGGCGGCCACCGCGCGGGTGGCGGCCTGCGCGAGGCTCTGGCCGCCGAGCTCCGCCCGTGCGAACACGTCCAGCACGTGCCCGCCCTTTCGGCCAGAGAGGTGGCCTCCCGCGACGACGGTGGTGTCGATCTCGTCGAGCGCGGCGCGGGCCACCACGGAAGCACCGGCGGACAGCGCGGTCTCGAAGACCTCGGGGTCCGAATAGGACTGTTGCGCGCCGTCGACGATCACGGCGATGTGCGCGCGCCGCGTGTCGAGGTACTGCCGCACCAGGAACCGTCCGTCCTGAGTGGACGAAGCCAGCTTCGCCGTGGAACGCCAGTGGATGTGCCTGCGGTCGTCCCCCGGCGCGTACTCGCGCAGCGCGTGGAAGGCGAGGTCGCTCATCGAGACGTCGTTGGTGGTGCAGCCTTCGAGGTCGCGCAGCAGGCCGGTGCCGAGCGGCTCCAGCGGCACGGTCACCGGGTGCACGAACAGCTCGACGACGTCCGTCATGCCGACGGTCCGCCGCACCAGCCCGAGCGGGTCGCCGCGCACCGTCACCGCCGGGCCGACCGCGATCACACCGCGCCGCACCCCGGCGATCTCGATCTCCCGGCCCCGGTCGAACACCTCGACGCGGTCCTCGCCGATCGGCAGCTCGACCTCGGGCGCGAACAACGACCTCCGGCCGTGGTGCTCGACCTCGACCGAGCACGCGACGGACTCGTCGGCCCGCAGCCGGCGCCGCGCGACGTCGACGCGGACCCGCACCGCCCCGCGCCCCAGCGTGAGCGCGCAGGCCAGCCCGAGCAGCAGGACACCGGTGGCGCCGAGCAGCACGAACTCGTCCCAGCCGAGCACCGCGCCGAGGACCCACGTCCCCGCCGCCGTCACGCCGAGGAGCCGGCCGGACGGCGAGATCGCCTCCAGCAACCGCCCCACGTCAGGCACCTCGCCGCACGGGCGGCTCGATGTCCGCGAACAGCGAGTCGATCACCTTCTCCACCGTCGCGCCGTCGAACTGAGCCTCGGGGTGCAGCAGGATCCGGTGGCCCAGCACGGGATGCGCGAGCTCCTGGATGTCGTCGGGCACCACGAGACTGCGGCCCTGCGCCAGCGCCCACGTCTTCGCGCACCGCACGTACGCGAGACAGCCGCGCACCGAGACGCCCAGCCGCACCGCCGGATGCGACCGCGACGCCTCCGCGATCCGGCTGACGTACCCGAGCACCGCCGGGTCGACGTGCACCTGGTCCGCCAGCGCGGTCAGCTGCGCCACCGCGTTCGCCGCGATGGCGGGCGGCACGTTCGCCGACCGGTCCCGCGTGGCCGCGTCCGCGAGCAACGCCACCGTCGCGTTGTGATCGGGGTAGCCAACACTGGTCTTCATCAGGAACCGGTCGAGCTGCGCCTCCGGCAACCGGTACGTGCCCGCCTGCTCGATCGGGTTCTGCGTCGCGATCACCATGAACGGCGACCCCACCTGGTGGGTCTCGCCGTCGACGGTGATCCGGCCCTCCTCCATCACCTGCAGCAGGGCGGACTGCGTCTTCGGCGACGCGCGGTTGATCTCGTCCGCCAGCACGATCGAGCCGAAGATCGGGCCGGGGTGGAAGCGGAAGCTGCCGAGCTGCTGGTTGTAGATCTGCACGCCGGTCACGTCCGACGGCAGCAGGTCCGGGGTGAACTGGATGCGGGTGCTCTTGCCCTGCACGGTGTTCGCGAGCGCCTTGGCGAGCGAGGTCTTGCCCGTGCCGGGGTAGTCCTCCAGCAGCAGGTGGCCGTCGGAGAGCAGGCAGGTGAGCGCGAGACGGATCACGTGCTCCTTGCCGGAAATGGCGCGCGAGATGTTCAGGACCATCTGTTCGAAGGTCTGCGCGAACAGCCGAGCCTGTTCAGGAGTGGCGGTCATTTTCTTTCCCTCGCTGTTTCGCACGTCACCAGACGATTGATCCCGACACACCACCACAAGTGGCGGTGACCGTACTTCCCTTGAACCCGAAGAAATTCCTGGTCTGCCTGCGTTCGTTCGGACCGAAGTTCTCATCGAAGAACCCACCGCCGGCACTGCTGCTGAAACTGCACCGCACGTTCCCCGGGAAATTCGCTGTTTGCACAACGATGTAGGCGCACTCAGACGAACTGCAAGAACCCACCGTGCCGACACAGCCTCCGGCAGGACACTTCGCCCCCTTCGAGACGGTCACCGTCGGTGGTGGCGGCGGTGTCGCCTGCTGCCGGGACTGGTTCAGCGACGGCCGTCCCGCGTCGGACACCGTCACGCTGACCGTCACGTTCTGTGAGTGGCCGACGTCCTGGCTGCCCGACCAGCTCCATCCGCCGACGCCGGTCGTGAACGTCTGGTTGAAGCCGTGGCTCGTCGTCACCTGCACGGTCGCGGGCTTGCCGTTCGGATTGACCGAGACCGAGAAGTTGACCACCGTGTTGTTGGCGGACGTGTTCAGGGCGAGGTCGCGCATCGGCCCGTACGTCGTCACGCCCGCGGACACCGCGCTGTTGCAGGGGTTGCCGGCGTACGCACCACCACCACTGCCGTTGCACGCCTGGAGGTTGATGGTCACCGGCTGCCCGTTCGGCAGGCCGTTGATCGTCTGCGTCGCACCAGCCTGCCCGCCCGTCGGGTAGGTCCACGTCCCGCACGAGCCGCCGGACCACGTGCAGCTGACGGTGTTGGACTTGCCGTGCGAGGCGGGTGCGTCGAAGCGCAGCGTCGCCTGGCCGTCCGACCCGGTGGGCGTCGCGGTGAACCCGGTGATCGGGTCCGGCGTCGCCGTCGCCTCCATCTGCGCGGGCGCGCTGGCGGGCGAGGTGTGGCCCGCGGGCTCGGACTCGGCGGCGGCGTTCGCGGCGACGACGGTGTAGCTGTAGATCGTGCCGTCGTTCTGCAGGCCGTCGTCGAGGCAGGTCGTGGCGGTGACCTTCGAGCACACGGTCTTGGTGCCGCCGCCGGTGCGGGTGAGCGTGTAGCTGGTCGGGCCGGGACCGTTCGCCCCGACCGCGCCCCACGACACCGTCACGGCACGGGTCTGCGCGTTCGCCGCGTTGGTCGCGGTGAACGACGGCGCCCCGGGAGCGTCGGGAGCACCCGCCGACTGCCCTTCGACGGTGACCGCCGGGCCGGGGCCCTGCGAGTTGACGGCGATCACGGTGAAGACGGTCCGGGCGTTGTTGTCGAGGCCGGTCGCGGTCACGTTCGTGGCGCCACCGGGTGCGGTCGTGCGACCGCCACCGGACCACGAGATCTCATGGCGCAACACGGGCGTGCCCTCGTTCGCAGCAGCGGTCCAGCTCAGCTGCAACGAGCCGTCACGCGGCGTGGACGTGCTCAGCCCGGACACCGCTCCTGGCACCGTGTTCGGCTGTGCGGGCGTGGACCCGCCACTGGGCTTGCCCCAGCCGACGAGGTTGTGCGCGCGCACGGTGAACGTGTAGTCGGTGCCGTTCGACAGCCCGGTGATCGTGCACGGCGAACCGGGGCAGACCTGCTTGCCGCCGCCGTAGTCGACCTCGTAGGAGTCGATCGGGGCGCCGTTGCCGGACGGCGCGCTCCAGGACAGCTCGACGACCTTGCTCAGCACCGTCCGGCCCGGCGCGGGAACGCCGGGGGCGTCGGGCACGCCGAGCACGTTCAGCCGGATCCGGCCGGTGACCTTGCGGTCGTCGCGCGCGGTGTCGGCCACGTCGGTCACGACGACGTTGAAGTCGATCGCCCCGTGCGCGTCGCCGTTCGGGGTGATCCGCACGGTCGACCCGTCACTGGTGGCGCTCGCCCCGGCGCCGCCCGCCTGATTGACCGAGACGACGGTGACCTTCGGGTCGCGCAGTTGCGAACGCACGTACGAGACGAGGTCGACGGTGGCGATGTCGCCGGCCTTCACGCCGTCGAGCGTCACCGGCGTGACCGAGGGCGGGGGCGCGGCGGTGACCTCGACCGCGATCTTGCCCTTGGGCCCGTCGCCCGCGCCGACCTCGATCGACCCGGTCGAACCGGGCTTCGCGCCACCCGCCGCCGTGACGGTCAGCGTGCGTTCGCCGGAGCCGTCGAGCGTGACGCCGTCCGGTTGCACGGCCCAGGCCGCCGTGTAGCGGACCTCGCCGAGCTTCGCGCGGTCCGCGACCCACACGTGGCACACGGAGGTGACGTCGATCTTGACCGGCAGCCCGCCCTCGACGACCCGCAGCGCGGACGGCGGACAGCGCAGCACCGGCGTGTCCGGACCGACCTGCACGGGCACCGTGATCAGGGCGAACCTGCCCTCGGGATCGGTCAGCGAGCTGCCGTCGGTGACCTGGAACGTCACCGCGGCGGGCCCGGTGTAGCCGCCGCGCGCGGTCAGCACGAGCCCGGTGTCGCCCTCGTTGCGGACCTCCAGCCCGGAGGCGGGCGCGGCGGTCACCTTGTCGACGGTCGTCAGCTTCGGCTGCTTGCCGGACGGCACCTCGACGTAGTCCTTGACCTGCACGGCGACCGAGCCGTCGGCGGGCACGGTGATCAGCTTGTCCGGGATGGCCCGCGGCGCTCCGGTGCCCTTCGACGGCACGTGGATCAGGCCCGCGGCGGTCGCGCCGGACTCGTCCTTGACCTCGTAAACGATGGTGCGGGGGTGGTCGCCGACGGGCACGGTGACCTTGAACCCGGACGTCTTGGCCTGGTCGTGGAAGACCTTGCCGATCTCCAGCTTCTCCTTCGCGCCGTCCGGGTCGCCGAGCACGGGTTCGAGGTCGACCTCGACGGTGCTGTCCTCCTTCTTCACGACGGGGAACAGCTCGCCCGCGATCGGCGGGATCCGGTAGTCGTCGCGGCTGCGCACGGTCAGCGTCGCGAGGGACGGCTGGCCCAGCCCGTTCGTGATGCTGTAGGTGATGACCAGCGGTTTTCCGGTCAGGTCCGGTGCGGTCAGGTCGATCTGGCCCTGGTTCTGCCGCACGTCACCGGGCAGGCCGGGGTTGCGGTCCGCCAGCGGCTCCACGACGACGGTGTCGCCCGGCGCCTGGACGTCGTTCGCAAGCACGTTCACCGCGAGCCGCGCACCCGGTGCGGCGGTCACGACGTCGTCGACGGCGACCGGCGGCTGCGGATCTCCCGGCGGCACCACGGCCACGCGGATCAGCGACTCGCCCTCGCGGCCGAAGGCGTCGGTGACGACGAACCCGAACGTGTCCGTGCCGTTGGAGGTCGGGAACGCCTCGTAGGTGAGGGAGGTGCTGGCGATCCCGACGACCCGGCCGAGCGTGGGCGCAGAGGCGATCCCGGTGACCGCGACCGAGTCGCCGTCCGGGTCGGCCCCGCTCGACGGAACGGTGATCGTGACCCGGTCGCCCGCGACGGCCCGCACCTCGACGGGTTCCGGCGCCGGCGGCTGGTTCGGGTTGGCGGGGCTCGGCGCCGGGTTGACCGTGACGTGCGCGCGGCCGACGGCCTGGTCGCCGTCCGGGTTCTGCGCCACGTAGGAGATCTCGGCGACGAACGGGGTGTCGGTGGCGCCGGGAGCGACGTAGCGGACGACCGAGCCGGAGACGTAGGCGGTGCCGGGGTCCTGGCGGCCGTCGCGCGAGGTCACGGTGAGCCGGCCGGTGCCGGGCGCGCCCTGCACGTTGGACTGCAGGGTGAGCGGCGCCCCGGCCGGGGAGATGTCGTTGTCCAGCACCGGGATCGTGGTCGAGTCACCGGCGCGGGCGGCCGCGCGGTCGTCCTTTGGCACCGGGGTGTCGTCGGCCGGCGGCGGCAGCTGGGTCACGGTGACCTCGCCGGTGACGGGACCGGTCACGCCGTCCGTCACGGTGTAGCGCACGACCTGCGGGTTGCGGTCGAGAACGGGCGCGGTCGCGCTGATCCGCAGCCACCTGCCCTTGACGACGGCGACCTCCAGCTGACCGGACGCGCTCTCCGCGTGCTGCACGCCGAGCACCGACCCGGCCGGGCTGAAGTCGTTGGCGAGCACGTCGGCGACGACCGGTTCCTGGCCGCGCACCACGGCGTTGTCCGGCATCGCGACCGGCGGCAGCGGTGAGTCGGGGGCGGCGGTGACGTCGACGCGGATGGCGCCCTTCGCGAACGGCGCGTTGCCGAACGCGGCGGTGTACTCGAGCGGGAACGTGCCGGGCTTGGTGGCGGTGACCGTGACCAGGCCGGTCTTGGTGTCGGTGGTGATCGTGGCGCCGGCCAGCGGGGCCACGTCGGCGGCGAGCCTGAGCTCGGCGGCGGGGTCGACGGGGTCGGCGCCGGGAAGGTCGTTCTCCAGCGGGCGGATCAGCACGGGCGTGCCGACCTGGCCGCGTGCGACGTCCGGGCGGGCGATCGGCGGCAACGCGGTGGGCGCCGCCGGGTCGAGCACGCGCACGGTCTCGCTGCCCGCGACCGGGTCCGCGATGCCATCGGTGACCTTGTAACCAACCGGTTGTTGACCTGCCTCGACGGGCGCGGCGTACTCGACGAACCCGGTGTTCGTGGTGGTCGCGGCACCGGCCTTGGCCTCGGCCTCGATGAGCACGACCGGGTCCCCGTCGAAGTCGCGCCAGTCGGCGAGCACCGGCAGCGTGAGGCGGCCGCCGGACGCGACCGACCACTCGTGCGGGACCGCGCCCTTGCGCACCGCCGGGGGTTCGTTCTGCGTGCCGGTGCGCACCTGCACGGTGACCGCGGCCGTGGCGTTGAGGCCCTTGCCGTCGTCGACCGTGTACTTGAAGTGCGCGTCCTGGGCCTGCTCGGGCAGCGTCACCTCGACGGTCTGGCCGTCCGGCGCGATGGCGAGCGTGACGTCCTTGCGGTCGAGGTCGCTCACCGCCGTGACGGACAGGATGTTCCCGGCGGGGTCGGAGTCGTTGTCGAGGACGTGCAGGACCGTGGTGCGTCCCGGCCGGGCGCCAAGCGTGTCGTCGGTGGCTTTCGGCGGCTTGTCCTTCGCGGACTCGGTGGTGTTCTCGTTCTTGTCCTTGTCGCTGGGGTTCTGCTCGGGCGGGGGCCGCACGGACTGCCAGTCGTCGACCTTGTCCTGGGTGGTGAGGTCCCAGACCGCGCCGGTGGCGAGGTCGTTCAGCACGATCGCCCTGCGGTTCATCCGGAACACCGGCTGGACCAGGGCCTTCGCGTCCTTGAGGTTGCCGGGCGACGCCTTCTGGCCGCCGCACGAACGGAAGTAGCCGCCGGACGCGCCCGCCCAGGCGGCGTGCACGCAGTCGCCGAGCCGCACCGGTTCGGCCGGGGCGCCGTCCACGCCCTCGTGCAGGGTCGCGGTGCCGTCGCCGTCGAGGTCGAACGCCTTGAGCTCGCCCTTGGTCGCCACGACGACCGCGGCCGCGTCCGGGCCGGACTGCTGGAGCACGGCCTCGCGGCCGGCCTGGACCGTGCGGCCTTCGGGGAGGTGGAGGGTGCCGGACTCGGCGTCGAGCACGACGGCGACGCTGCCGACCGCGGCGATCTTCGGCGCTTTCGGGCTGGTCGCGAGCTTGTCGTAGGCGGGTTCGGCGAACCCGGTGTCGGCCGGTGTGATCGTCACCGTGCGGCCGTTGGCGGAGACGGCGTGCACCGCGCCGTCCAGGCCGACGGCGAGCGCGGCGGTGTCGGCCGAGTCGAGGGTGGCGAGCGGCGGGGACTCCGGGCTCACCTGGTCGAGCGCGCTCACGCCCGCCTCGACGTCGACCCTGGTCGCCCACACCTTGCCCGCGCCGGGGTCGAGCACGGCGAGCGTGCCGCCCGCGAGCGCGACCTGACCGCCGCTGGGCAGCACCGCTCCGTGGTCACCGAGCGTGATCGCGCGGGAGACGTCGACGGGGTAGAGCTTGCCGCCCGCCCGGTCCCGCGCAACCACCGCGGCGGCGTCCTGCACGACGTCGAGCTGGTAGGTGCGCTGGGCTCCGCCGGGCGGGTTGAACGCGGCGTCGAGCGAGCCGACCGGTTTGTTCAGCCGCCCGAACAAGCCGTCGCGGTCACTGGTGACCCACACCCCGCCGTCGTTCAGGTCGACCTGGCGGACGGGGTTTCCGGTCGACGTGAAGGCGTACGCGACGAGCGAGGCGGCAGCGAGAACGAGCACCATTCCGGAGGCGATCGTGGTCCGGTGCTTTCTGATGAATCCCACTTTTCCCCTCGCTGAGGTCGCGCGTGCACGCCTGCGGTTCCGTCAACCGCCTATCGGGCCGATCCTCGAATTCGTTGCAGCATTCACTCGAATGCCGAGAAAATCAGGCGCAGGTCTCCTGGGACCACTCCGCGGTGGCGTTGCCGCCGTCCTTGCGCACGACCTTGACCTGGAGGCACAAGGGTTTCGCGCCCTCGACCACCACCTCGGGCTTCTCCTCCACGCCCGTGCGGGCGCCGTCCGGGGTGCGCCACGAGAACGTGTCCGTCGCCTGCTGAGCTGAGTAATTCCAAGCGAATCGGACTGACCTGTCGTCCAGTCTCGTCGCGGTGATCGCCGGCCTGCCCGGTGGAGCGTCGCCCGCGCCGGCGGACTGGTCGGACTCGTCGTCCTGGGCGGTCGTCACCACCGCTCCCCCGGCCGGGGACTCCTGTCCCGGCACCAGGAACACGCCCACGCCGACGATCGCCACCGCCACCGCCGCGCCGATCGCGTAGTGCGGCCAGCGCACGCGGACCTGTGGTTCGGG
The DNA here is from genome assembly GCF_042721395.1 of Lentzea sp. NPDC058450. Taxonomy (NCBI): domain Bacteria; kingdom Bacillati; phylum Actinomycetota; class Actinomycetes; order Pseudonocardiales; family Pseudonocardiaceae; genus Lentzea; species Lentzea sp. NPDC058450. Next base: position 29,280 of record NZ_JBHXLO010000047.1, read on the forward strand.
CCGCGGTGACGGCTCGGCGACCGGTGGGGGTTCCCGATAAGCCGTCGCCGGGGATTCCTTGCGCAGCACCGTGTCCGGCGCGGTCCGCTGTGGACGCGGGGCCGTGTGCACCGAGGGCGGGGCCTGGACCGGCTTGCGCAACGTCGGCGGGGCGACCTTCTGCGGTGGCATCACGAACGACGGCGCGGGGCTCTCCGGCGCCGGTCTGCGCACGTACTGGGTCTCGCCGAACCGTTGCGCCTTCTGGATTCTCCGCAGTTCGTTGATCAGCGCCTGCACCGTGGGCGTCCGGTCCGAAGGTTCCCCCGCCATGGTGGTGAGCAGCAGCCTGCGCAGGTCGTCCGGCGCCGACAGGGCCGTGGGCCGCCAGCCGGACACGATCCGCTGTTCGACCATCGCCGGGGAGTTGTCCGCTCCCGGTGGCATGAAAGGCGAATGTCCCGCGATGAGGTGCCAGAGCGTGGCGCCCAGCGAGAACACTTCGGTCGGCACGCCGTGCCCCGCGGTGCCGCGCAACAGTTCCGGCGCCGACCACGGCGGGGACAACGCCAGCTGCCCGTCCCCGCGTTCCTCGGTGAACCGGCCGGCGATGCCGAAGTCGGTGAGACACGGCTTGCCGTGCTTGTTGACGAGGACGTTGGCGGGCTTGATGTCGCGGTGCTGGATCTTGAGCTCGTGGGCGGTCTGCACCGCGCTCGCGATCTGCACCCCGATGTCGAGCACCTTCTCGACCGGCAGCGGCGTTCCTCCGGCGAGGTCGCCGCCGGGGCAGTACTCCATGATCAGGTACGGCCGCCCGTCGGCCGTGGTCCCGGTGTCGTACACGGAGACGACGTTCTCGTGGCTGCCGAGCTCCGCCATCGACTCGCCCTCGGCGATGAACTGCTCGCGCACCTCCCGGGACAACCCTGCGTCCCTGGGCGTCTTCACGGCCACATCGCGCTTGAGACCGGGCTGGAAGTAGCGGTACACCACGGCGAAACCGCCGCCGCCGATGTCGGCGCGGTACTCGTAGTTGGGGATCCGCGGCGGCGCCGTGCTCATCCGTTCACCTCGAAGGTGAAGAAGAACTGGTCACCGAGCATCACGCGGGTGCCGGGGTAGAGGAGCCCGGGGATGTGCGCGGCGAGCTTCTCCGGCGGCCCACCGGACCGCGAGACGCTGGTGCCGTTCATCGAGCCGAGGTCGCACACGAGGACGTCCCAGTTCTCCAGCCGGACCTCCACGTGCGTGCGCGAGATCTCCGTCCCCATCTCCTCGCCGACCTGCACGAGGTACACGCTCGCCCGGTCCCCGTGGGGATCGCGCCCCATCACGACGTTGCGGTCGAGCGGGATAGTGTCCCCGTTGGACAGTCGCAGCACCCCGAGCACCGGGACCGGCATCATGGCGGCGATCTGGTCGGGCAACGGCCCTTCGCACACCCGGCAGTACGTGGCGTGCTCCGAGCTGAGGTGCCCGTCGAGACACTTCTTCGCCCGAGCCATCCGCGTCCCGGAAGCCCTGCCGCCGTGCATCATCCGCGTGTGGTCGGGCGAAAGATCGCTGGTGCGCAACTGGGTCTCGGTCACCACCTCGACGTGCCGCACCGGCTCGACCTGGACGGCCCGAGGAGCCCAGTCGAGCGACTCGATCACGCCCGTCTGCCGCACGACCTGCGGCTGCGGTTGCGGCTGCGGTACCACCTGCTCGCGCACGACCACCGGTTCCCGTTGCTGCACAACGGTGTGCTCGACCTCCAGCACCGGCTGTTCGACGACCGCCGTCGGCTCGGGCTGCGGCACAGGCGCGACGGCACCGGTCACGCCGACCTCCAACGCACCCGCGAGCACCACCCCGCCCCGCAACGGCAACACCGGCCCGCCCGGTCCCGCGACCATCCGAAGTCCCGCCACAGCACCGAGATTGCGGTCGACCCACGTCCCGACACCCGCCGCGGTGATCTCCTCGACGGCCCCCGACTCACCGAAGACCTCCAGCCGTGCCGCGCCACGCACGACCGCACGCCTCTCGTCCGCGGCGATCCGCACGAGCACAAACCCGCTCACCGCACGAAAACCCTCGTGCATGATCGTGGCGAGCACCTCGTCCAGGGCCTGCTCCGACCGCACCAGCTCCCAGCACCGACCCACCAGATCGGCCTCGGCCGACACGGCCAGCAGGAGCCACGTGTGCTCCCCCACCACAGCGACCCAGTTCCCCGGCACGTAGCTGACTTCGCTCATCGCGGACTCCGCGGCACAGTGTCACAACCGGCAGCAGCGGCCTCCGCCACCACGGGGTAGTCGACCACCACAGCGGTGACGTTGTCCCGAGCCCCACAAGCCACCGCGAGCTCCACGAGCGCGGCCGCCGCCTCCCGAGCACCACCGTGCCGCCGAAGCACCTCTTCCAGCCCGGAGTCCGGCACCTCGTTGGTCAACCCGTCCGTGCAGATCAAGAACCTCTCACCCGCAGAAGGCGGAAACAACCACATGTCCGGCCCGACATCCCCGTCGTTCCCAAGAACCCGCGTGACAACGTTGCGACGCGGATACCTCCTGGCCTCGTCCTCGGTCAGCAACCCGGCGTCAACGAGCTCCTGGGCCTCAGAATGATCCACGGTGAGCTGCGCAAGCCGAGCCTCGTCCAACCGGTAAACCCGCGAGTCGCCGATGTTGAAAACAACCCAGTGCGGCCGCTCGGACACCGTCACCAGAGCAATCCCAGCAGCCGTCGTCATCCCCCCGTGCTCAGCCTCCACCAACGCACGCCGAGCATCGGCAAGGGCAGCCCGAACGTCGTCGGGCACAACCCCGTCAACCTGATCAAGCTCCCGAAGCCGCTCGACAACCACCGCACTGGCCACCTCACCGGCAGCGTGCCCACCAACCCCGTCCGCAACGGCGAAAACCCGCCGCCCGGCGATGGCGTTGTCCTCATTGACCTCGCGCACCACCCCGGGATGCGTGGTGAGCCCAGTAGAGATCGCAGTCATCGCACCCCCACCCCGCCTCCACTCGCCCGTTCGGACCTCTCATCGCTCGTCCCAGGCAAAGCGTTAGGCGGAATCACCGGACAAAAAGTGGCCACCCCCACCACGAAACGCCCAGGCCCCCACAAGCGATGTACGAAGCTCCAGATCACCGGAATACGAGCACCCCAAGCCGAGTTGCGCATGGCATGACCCAACTGGTGGACCGCACGATCGCGGCGCTGCGCTCCGAACACGACTCTCTCGCCGCGCTGGTCCGGGACCTCGCAGACGAGCAGCTGGCAGCCGCCAGCGGCGCCTCGGAGTGGACCGTCGCCCAGGCGCTGTCCCACCTGGGCAGCGGCGCGGAGATCGGCCTGGCCCCGATCGCCAGGGCAGCCGGCGAGAACGTCGAAGCAGAGGAGAACCAGACCATCTGGGCCCGCTGGGACGCGTCAGCACCACGAACCCAGGCCGAGGGCTTCCTGGAGCACAACACCCGCTGGATCGAGACCGTAGAGGCACTGACCCCCGAACAACGCTCCGAACTGCTGGTCGACCTGGGCTTCCTGCCGGAACCGGTCCCCCTGCTGACCGCCCTGGGCATGCGACTCAACGAGGTGGCCAACCACTCGTGGGACGTGCGAGTCGCCTTCGACGAGAAGGCCGGCGTGGCCCCCGAATCGGCAACGGTCCTCCTGGAACTCCTGTCCGGCCCCATGGGATTCCTGCTGGGCTTCCTGGCAAAGCCCGCCGAGGTGGCAACCCCGGTCTCAGTGGCCCTGCCCGGCGCCGGACTGGTGATCGACGACGCCGTGACGGTCGTGGACCACGCCATCGAATCCCCGTCCGCGACGTTCAACGGCCCCGCCGAGGCGTTCATCAGGCTGACGAGCGGCCGCCTGAAGGCACCCCACGACGCAGACGTCACCGTAGAGGGCACCCTCACCCTCGACGACCTGCGCAAGGTGTTCCCGGGCTTCTGACCTCGAAGGGTGGTGGTGCCGCACGCCGGCCCCGCCACCGATTCCGCTCGCTCGCAGCGGTCCTTCTCGTCCGAATAGACCGCCGGCGCTCAGGCCGGGGGTTCGTGAGCGGCGCGCCCGGCCCGTCGGAACAGGACACGGCACAAAAGAGAATCGTCGGGACGACAGGATTTGAACCCGCGTCCCTCGCCCGGCCGCTGATCCGAGGCTCAGCCGGAACACGACGGCCGCCGCACGCGACTCCCCGGATTCGAAAACACGATCAGGTGACGCGACGTCGCGCGGTGAGACGTGCCGAACCGTCCCGGCGCACAGTGCAGCTGCTGGCGGCAGCCTCCCGGAAGTGCTCGTCTTGCAGGTCGAACCGGTCAGCGAGTTCGTGTCTCCAGGCCTCGGCAACCGCGAAAACCTCCTCCTGAATATTCCTCATCACCGGGGCACGCCCTAGGACAGCGCGAATTCTGGCCAATATTTGGCCATTCGAGCGTGCGCCTGCGCCGAATGAGTGAACGAGGTTGCATCAAGTAACAGCAGAACACGGACGGCCTATAAGTCGGTCAGCGAACCGCATCCACCACCCCATAGAGAACCACTATGACGAAATAGTCCTCGCGCATCGGGTAATTCCAGCCTACTTCATTTCACCCTTCGCCGCTGCCGCAAAGCAGCGGAGCTGCGCGCGTGCCCGAATACCACGAACGGCAATCGAGGTCAGAGCCTTGACACCCCAGGGAAGCATCCGAAGCGGTAGTAGAACTCGTCTCTTCCACCGGCTACTGCGGCCGATCTGCGTGCTTGGCGTCGTGGCCACTTCACTCACCCCGGCGTCCGCGGCCGGCCAACCGGCGAACGACGAGCCGCAAGTGCGCCCGGTGCACATGGTCGTGCTGGTCGACGAGTCGGGGAGCATCGACCAGACCGCGATGGACAGGGAGAAGGAAGCCGCCTCGCTGATCGCGGTCGGCGAGTTCTCCCCCGGTTCCACGATCAGCATCGTCGGGTTCGCCAGCGACAACGGTGGACAGTCTCCGGTGGACCAGGTCTGCCCGACGACACAGGTCAAGTCCGCACAGGACCGGGAAAGCCTGACGAACTGCGTGCAGAAGCTGCGCAAGCGCGAGCAGAACCAGGGCGACGGAACCGATCACGCTGCGGCCATGCGGCAGGCATTGACCAACCTGGAGCAGGCCCCTCAGGACGAGGCCAAGGTCGTGTTCCTCCTGACAGACGGCAATCTGAACGTCAGCGACAGTCCGATCTACGGCAAGGACAACGTGGCCGACCGCCGCAACGAGGCGGCCCGCGAAGAGCTGCGAAAGCAGCTCACCAGAGCGAACGAAAAGAGCGTGCAGATCTGGCCGCTCGGCTTCGGCAACGTCGACCGTGCCCAGCTCGACCTCTTCGCGGCGGGCGGTTCACAGCGCACCTGTGGCGTGAACTCGCCCAAGCCTGAGGCCAAGGTCGTCAACGGGCCGGGTGACGTGCGCCAGTCGCTGCTCAACGCGTACCGGTCGAGCCGCTGCTTCGGCGGCGGGGCCGTGGTGGAAACACCGATCAAGCCGGGCGGCACGGTCACCGCACCCGTCGAGATCCCGCTCATCGCGACCGACGGCTCGATCATGGTATTCCGCCAGGACAATCGGATCAAGATCGAGTACATCGACCCCAACGGTCGCACGGTCCCGAAGTCGGATCGGCTGGACGACTCGCAGTTCCAGGTGAGCGGTGAGTCCGGGCCGGTCGAGGCCCTGCGGGTGGTGAACCCGCTGCCGGGAACCTGGACCGTCAAGATCACCACGCCCGGCGACGTTCCTCAGCAGAGCGTCGGGACCACTGTGATCTGGCAGGGGGCCGCCCGCGCGGTGCTGTCGGTCGACCCACCCGCCCCCGAAGTCGGCAAGCCGGTGACGGTCGGTGTGCGGCTGCAGACCCGCAAGAGCACAATCGTCGACACGGCGACGCTCACCCAGCTGACCTTCACCGCGCAGATGAGCGGTGAAGGGTTCGCCCCCATCCCGGTCACGCTCGCCGACAACGGGCAGCTGCCGGACGCGACGGCGAACGACGGCCAGTACACCGGCACAGTGGTCATACCGGCGAGTGCGACCGGTGCGCTCAAGTTCACCGGCGCCGTGTCCGGTCTCGGCGTCCAGGGCGACGAGCGCACGCAGTCCGCCGTACTCGCCCAGGGGCGGCCGCCGGTTCGCGCGCAGGCGCGGCTGACGGAGACGGCACCGTTCGTCCCGCCCGGCGAGGCACGGGCCGGGATCCTCAACGTCACGAACGACTCCGGCCAGGCACGCAAGGTCAAGCTGGTCATCGCGGATCCAGGGCCTGGCACCCTCGTCTCCGCGTCGCCCGCCGTGTTCGACCTGCCTCCGTCCGGTGAGGAGAAGTTCGACTACCGGCTCACGTTCGCGAGCAACACGACGATCGGCGTCAACTCCGGCACTCTGCAGGTGGTCGACGCCGACGACCCCACGATCGTCTGGCACTCCATGCCCTTCACTATCGCCGTGTCGTATCCGCCGACGTTGGTGCAGCAGCTGCTGTGGCTGTGGATCACGCTCGCGGTCCTGCTCGTGGCGCTGCTCGTCTACCTGCTCGTGAGGATGCGCACGCGGGCACGTCAGCGCGACGTGCGAGGGCTGAGCGTCCACGTCTCGACCAAGGGGCGCGACGGTTACCTGCCTGCCGGAGATCGCGCGGCCACGGTGTTCCGGTTCACGGTCCGCGACGAGGGCGGTTCACTGCGGCTGAACCACGCCGCTCAGGACGAACCCGGCTACGAGCTCCGTCGCACCGGCGGCGGTGCAGCGGAACTGCGCCCGCCGGACGGTGCGCGCGTGATGCTCGAACCCGGCAAACCCGTGTCGATCGGTACGGACGTCGAGCTGCTTTACCAGGACGCACGCCCGGCGAAAGCCGCACGGGTCCCACGCAAGCCACGTGACACCGGCCCGAAACGCAGGCCCGGCGCAGCGGGCAAGAGGGGCAAGCCAGTCACCCCTCAGCACACGCCGTCGCGACCGGCCGCAGACGCCGGCGTTGACACCGACGATCTCCTGTGACGCCCAGCTAGGAGCAGTGCGGACATGAAGATGTACCAACCGGTCCTGTTTGTGGGCCTAGGTGGAACCGGCTGCCTGGTCGGTGCCGAGCTCGAACGGAGGCTGCGCGCCGAACTGTGCGGCCCCGACGGCACCAACCTGCAGGAGATGATGGGCGGCAAGGGATTCCTGCCCTATCAACTGCCGTCGTGCCTCCAGTTCGTGTACGCGGACCTCAGCGAGGACGAGTTCACCCGGCTGCAACGCCGGATCGTACCTGGCCAGGAGCATCTGCCCGCTGCGGAACGAACCGCCCAGCTGGTGCGTGACCTCGTGCCCACCCAGGACACGTATCCCGAGGTGGCCAGGAGTCTACGACTCAACGCCGACGCCGCGGTCGGCTGGCTGCCTCCCGCGGACGGTGAACCGAGGATCGGGCCGCTGGCCAAGGGCGCGGGCCAGTTCCCCACTGTGGGCAGGGCCGCGCTCTTCGAGACGCTGCGTTCCGGTCTGGGGCCCGTGCTCGCCCCGCTGAACCGCGCGATCGGTGCCATCAACAACTCCGGCGGGCAGCTCGCCCAGCTCGGCGGCAAGCTCGGCGGATCGTGCGACGTGTTCGTCGCGTTCTCCGTGGCCGGCGGCACCGGCAGCGGCATCTTCTACGACTACCTGCACCTCGTCGGAGACGCGCTGGCGCGCAACGGAACCCGGGCTCGGATCTACCCGCTGGTGCTGATGCCGTCCGCGTTCGAGGAGGGACTCGGAGGTGGACGCCCAGCGCAGCTCAACGCGGGCAGGGCCCTGCTGGACCTGTTTCGCCTCGTCGACGACCAGAACTCGCAGACGGCCGGAACCGAGCTGACCGGCACCGGCATCATCGGCGCGTTGTCCGTCCGGTATCCGACCGGCGAGGAACTGCGGCTGCGGGCCTCCACGGTGCAGACCGCGTTCCTATTCGGCCGCAGCGCGGGCGTTGAACGCGAGGACCTGCACCGATCAGTCGTGTCACTGATGCTGTCGTTGATCGGCACCGGACCGACCGAGGGATCGGCGCTGGCCCAGGGCACCGACCGGAACTACCAGTCGTTCGCCGACGACTTCGTGAACCGTGCGGCAGAACGGGAACTGCCGTCACCGAGCGGCATCGGCAACCGCGGTGTGTCCACCAGCCTGGTGGCTTCGCTCACGGTGCCGGTGGACGAGCTCGCCGAGCTGGTGAGCTCACGGCTGCTCGCCGAGGCGGTGACCGAGCTCGTCGAACCGCCTCCTGGCCGGGCCGAGAGCAATCGCGAGCCGATCGAGCAGTTCTTCACGACGTCCAATGTGGATGCTCTGCGGCTGCGCCCACCGCTCGAATTCACGGAACCACCGATCGCCACGGGCGCCGAGGCGATCCTGCAGGCTCTGAGCACGAGAGCGCGGACCATGGAGGCGAAGCTGCACTCCCTGGAACAGGAGCTGGTCCAGCGCGTGCCGAAGCTGGCACAGGATTTCGACCCGCAGCGTGCGATCGACCTGTCGCTGGCCGAGCTCGACCTGTTCCGGCTGCACCGGGTGTTCGCCGGGCATCCGTCACTCGCCAATCCGGTCGACCAACGCGGGTTCGCGCGACTGCTGGAGAACAGACGGGGCGAACCCGATGCACCCGAGGGCATGACGCTGGCCCCGCCGCAGTCGCAGCCCATCCGGAACCGGCTACTGAGCCGCATCAAATGGGGCGACCCCGAAGTGCGCCAGACGATCGAGCGCCAGGACAAGTGGTACCGGTGGCGAGCACGGCGCAGCTGGCACTCCGCGTGGAACGAGCAGGCGACCCGCTGGGAGAGGACTCTGCGGCGCGCGGACGCCGACCTGCGTGCCATCGTCGACGCCTTCACCGAGCACGCCCGGACCGACGCCAGGCGCTTCACCCGGCGGGCACGAGAGCTGTACCAGCCACGAGTGGGCGTCGCCTACCTGCTGCCGCCCCAGGGTGGCGACCTCGAGCCGTTCTACCAGGCCGTGCGCAGGCGGTTCGTCGAGGTGTACGTCAGTCAGGGCAGGCTGCGCCCGACCGCGACCACCGGCGACCTCGTCAACGAGATCCTCGGCACGGACGGCTGGCGCGGCGCGTACCAGCTCGCACAGCAGGAGGGGCCCCAGCGTGCGGTCGGCGCGGTGCGCGACCGGCTCAAGCGCGAGGTGCAGATGTTGTTCCGGTTCAAGGACTCCGAGAACCGTCCACTGCTGCCCGCGCTGCAGGACCTGCTGTCGGCAGCGGCCGGCGCCGACTCGGCGACCGTGAGCGAAGGCGATCTCGGCCAGTTCCGGCAGAAGCTCGCTGGACTGGTGCCGGGTGGATTCTCCCCGCCGGGCGCCGGGCCGATGAAGGTGCTGTTCACCTACCCGGCCGACAACGTCAACCCCGAGCTGGAGAAGTTCCTCCGGCAGGAGATCAACCTGCAGCGTGCCGCGGACATGGTGGTCGAGTTCCGGCCCACCAGCGCGGAGTCGATCGTGGTCGTGTTGTTCCGCACGTCGATGAGCGTGACCGAGGTCCCGGAGCTGCGCGAGGTTCTACGCACCTGGTCCGACGCGCAGCGCAGGCCGACCGACCAGGACTTCCTGCGCTGGCGGCAACGAACCGGCTACGACTACAGCTACCTCGCCACCGCCGACGAGCACCGGGTGCTGATCCTGCACCGCCTGCTCTGCGCGATGTGGAACGGGCACGTGGAGACCGAGGGCGATCCCGAGTCGCCCAGCGCGATCGTGGTCCGGCTCGGCGGCCCGGACGAGGTGTCGATGCGGCTGAACCTAGTCGACTACTACCGCACGTCGTCGTGGGCCAGTGTCCTGTCCGCGTACGAGGAGTGGACTCTGACCGACGACTACGGGATCCGCCGCGACTTCGGGGCCAAGCTGATGAGCTCATTGCCGCACAAGATCGACGAGACCCCGGACACCCCGTCGGACCTCTACCACACGGTGCTCAAGGTCGCCCGCGACTACGCCGCCGACCTCCAGTCGTCACTGCACGGCCTTGGCAAGGCCAGTGCGAACAGGGTCGCGCAGCTGCAGGCCTTCTGGACCGTCACCTTCCCGGCCGCCCTCGACCTGCCGTTCCGCGGGGTCAGCTCGCCGGTGCAGGGAACCCTGCGCGAGCTCGAGGAGTGGATGGACCGATGACGGTGTACGTCCTCGACCTGACCGAAGACCTGGAGCTGTGCCGGTCCTGGCTGAAGATGGTCCGCGACGGCCAGTATGAAGCGCCTCGTCGAGTGGTGATCGTCGATCACCACTCGACGGTGGAGCAGAACTTCGCCGACTACCAACACCTTTACGTCGCGCGATGCCGAGTAGCGTGTGTCGTGGTCGGCTCCGGCAAGGAGTCGGAGACGGGTGCGGTGCTGCGGTTGCCCGAGACATTGCGGCAGGACGGTGCCGCGGTGCTCTGGGTCAGTGATCCGCGCGGCGTGCTGTGGAGTCCGGACCAAGGGCGCGGGCTGCCCGCCCCGGAGTGGCAGGGCACCTCCGGGCTCACCGAACTGAAGGACGCGCTGTCCATCGAAGACGTGTTCGACGCGGTCGTCGCCAAAGCGCGCGACATCCCTTACGCCACCTCCAGTCCCGGCCTGCACACCGTGTCCGGTTCGGTCGAGGCCGAGGAGGTGATCGCGGCGATCTGGCACACCGTGCCACGGCTGACGGACTCCACCGGAACACCGGGCGAGCTGCCCATGCCCGACACCGAGTCCGCAGCGGACGACAAGGTGGGGCTGGTCGTCGAAGGGTCGGTGCTCGCCCAGGCACGGGCGAGCGCGAGGACCCACGCCGAGACGGCGGACCACGCGGTGCTCGAACTCCTTGGGTGGCAGGGTCTGCTGGGTATCCGGGACGTGTGGGCGGCCCGCGAGGCGGTCGTGTCGGCAGGACGGGAACTCGACGCGTTCGCCGAGCTCGTCGGCCGGGTGTCCGACCTCGTCGACGCGGGCAACAGGACCGGAAAGCCCGCCGTCGGTGAGCTCACGGGTCTCGGTCTGGCGCCGCCCGCCGACGACGTTCCCGCCTCGGCGGTAGAAGCGGTGCGCACCACCGTGGTCCGGCAACTCCGCGCCGGGACTTCGCTGGGCGACGTCGCGGCCGGGCTGCGCAACGCGGCGACGTTGCTCACGCCGGGAGCTGCCCGCCAGGACTCTGGCGGCGTCACCTCCGACTATCCCCCCTCGTTGTCCGAGCGGCTGAACAACCCACCACCGCCGCGCCGGTGGATCGTGTCCGCGGTCGCGCTGCCACTGGCGTTCATCGCGACCGCGGTGGTTACGCTGTTGCCGGGCTCGTTCTGGCTGCTCGGCGTGGCTCTCGCGGTCTTGTGGACGGCCGGTGTGGCACGAACCGCCTGGTCGCGGCCTCGCGACGAGAGCGAACCGGTCTGGCTCGCCACCGTCCCGGCCGTCGCGCATGGGCTGACGGCGGGAGCAGGCGTGGTCGTCGCGCGGCTGGCTGGACCGCCAGCGCCGGTGGAAGTCGTCGCTCCCTCCTCAGCGTTGGTACTGCTCGTCCTCCTGATGGTGTTGCCGCTCTTGTGGAACCGGGCCGTACGCGAGTGGCACGCCACGACCGGGGCCCAGGACGCGATCCAGGCCGTCCAGGAGCTCGGCGACGCACTGGACGAGGTCGTGACCGAGCAGTGGCGGCTGGCCGGTCAACGACGCTTCTGGTCCGACGCGAACCGCGCGGTCGCGGGCGTGCTCACTGAGGTGGGCACGATGCTGCGCCTCATCGCGCAGGAGGCCAGCGGACAACGGACAGCGGAGAACCCCCTGGTGTCACAGGTGGTCGCGGACGACCTCGCCGACCTGGTGCTGGAGGCGCTCACGCCGTGCTGGGCCGCTCTGGTCGCACGACGTGGACTCGGACGCCTGGACGCCGATGTGGACGAACAGGTACGTGCCTTGTTCGGCGCGTACCGCAACCACCTGACCAGGCAGGGCATTCAGGAGGCCCCGGAGTTCGGCCGGATGGGAGACAACCGGGAGCTGCTCATCACCGAGACTCTGCGCTCAGTGCCGGACATCGAGGCCATCACGCATCGCTCCGGCCGGGAGAACATGCGGCAGCTGTGCGGGGCGGGCGACCTCGGCAGGCTGCACAACGAGATCACCGGTATCAAGGTCGTCCGGTTCGCACCCGCGTTGGCGCAGTCGCATCTGACGAGCGCGGCGGCCGACACGGCGCTGGAGACCTGCTGGACGACGGGCACGCTCGCCGCAGGCGTCATCCGGCTGGTGCCGGTCAGGCCGAACGCCGTGGATCGTTACTGGCCGCAGGGTGAGGAGGCCGCCCAGTGAACGGCGCGTGGGAAACGCTGAAATATCGGGACTTCCAGTACCTGCCGTGTGCCACGAACGTGCGTGAGACCGACGACGGCTACGTCACGGACAGCGCCCTGACGGTGCGCGGACTGGTGACGCACTCCGGGGAACGGCTGGTGCAGAAACTGGTTCGCCGGCCAGACGGACTCGCGAACCCGGAACTGTACGACCTGCTGGACCGTGAGATCCGCGCGGGTGCGCGGCTGCTGCGCCGGTTCCCCGGCGACGCCTACCCGGCGGAGCTGTCCAAGTTGGTCGGTTACGACATCGACGGCGAAGAGCCGTTCGTCCTGCTCGAGCACTACCTCGGCGAGCCGGTCGCGGCGCGTGCCGGGCGGCTGCTCACCAATGACCAGCACAGCTTCGAGGTGGGCTTGTTCCGTGCGCTGAGATACCTGGAGGCGGCCAAGCTGGTGCACGGCGGCCTCTCCCCCGACTCGATCCGGTGGGAGGACGGACGAACCCAGGTGGCCGGGTTCGAGCAAGCTGTTCTCGTCGGTGAGCCCAGAGTCCGCGGTGCCAGTCGGTGGTGCTCTCCCGAGCAACGCGACGGCAAGGGCGGCTCAGCGGCACGTGACGACGTCTGGTCCGCAGGCGCGATCGTGCTGGAGGTCGTGACCGGGCAACAGACCGGCACCCCGCCTGACCCCGGCCGCTCCGGCCCCGCACTGGCCGCGCTGCTCGCCGGAATCTTCGATCCCGGCGAGAATCGGCCGTCCGCGAGTGACGTTCTCCACCGGCTCACCGCGAGTCCGGTCGTTCCCGCCCGGCAGGACGACACGGCGACGAGGTTCTCCGAGTCACGGCAGAGGTTCGACGAAGTCCTGACCGGCAAGAAGGACGGATCTCAGCGGAAACCTCTCTCGGCAACGGGCGGACCACGTCCTGGCCGGCTCTGGTTTCTGTTGGTGTCGCTGGTGATCGCCGCGGCCGTGGTCGCGGGTCTCGTGTGGAGGATGATCGGATGACCGCGCCTGCCGCGGCGACCGGCAAGTGGATCCGCTGCCCGGTCTGCCTGGACGAGTTCGAGTGGCGGGACGACGAACTGTGGGTGCCCGCGAAGGAGGTGGGCGAGTACGAGAAGATCGACCTGAGCCAGGTCAACAACCCGGTGAAGCGCAACGACATCAGGCGCAACTGCTACCAGCGGTGCCCCAACCCGTCGAACGACACCGAAGCCCACCACCTACCCGCGTCCTATTTGGACTACGACGCACCGCTGGTGGTCGGGTTGGTCGGGCGTTCGGGCACCGGCAAGACGCACCTGCTCGCGTCGATGATCGCCGAGTTGGAGAAGGGCGGACTGCAGTCGTACGGGCTGACCGCCCGCGCCATGGACCTCATGCTGCACCGCCGGTTCCAGGTCGAGCACCTCACCCGGCTGCAACGCGACGAGGAGCTGGGTGGCACCAAGCACGGGATCACCGGCTTCACCAACGTCATGATCGTGACCTCGTCGTCCGGTACCCGGCCAGTCACGTTCTTCGACATCTCCGGCGAGGACTTCCTGAAGCAGGGTGACGGCGACCTGGGCCAGCGTGCACGGTTCCTCATCGGCGTCAACGCACTGCTCTTCGTCGAGACACCGGAGCACGCGCTCGGGATCCGGAACCGCGAGTCATCGGAGAAGGTCCAGGGCAACGCCGTGTTCAGCCAGGTGATCGCCCGGCTCGAGGATCTCGGCATGGCACGGGGCACCCCGGCGGCCGTCGTGCTCAACAAGTCCGACCGGCTCCGTTACGTCCCGCCGGTCGACAGGTGGATCCGCAAAGCGGACGACCAGCGCCTCGACGCGGCGTCACTGCTGGAGGAGAGCCGGGACGTCTACGGGTTCCTGCTCCAGCACAACGCGAACTCCTCGCTAACCCCGTTCCACAAGTTCCCCCTGTGCACCCTGCACTTCACATCGGCGACCGGAGCGGAGCCGATCGGTCAGCGGTTCAGCCGCGGTGTGCGGCCGATGCGGGTGCTGCGTCCGCTGGTGGCGTTGCTGGCCATGACCGGTGTGCTCACCGGGCCCGAGGCACGAGAGGTGGGCCGCTGGGATGCCCAGACCCGTTGACGAGACCCTGGAAGTCCACCAGATCCTGTTCGGCCCCGGCCCCAACGGGGTGGAGCCGATCGCGTCTACCTTTGCGTGGCAGGACGGCCTCGGACCGTGGAGCAACCGCCTGCTGCCGTTGTGCCGGCTGGAGTCGTACCCCGACCAGGAGGTTCCTCGTACCAGCCTGTCGTACTTCTCGTTCTCCGAAGAACACGCGGCAGTCCTGCGCCGCATCGACAACGGCCACACCAAAAGCCGGGGGCACGCGCACGCGCTCGTCGGCCGGCCAGACCTCCTCACTCCGGAACGCGCGGTCGCGCTGGCGGGGTGGTCCGGCTGGCTGGACAGAGCGCAGGCCGACCCGTCGAATTCCTTTCCCGCCGTTGTGATTCCCGCAGCCGGACACCATTTCCGCGTAGCAAAACCCGACGCGATCGCCTCCCTCCTCGCCGCGCTGCTGCGGCAGCCGACCGGGAACCTGACGGTCTGCGGCGCGCCGGACTCCGACCGGATTCCACTGATACGAGACTGTCTGCGGGTGGCGGGGGCGTTGTTCTCGGGCTCGGACATCAGGCGGAAATGGACGTTCTCCACCTACGAACAGACCGTGGTGCCCAGCACGAAGACCGCAGCTGAGATCGTCTTCCTGCCCGGGATCCTCGAAGGGATTACCCAAGTGGCCGGCACGGTCGTCGACCTGGGAGACGCGACAACAGACGACGCGGCGGACCGGATAGCCTTGATGCTCGCGGAAACCTATGTGGCGCAGGGCATGAATGCGATCGACAGCCTGCTGTTCAAGCACTCGGTGGCTGACCGCCCTGCTCTCCAGGACCGAATCGCCCTGCTCGGTTCGCTGTTCGACGTCTCCGCGCAGACGCCTCGGGTCAAGCCCGTGGAACCAGTCGATCCGCCGTTAGCAGGGATGATCCTGACGATCACGTCTTCCGAGTCGCCCGGCCCGATCCCCGCACCCGAAGGGCCCAGCCCGCTGGAGATCGCCCAGGAGCTACGCAGAGCCGACGACCCGGGCCGAACGGCCGAGTTGGTCGGACTGCTCTGTGATCTGGTGCCGCCGGAGTCCGCCGCGGTTCGCTCACGAATGCGTTCCCAACTGCTCGATGCACATTTCACGACAGAACGCGTCGACATCGTCGCCCAGCACGCGCAGGGGGCGTACCGCGCGATCTTGACGCACTGCCTCGGCCGGCACCTCGAAGACCTGACGCCGCGGGATCACCCGACGCTGGCCGCCGTGTGCGGCATCGTCAGCAGGCACAAGACATCTCCCGGACTGGTGAAGGAACTCGTCAACCAGGCCACCAGGACGGGCAAGATCACGCTCCTGCTGGCGGCGCTCGGCCTGCGGGATCTCCGGGGGCAGGGTTCCCCGGGACCTGAGCCCGCATGGGACGAGCTGTTCTGCGCCGACCCCGCCGCACACCACGCGGCTCCGGCTGCAGCACCGCAGTCCAGTCCGCCACGACAACGCGGCGCTCGCTCGCACCAGGCGGAAAGCCATGGCGGCGACTACCGCCTGGTGCTGTTCGTCAGCGCCGTGCTGATCTTTCTGCTGGGCCTTGTGGTCGGGGTGGTGGCATAAGGTGCGTGCGACAACGGTGGATCAGGTGTGGGGCAGGCAGCGCCGCTGGTCACTCGCGGCGGACGCGGCCAAGGCGTCACTGAGGAAGTGGCGCCTCGCCGTCCTGGTGTTCTCCCTGGCCGGAGCCGTCGCCGGCGCGATGGCCACCTACGAACCGCGGCTGGCGCTGGTCAGCATGGTGGCGACTGGGCTCGCCGGCTGGGCGGCCACCCACAGCGGGAAGAGCGCGATTCGCGAGTCCACGGGCCTGCGGGCCGTGTCGGAAGCACTCAAAGCGGAAGTGCACACCTACCTGGCCAAGGCATCTCGCTACCGCAGCGCCGATCGTGACGACGTGCTCGGCCAGCGGGCGGCCGAGCTGACGACCGCAGCGGGCGACCTGGCCAGCCGGGTGGCCAGAACTGAGGACGACGGCAGGAGCCTGCCCGCGGTACACAACGCGGAATCCTATGTGGATAATCGGCTGACCTACCAGGTGAACACCTTCTACCGTCCCAAAGCACACGAGTTCAGCACCGTCGCGGCGCGACTCCGCACCGCGCAGATCATCTCGGCCGGGCTCGGCACCGCGTTCGCCGCCGCCGTGCTCGTGCCCGGCTTCGCCCCGTTGTCGGTGTGGATCGGGGTGTTCACCACGGCGGGGACCGCCCTCACCGCACACGCCGCCGCGAGCCGCAGCGAGCACGTCGCCTTGGTGTACGAGCGCACGGCCGACGAACTGGAGTCGCTGCGTGCGCGGTGGTGCGGTGGCCAGGTCGGCGACGAGGTCGTCGAGGAAGGCGAACGTGTCCTCGCGAAGGAGAACGAGGCGTGGCTCGCTCAGTGGAGCTCGCCGGTCCCGGAGACCAGCCCATGATCAAAGTGTTCATCAGTCACAGCACCAGCGGCGAGACGGAGGACGATCCGGCCCTGCAGATCCGTGAAGCCCTCTACGCCCACCTGGGGGCCGCAGGCTATGACCCGTTCCTCGACCTCAAGGACATGCGCGTCGCGGAGGAGTGGACCCCGCAGATGCACCTGGCGCTGTTCCGGTGTCATGTCGCGGTCTTCCTGCTCACCGCGCGTGCGCTCAAGAGCCCGGTGGTCCGGCGTGAGCTCATCCAGGCCCTGGGCAGCTACCACCTGCTTCAGACTCCGCTGATCGTGCCTGTCCTGATCGGCGGTGTCACCACGGCGGACGTGAGAGCAGAGGGATTCTCGGACCTGCTGACACTGCACGCCGTTCATCATCGCAAGCATCGAACGTCACCCGCGGACGAGGTCTCCGCGACCGTGAACGAGATCTGTGCGCTGTTCCCCCGGATGAACCACAGCGCGGATGATCCGCTGGGTGACCGGTGGTCAAGGCTGATCGAGGTTGAGCTCAAGAACGTGGACCGCGAGGTACTGGAAGCCAGCGGCGAGAAACTCGGCCTGGACAGGACGGAGCGGGACAAGCTCATCATTCCGATGATGGGCCCCAGGTTGCTGGCGGTTCACCTGCTCACCCATGGCGGCCACCACGAGGTCGTTCGCGCACTGGACGAGATCCGGCTCGGCACCACCGGGCAGGACCGCATCAAGGCGCTCGTCGAGTATCTACGGCCCGCGTGGATAGATCGCGGGCAGGCGGCCCGGGTGCTACCGCCCGCGGACCAGACCGATTCCTTCGTGGTGGCGCTGAACGCGGACCACGACGAGATTGGCCACGACTACCTCCAGACGGCGACCTGTTTCCGGACTGCGGACGTCAAACATCGTGAGGTCGGCACGGCGACTGGCGAGGACGCTGCGGAAGACCTGCTCGCCAACATGGAACAGACGCTCGGCACGCTCGCCTGGGAGCGCCAGCGGCCGTTGCCCGCCGACTTCCAGCTGCCCTCACCGGAACGTTTCGTCCTCATCGTCTCGACGAAGGGGATGCGACTCGACGTGGCGCTGACCGCCACGAGGTCGCTGCACGCCCGCTTCCCCGAGGTCATCGTGTTCCTCCTGACCGGTGACAAGCAGCTGGACGGGAAGTCCGTGATCGAACTCGCGCCCCTGGCCGAAGGCGAGGAAGCGAAAGTGATCAAGCACATCAGGGCACTAGAGGACCTGCTGGCCTCATAGGGAGCGCACATGAGCATCACGTCCACTGTGGACGCACCGGATCAGGACGGCTCCGTCTACCTGATGACCGACGAGCTGACAAGGGCAGTCGAGGTGGCGCTGGCCACGGGAAGACCGCTGCTGCTGCGTGGCGAGCCAGGCTCGGGGAAGTCCTCGCTGGCGCCGTTCTTCGCCCAGCGGGAAGGATGGCGGTTCTGCAAGCACGTGGTCACAGCGCGAACGCAGGCGCAGGACCTGCTGTGGAACTTCGACAGCGTGCGGAGGCTGGCCGACGCGCGGTCTCGCCAGGTGGACGGCGAACCGTGGCAAGACTTCCGCTACGTAGAGCCGGGACCGCTGTGGTGGGCGTTCGCACCGGGTTCCGCCAGGCGACGCGGCTCGACGCTGTCCGAACTCATGCCGCCGGAGCTCTACGCGGCCGATCCCCGCTGGAAGGAGAACGAGACACGGCGGCAGGATCGCGCGGTGCTGCTGATCGACGAGATCGACAAGGCCGATCCCGATCTGCCGAACAGCCTGCTGGTGCCGCTCGGAACGGGTGAGTTCCAGGTCGCCGAGACCCGGCGTACCGTTGCCAAGGAACCCGCTTCGCCCGAGTCCGGCGACCTGTCGTCGTTCGTCCGACCCGGCTTCGCCCATCATCTCGTCGTCGTCACCACGAACGAAGAACGTGAGCTGCCACAGGCATTCTTGCGCCGCTGCGTGGTCACGTGGTTGTCCGAGCCGTCGGTCACGCGTCTCGTGGAGATCGCCTTGGCTCACCAGGAGAAGAGAAGCGGCGGCGTAGGGGCCGATGACGAAGTGCTCGCGACGGCACTGGCGAACGCGCTCGACGAAGCGCGCGCCGACGCGAAGAGCAAGGCCCGCAGGCCACCGAGCACCGCCGAGTTCCTGGACGCGTTCCGTGCCTGCCGCGAGCTCGAGATCCGGCCGCACAGCGAGGGATGGCACCACGTGGAGCAGCTCACGCTGAGAAAGACGAGGCCGGACGATGCGCGGTGAGATCTGGTTCGGTGACCTGGTGCGTGCCGTCGCCGTCCTGGGCGCCACCGACGATCCGGCCGAGGTTGAGCAGGTGGCGCGGCTGCTCGGTCTCACCGGCACCGACGCGCCCCCGAAGGGACCGGGCACCGGGGACGATCCTGCGGCTCCACCCGTTGCGGAACCAGGAGAGGTGAAGGCGGCCGCCCGCTCGTCCGGCGAACCACCGGCACCGGAGCGGTCGCCTCCGCGACCGAGGACGCCGTCCTCGGTCGTCGTGCGTGAACACCACGAGGTCGTCCCGCTCACCGAACGGGACTGGGCGGACGCGGTCCCGCTGGAGGTGCCCACACAGCGGCACCGCTCCGCGCGGCCACCTCATCACCGGCTGCTCCCGCCGAAGTCGGAACGCGCGATCCTGCAGGCGATCCTGTCCCACCGAGTACCGGACGGACAGATCGACGTCCCGCGGCTGGTCGACATGGTCGCTCGCGGCCGTCCCGTCCGGACACTGCCGAGGCTTCAGGTGCCCACGATGAGGTTCGGAGTTCAGGTCCTCGTCGACATGAGCCCGGCCATGGATCTCTTCGCCAGGGACCAGGACAGCCTGGTCGAGCAGGTGCGCGGACTGGTGGGCAAGCACGCAACCGACACCCGGAACTTCGTCGCGTGTCCCCTGCGGGACAAGGGCTACCGGCCGCCCGCACCCGGTAGCCGCGTCCTCGTCCTGTCCGACTTCGGCATGGGCGGAAGGCCGCTGACGCCGGAGCGGTGCCGGCCACGGGAGTGGGAGGCCTTCGTCCAGCTGCTCCGCTCGCACGAATGCTCGCCGGTGGGTCTGGTGCCGTTCCCGGCACGACGATGGCCGTCCTGGCTCGTCGCGCTCCTGCCGCTCGTGACCTGGGACCGGGAGACCACAGTCAGCCGCGCACAGGTGAGGATGTCGCGAGGATGATCAGCGAGCGACTGAGCGCCCTGCTCCGGGAGAACGCCTTCACGGACCTTCCGGCCGAGGCTCAGCTGGCCGTCGCACTGAGCCCGGCGACCAGGATCGAGCCGGAGCTGATCCGCGCGGTACGTCTCACGACGCTGCCCAGGCTGGACGTAGCCGTCGAGTCGGATCTGTGGTTCAGCGACTGGGTGGGTTCCCGCAGCACCGGTAGCGTCGTGCTCCGCGCCGAACTGCTGGCCCCGTTGCGCGCCGTGCTGGTCGGCCACCTGGCGGAGCACGAGGACGATCCGCTGCACCAGGTGTGGTCCGTGCTCGCCGCCGCCCACGACGACTGCCTGACCCCCGCGCTGCGCCTCGAAGAACGGGTCACCGAGCTGGCACTGACCGGCGGGGACTGGCAGCCCGCGCTTCGGGGCGTGCTGCGCTCGCTCGTCGAGGAACGCAGGGCGGGTATCGCCGACTGGACGTACGGTGCGTGGCTCCGGCTCCCGGACGAGGTGCTGAACAGCTCGATCGCCTGGCTGATCGGCCAGGCCGCGAAGGAGTTCGCGGACCAGGACCACCTGCCGCGAACGGTGCCTGCGGACCTGCGGGCCGCCGACGTGCGCCTGATCGCCGATGTGGTCGGCACACGCCACCTGCGCGTCACGGCCGAGGACGGGAAGCTCGGCGTCGGCGGGGAACCCGCCGACGGCGATGCCTCCATCGAGGTGGTGAACACCGATCCGGCGGTGGTCGACATCGTGCACCCGGACGGCGAGGAGACCACGATCCTGATCCCCGCCGACCGGACGGTCTGGTCGCCTGCCGGCGGTGCGCAGTTGTCGGCGGGAATCAGGCCGCCCGTCGAGTTCGTCGAACGGGGCGTTGCGACGCTGCCCAGCGTTCTGCTCTGCTGGGCGGACAGATTTCCGCCCCGCGATCAGGAAGCCGACCTTGACTCGCTCACGGACTGGCTCACCTCCGCCGACCCCGTCGCCCTGCGGCTGCTCTACGGCGGCACCGGGGAACGTCAGCTGGCCAACGCCCTGGCGGCCGTCGCGCGCCGGACAGGCTGGACCGTGCGCCGTGAGGACTTCAAGTCACCGCCGGGCAACCGCACGCTCGTGATCATCGAGACAGCGCTGCGCATGACGCCCGACGAGCTCGCCCATCTCGTCACTGCGGGTGGCACTCCTCTCCGGGTGCTGGCGCTCGACCAGACCGCCTCAGCGTGGTGGGAGGCAGCCACCCACCGGCTCGCCGAGGCCGGTTGCCACGCGGTGTCACAGCAGCGCCTGGGTTCGGTCGCCGCACCGGTCGCCGCGTTCCGAACGGCCGCGGCCGAGTTCGCCGGCCTGCTCGGGCTCCCCCGGCCCGACCGGCGGCCGCAGGCACCGATCCCGCGATCGATCGAAGGGATACACAGCGCGGCACTCACCTTCGTGCTCACCCGCGGACAGGGTCAGGACGCCGACGACCTGCCCGATCTCGAGGCCGAGGCCTGGCAGGCACACTCCCGGCTGGGGCCGCTGATGATCGTGGCCACACTCCTCCACCCGCTGGATCGAGCCGAGGCCACCACGCTGCTCTCCACGCTGAACATCGGTACCAGCGAGCTGCTCGACCAGTACGAGCGGTGGTACCCAACATCGCGGCACGGCGTCGTCGCACCGATGCGTCCCCGCCATCTGGCTGCGGTCATGCTCCGCAAGCTGCTGGCGGGCGAGAACTGCCTCGGAGTGCCAGGCGCCAAGGCACGATCGCTGTTCGACCGCCTGCGGGGGATGGACTCGAAGTACGCACGCCGGGCGATCTACGCGGCCGCCACCCTCGCACCAGCACAGGAATTGTTCGACCTGCTGGCGGCCGAGCACTCCGGCCTGCTCATCGACGCGCCGAACGCCGTGCTGGCCGAGTTCGCGACCCACGCGACCGCTGGCGCCCTGACAACGCTCTGGAACCGGCTGAGCCGTGGCTGGAACAACGACCTGGGCATCGCGATGGTCGCCGAGCGGATCATCGGCACGGGCCGGAGCGACGACGTCCACGGTCGCCGAGAACTGGCCCGGCGCTATACCGCTGCAGGCCTGGCGGACCGCGCGGTCAGGGCCACGACCGAGCTCGTGAAGACGATGCGCCTCAGGGCCGCGGCACATCCGGAGTCGTACCAGGCGCTGTATACCGAGGTCCTCGGCGACCACAGCCGCAACCTGTTGCAGGTCGGCAAACAGCAGGAGGCCGTCGCGGCCGCGCACGAAGCGGTGCGGCTCGCCCAGGACCTCGGCCAGTCGAAACTGACCGTCCACCGCCGAAACCTGGCCACCGCCCTGCTTCAGTACGGACAGTGGCTCGCAGTCCACGGAAGCGAGCGGGTAGCGGTCGAAACAACCGCCGAAGCCGTGGACATCCACCGGATGCTGGCAGGCCTCGGTGGCTCGCGGTACGACGCCGAGCTCGCATCCGCCCTGCAGGCCCATGGCGGTGTGCTCAGCACGAGCGGCCTGCGCGACCAGGCCATCGACACCCTTCGCGAGGCCGTCACGCTTCTCGAGGACCTCACGACCCAGATGCCGGCGATCTACCACGACCAACTGGGTGCGGCCGCAACGGCACTCAGCAACGCCGAACGCGCGAATCGTTAAGGCTCAACAATACGCCGGAAGCGTTCGGTGCCGACGTGACTCGACGTACGCAGCCGGTTCCTCGTCGAGAACACCGCCGGGCCCGCGAACGTCAACTCAAAGTTCTCGGCGGAGCACGTATTCGATCTAGGATGTTCTCCGACATGTCAACTCATGCCAGCCGCGGCAGCATCGCCGGAAGCACCGGAGACGGCGGTGTCCAGTATCGGCGCGGCGTTGCCGCGTACATCGTGTCGTGTGGGTTCGCCGGAAGACAGTTCTCGCCCATCGCCGAGGCCGGCGTGTCCCTGGGCGTCCGGGTGGTCGCCTTGGAGACGAATGACGCCGTCGACGACATCCGAATCGAACTCGACTCCGACGTGATCGCCCTGGTCCAGGCCAAGCGGACGCTGGCCAAGGGCCGGGCGCTGCGCGAGGTCGTCAAACAGTGGGCTGATGCCCATGAGCGCGGTTTGAACCCGGCCACGCATCGGCTCGTCGCCGTCAGCGGAGAACTCGAGGGGCCGACCCGGCACCTTCCGGCCGCGTTGCACCGACTCCGGCTCCCCGTGCCCGGATCTCTGACGTCGGCCGAAGCCGAGATTGTCGAGCACGTCAAGGAACTGCTCACCGAGCACGGTGTAGCTGATCCTGGCCAGGTTCTCAGGTGCGCGTTCATCTGGAAGCTCGCTGTCGAGGAACCTCGGCACAAAGACGCGGAGATCGGCATCTCCTACTTGCAGCAGGTGGTGGACGGCAAGGCTCAGCTCGCCGAAACCGCCTGGACGCAGTTGGTCGACGTCGTCGGAGAGGTGGCCAGGCTCCGCGGCGGTCTTGATCTCGCAGGCTGGCACGCCGAACTGCGCAAGAAGGTCGTCGAGTTCACGATCGTCGGCTCCACGCCGGCCGCGCGGTTCGAGAGGACGAGTCAAGTACTCGACCGCTACCGGGAACGGGTGCGCCGTGACGGTGCATGGCTTCAACTGCTACCGCTCGGCGCGAAGATCGGCCGTATCCGCGTCGACGACGCGGATGCTCGAATCCCGGTGGCGCTGAATCCCGACGATCACCGTGAAACCAGCAAGCTCCTGTGGGCGTTCCTGCGGCGATCCCGGATGGTGCTCACCGGCCTGCCAGGCGGAGGTAAGTCAACGGAACTCGGCGTGGTGGCAGCGCGCCTGTGTGATGTCCCGGATGCCCCGCTACCGCTCCGAGTCTCCCTGAGATCAGTGAACAAGGGCGATCGGTCGCGCAGCTTTCGTGATCGCCTGCTCGACGTCGCTGTGCGCGACACCGAGGTCTCGGACCGGGCGGCTCTACGCGATGAATTGGAGCGTCGTCTCACCTCTGGTCAACTTGCACTGCTGCTGGACGGCCTTGACGAGACCTACGACGACCGCTCTGAGGTAGTCGCCGAGATCGACCGATTCCTGGACGACGTCTCTCCCGACACCTTCGTCCTGCTGGCGACGCGAGATGTTGCGTACAGCGATGCGGCAACGCTGGAGTGGCCAAGTGTGCGGCTGCTACCGCCTCTTGAGATCGAGCAGACCATGACCGCGATCCTGCGCAAGGCCGCCGGGCGCGAGCGCGACAACCCGGCGGCCTGGGTGGCCGCGCGGTTGCACTGGGTCATGAGAGTGCTGGAGGAGAACAAGACCCTGCGAGAGACGCCGCTGATCCCTGTTCTGCTGACCATCCTGGCAACCAATCGACCGGAGCACCGCCTGCCTGCGCGGCGTGCGTTCGTGCTGACCGAGGTCGTGCGGGATCTGCTGGCGCCCTACGAGCTCAAGCGTGCCAATGGCAAGCCGCTCGGGCAACTGAACGGCAGCCTGCTGAGCCAGGCGTCGACGCACGCGTTCGGCGCCGAAGCAGCTGTGATCTTGAGCCGCGGCGGCCAGATCGACCAGCGTGAAGCAGTCGAGGCGATCGCCAACGAGCTGCGTGAGTTGTGGAATCTCAACCGGTACGAAGCGACGGCAGCCGCTACGGACGCGGTGCGTTTCTTCGACGAGTCAGGCCTCTTCGTCATCTCAGGGGCGGAGGGAACCGTCAGTCCACGCCTCATGCTGTTCGCTGAGGTCGGTGATGCTCTGCGCGTCGCCGATCGGCCGGAGCTCGCAAGATCCTGGGTGCCTGATCGCATTCGCGGACAGCAGCTCGAAGCCCTGATCCTCGCTTCCGCGTTGAGCGAGGAAGTCGTCGCGGTCTTCGTGGAGGAAGTCCAGCAGTACCCCGAAGATCTGTCCCTCGTACGTGCGCTGGCGCGCGCCGTTGCCGAAGGCGCAGCGGTGAGCGAACCTGCGATCCGCTGGTTGTGCGACGTGCTCATCCGCGACATCGCCACCGGCACCGACGATGGCTGGTCCAGCTGGAGCGACCTCTACCGGCTCCCGATGCCCGAAGACGCGCGTGCCGCAGCGGAAAGAGCCGCGAGTACACACAGCTTGTCTCATGCGATCGTGGTCAAGGCCGGGCTGGATCTGAAGTTCGTGGACAGGTCGACGATGACCCAGGCACCGCAGGTCCTCCTCGACGTTCTCGCGCTTCAAGGGCTGCCACGACAGACGGGCAAGAACCGGAAGCCGTTTCAGCCCAGCAAACCTGATCCAGCACTGACCGACGTCCAGGTTGCCGCAGCCGAGGTGCTCCTCGGGGCTGTCCCGGAGGCCACGGCCTTGATCGTCGATCGAGCTTCGATCTTCAAGGATGCGCTGCACCGCCCATTGCAGAGCCTGCTGCTCGATCGCGGATTCCAGGCCGAAGCCGAGGAGGTGAAGACCCGCCTGCGGAGGCAGTTGACCACACCTGGCACCAGCCGTTTTTCGCACCTGGCACAGAAATTGAGGCAATTCGACCGCACGCGAAAGTTCGCCATCCTGCACGTTCTCGCTGAAGGGGAGCAGGCCGAGCTCACGGCCGCTCAGGCAGGCCGGCTCGATGAACTCGCGGATCTGGTGACCCTGCTAGGTCTCGACGAGATCGGGGCCCAGAACCTGCTGTCCCAGCCGGACAACTTCCTGTGGTACCTGGCGGACACGGTTGCCGCCCTGTACGGACTCGACCTAGGCATCGTCGCGACGCAAGCCCAGGTCACATTGGACCGGCTCGACGAGTGCGGTAGCGACGCCCCTTATTACTCCTTGTTCGACCACACAGAGTTCGGCAACGCAGCCAGAAAGGCGCGGCGGCCAGACTGGAGCACGGTCGACGCGGGCGACGCGGCCGAACTTCTCGTGTGGCTGTTCGTTCCCGGCTGGGCGCAGGCGAACTTCGCGTTGAGAACCCTGAGTCTGGCTCCCGCACATGCCGCGACAGTCGCTGTTCCGGCTTTGAGAGACCTCCTACCTCAGCTGGGACACGTCCCTTTCAAGCGACGAGCTGCGGCTCACGCTCTCTGTTCACTGGTCGACGGACCAGAGCCAGCAAGCTGGGTGGAGCACGCCGATCCGAGCATGCGCGCAATCGCAGCGACTCTCATCTGTCCCACGTCGCACACCTTCGAGCGGGACCTGCGCCTGCTGCTAGACGACCCGGACGGCGATGTGCAGGTGAATGCCCTCAAAACTGCCGTAGCCGCAGGAGTAGCGGACCTCGAGGCTTTGCTGCTCGTCACGGCGAACCGCCCCGATCCGATTTGGGTGTGCGAAACGTGCGAGAAGGCGCACGACGGCAACAACACCTGTTCCCAGGTGGGCCCCAGCCCGCAGGAGTTGGCAAGAAAGCTGTTGGAAGACCACGTGGCCGAGCACGCACCGAGGTCCTGAGGCCTTCCTGCTGGTTGCCGGGCAGAAGATTCCGGTGATCAGGAGTACGCGCCGGAAGCATTGGGTGAACAGCTTCTACTGACCTGCATCGGCCTAATCGATGGTGGTTACTTCATCCGGCTAGCTCGGGTCTGCATCGGACCCGTTGAAGCCACGGCGCAGGATCGGAGCGATCAGCACCTCCACATGCCCTACCTAACTTCATCCTGATCTGACGATGCAGTGGACTGGTCAACGGCCAAGCGAACCTGGCCACCGCCCCTGTGGCACGTCCACACGGATCCGCGACCGTCCGAGGAGGCCGGCGAACTGCTGCACGACCACATCACGGGCACCCGGTCCCCAGCTGGTCCCCAACCGAAGATCGTCAGGAACAGCGCTTGATCAATTGAAAAACAAAAGAGCCTCGCTGACCTGGTAAATTCCAGATTAGCGAGGCTCTTTCAGACCGTCGGGACGACAGGATTTGAACCTGCGACCCCTTGACCCCCAGTCAAGTGCGCTACCAAACTGCGCCACGTCCCGGCCACACTCCCGGTTCCCCGGCGTGCAGAAAGAATCCTACAACACCGTGGACGGAGATCAAAAACGGCCCCCACCTAGGGCCTCTAGCTGCGGAAATACGGCGGGGACCCGAAGTTCGGGTCCCCGCGTCCCTCGGTCCGACCGATCCCCCGATCCTCGACCGACACCCAGAACTATGCGGTGGCGGCGGCTGAGGCGCCACCTCCGAAAGTCGAGTCTTGTCCGTCAACCTTCGACTTACCGGGCGGTAGGACCGCGCTGACGCTGAAGCCTCCGTCTGCCCGGTAGGAGGTGGTGAGGGTGCCGCCGGCGAGGCGTACTCGTTCTGAGAGGCCGTGCAGGCCGGCGCCGCCGCCTTCTGCCAGGGACGGGAGGTCGCCTGGGCCGTTGACCACTGTGACTCGTACTGGTGAGGCTCTGTCCACTGTGACTGTCACTGCGGCGCCTGGGGCGTGTTTCGTCACGTTGGTGAGGGACTCCTGGACCACTCGGAACAGGGCTCTTGAGACGGCTGGGGAGAGGTCTGCTTCGCCTGTTTCGCAGAGGGTCACTGCTACGCCTGCTACTCGGGCCCTGTCTATGAGCTCCTGCAGGGACGGGTAGTTGGTGTCGGAGTTGAGGAGGCCCAGGGCCGCTCGCATTTCGGCGAGGGATTCCTTTGCCAGGGCTCGTAGGCGCAGGGCCGTTTCGCGGACTGTGTCGTCTGGGGCGGTGGCGGCGAGGGCTGCTGATTCGACTGCTATCAGGGTGGCGTGGTGGCCTACCGCGTCGTGGATCTCGCGGGCTATTCGGGCTCGTTCCGCGGCACGGGCTGAGGTCTCTTGGGCCTCTAGCTCTGCTGCTCGTGCCCGGCGGGTTTCGTAGAGGGACTGGGTCAGCTCTTTGCGGGTGGTGATCAGGGCGCCGAGGGCTGTGGGGGCTGCTGCCAGGCCGAAGGCGAAGGCTGTTGCCAGGAGCAGTGGGCCTATGGGGATGGCCTGGGTCATCAGGACCGGCGCGATGGAGGCCACTGTCATCAGGAGGACCCAGAAGAGTTGGATCGGCAGGGATTTCTCCTTGCGGCCCAGGCGGTATTGGGCCACCAGCGCCGGGGCCCAGCCCAGGCCGCCTGCTACCGCCGGGACGCACAGGAGGGAGGCCAGCCAGGGCCAGCGCAGGCGTAGTGGGAGCAGCAACGAGGCTGCTACCGCGGTCCAGAGGGACCAGGTGAACGGGCGGTCCTGGGTCAGGAGGACTACGCCTGTGGTGACTCCTACGGTCAGAGTTTCTCGTAGGACCGCCTTCACCAGACGCCTACCTGGTGGGCCACCAGGGCCGCCTGCACTCGGTTTTCCACGCCCAGTTTGGTCAGGACGGTGGAGACGTAGCTCTTGACGGTGGCCTCGGAGAGGCAGAGTTCCTCGGCGATGGAGTGGTTGGAGCGGCCTGCGGCCACCAGTTCCAGGACTTGGCGTTCGCGTGCCGAAAGCGAGTCGAGCTGGCGGTTGGCTCGGAAGCCTCGCAGGCGTGGGAGGAGGCGGGCCGTGATGCGCGGGTCCAGGACGGCGCCGCCTGCCGCCAGGTCTACTACTGCTCGGACCAAGGCTTCGGGTTCCGCGTCCTTCAGGAGGAAGCCTTGGGCGCCCAGGTCCAGGGCCGTGGCCACGTAGTCGTCCAGGTCGAACGTGGTCAGCACGGCTATCGCCGGTGGGGTGGCCCAGGTGCGCAGACGACGGACCGCCTCCAGGCCGTCCACGCCTGGCATCTGCACGTCGACCAGGACCACGTCCGGGAGGTGCGCCAGGGTGGCTTCCACCAGTTCGGCGCCGTCGGAGGCCTCGCCCACCACCTGGACGCGTCCGTCGGCTTCGAGGAGGACTTTCAGGCCCCGCCGCAGCAGGGCCTCGTCGTCGGCTAGCACCACTCGTACGGCCACTGACCCAACCAACCGCACCCCATGCCAAAGGGCAACCAGTCGGCCGGGTCGTCACCCGGAGAAACCACGCGGAGCCATGGCGAACCGCGAGGAACTACTTCTTGCCGGCGCCGGCCTTCTTCTTCTCGCGCACGCGCACGGAGATGCGGACCGGGCTGCCCTCGAAGCCGAACTCCTCGCGCAGCTTGCGCTCGATGAACCGGCGGTACGACGCCTCCAGGAAGCCCGTCGTGAACAGCACGAACGTCGGCGGGCGGGTCGCGGCCTGGGTCGCGAACAGCACCTTCGGCTGCTTGCCGCCGCGGACGGGCGGCGGGGTCGCGGCGATGAGCTCGGTCAGCCACTGGTTCAGGCGGCCGGTCGGGACTCGGGTGTCCCACGAGTTCAGGGCCGTCCGCAACGCCGGCGCGAGCTTGTGCACGGCGCGGCCGGTCAGGGCCGAGATGTTGACCTTGTCCGCCCACGGCACGCGCACGAGGCCGCGTTCGAGCTCGCGGACCATCTCGTTGCGGCGGTCCTCGTCGACGAGGTCCCACTTGTTGAACGCCAGCACGCACGCGCGGCCCGACTCGACCACCATCGTGAGCACGCGCAGGTCCTGCTCCGCCAACGGCTCGTGCGCGTCCAGCAGCACGACCGCGACCTCGGCGGTCTCGATCGCGGACTTGGTGCGCAGCGACGCGTAGTACTCGGCGCCGCCGGAGAACTTCACGCGCTTGCGCAGGCCGGCGGTGTCGACGAAGCGCCAGACCTCGCCGTCGAGCTCCACCAGCGAGTCGACCGGGTCGACGGTGGTGCCCGCGACCGAGTCGACGACCGAGCGGTCCTCGCCGGTCAGGCGGTTGAGCAGCGACGACTTGCCGACGTTCGGCTTGCCGACCAGCGCCACGCGCCGGGGGCCTCCGCCACGTCCGCCGAAGTCGTCGCGCGGGGTCTCGGGCAGGCGGTCGAGGATCACGTCGAGCAGGTCACCGGAGCCGCGGCCGTGCAGGCCGGAGACCGGGTACGGCTCGCCGAGGCCCAGCGACCACAGCGACGCGATGTCGGCCATCAGCCGGTCGTCGTCGACCTTCGAGGCGCACAGGATCACGGGCTTCTTCGAGCGGCGCAGGACCTTCGCGACGGCCTCCTCGGTCGACGTCGCGCCGACCGACCCGTCCACGACCAGCAGGATCACGTCCGCGGTCGCCATCGCGAGCTCGGCCTGCGCGGCCACGGAGGCCTGCAGCCCGACCGCGTCCGGCTCCCAGCCGCCCGTGTCGACCACGGTGAACTTGCGGCCGTTCCACAGCGCGTCGTACGCGACCCGGTCGCGCGTCACGCCCGGCACGTCCTGCACCACGGCCTCACGGCGGCCGATGATGCGGTTGACCAGCGTGGACTTGCCGACGTTCGGCCGTCCGACCACAGCGAGCACCGGCTGCGGCGGCGCTGCTTCCTCGCCGTCACCGCCGTCGAGGTCGTCGAAGGCTGACCAGTCGGCCTCGTCCTCCCAGGTGCCGTCCAGGTCCGTCATCGTCTTCCCTCACTCACACGAAGTCCATCGAGTTCGGCGACCAGTGTCGCCAGGCGATCGCGCACCTGCTCGGTGGCAACGCCGAGTGCCGCCCGACCCTTCCCCTCCGGGAGGTGGAACGGCTCACCGATCAGCACGTCGACCACGGGTCGCCAGCCCTTGGCCTGGTAGGTGCCGCGGCAGGCGATCGGCAGCACCACCGCACCGGACGTCTTGGCGAGCCACGCGGCGCCGTTCTGCGCGCTCGCCACGTCGCCCTCACCGCGCGTCCCCTCGGGGAAGATCCCGATGACGCCGCCGGCCTTGAGCACGGACTGCGCGGCGACCAGCGCCGTGCGGTCGGCCTCACCCCGTTTGACGGGGATCTGCCCGATCTTGCGCAACAAATAGCCGACGACGCCCTTGAACATCTCCTGCTTGATCAGGAACGTCACGCGCCGGGGCAGTGCCCCGAACAGGATCGGCCCGTCAGACATCGAGCTGTGGTTGGCGACGACGACCACGCCGCCGCTCAAGGGTACGCGGTCGGCGCCGTGCACCCGCAGCCGGAACTGCCAGACGTAGGGGTGACGCCCGATCCAGCGTCCGAAGTCGAACAGCCAGGGCACCGTCCCCTCGGGAACGCTCACCCGGTCACCCGCAGCCCGCGCTGCTCCACGAGACCGATCAGCGCGTCGATCGTGCCGGCGAGGTCGAGGTCGGTGTTGTCGAGCACCACCGCGTCGTCCGCGGCCATCATCGGCGACACGGCGCGCGACGAGTCGTACTTGTCACGCCGCTGCACGTCCGCGAGCGCCGCGTCCATAGTGGACGTACGCCCGGCGGCGCTGTCCTGCTTGGTGCGGCGGGCGGCCCTGGCGTCGGCCGAGGCCGTCAGGAAGACCTTGAGCGGGGCGTCGGGCGACACGACCGTGCCGATGTCGCGGCCTTCGACGACGATGCCGCCGACGTGGTCCAGGGCGTCCGCGATGATCGCGCGCTGCTGGGCCACGAGGAGCTCGCGCACGTGCTTCGTCGCCGAGACCGGGGAGACCGCGAGCGACACCTCGGGGCCGCGGATCTCGGCCGCCACGTCGTCGCCGTCGAGGGTGATGCCGGGCTTCTGCGGGTCGGTACCGACCACGAGCACGGTGTTCTCCGCGACCGCGATGACCTTGTCCTCGTCAGCCGGGTCGACGCCGGCGCGCAGGACGGCCAGGGCGATCGCGCGGTACATCGAGCCGGTGTCGAGGTAGCGCGCGTCCAGCGCCGTGGCGACGCGCTTGGCCACGGTGGACTTGCCGGTGCCGGCCGGTCCGTCGAGAGCGACCACACCGCGCAACTGACCCTGGCCCACTGCAGCTCCCCTCGAGACACCCACGGCCCACATTGTGCCTGGTGCGGACGCTCACACCGGCACCGGGACGGTCTGCGGCGGGATCGGTGCCGATCATCCGGAATCATGTCGCGGTGAACTTCGGCAGGTGGCGGCTCGCCATCGTGGCGTTCGTGGTGTTCCTGATCGGCTTCGCGCTCTGGGCTTCCGGCTCGGGCGAGGTCGCGGAGACGGGCGGCGGGATCGCGGGCGTCCTGGGTCCGCCGCTCACGATCGCCGGGCTGGTCGCGGCGGTGGTGTTCGGCGTGCTCGGCCTGCGCGCGAACGCCTCCAGCGCCGCCCGCGACCCCGAGCAGGCGCTGGAGGACCTGGCTCGGCTCGTCACCGGGCAGTGGGAACGGGAGGCGGGGTCGCGCGGCCTCACCCAGGACCTCCCGGACGTGCGCTGGGGCTCGACCGAACGCCCTGTCGCGCCGAGTGCGGCGGACGTCATCGGCCCTGGTGCCGCCGGCAGGCCGCTGCGGCTGAAGCTGCGCGGCGGCGTGGGTGACCTCGCCGACGCGCTGCACGCACTGCCGGCGCACCAGCTCGTGGTGCTGGGCGCGCCGGGGTCGGGCAAGACGAGTGCGGCGATCCTGCTGACGCTCCGGCTGCTCGGCCGGCGCGACCCCGGCGACCTGGTGCCGGTGTTGTTCTCGCTGGGCTCGTGGGACCCGGTCACCCAGGACCTGGACGCGTGGATGGTGCGACGGCTGGCGGCCGACCACCCGGTGTTCCGCGCCCGCGGCGCGCACGGGCCGGAGGTCGCGCGGGACCTGGTCGATCGAGGACTGGTCCTGCCGGTGTTCGACTCGCTGGACGAGGTGGCGTCGAAGGCCGGCGCCCTGCGGGGCATCGCGCGCTTCGTCGGCACGACCAAGCCGATGGTGCTCACGTGCCGTGCCGATGACTACGAGGAGGTCGTCCGGGAGACCGGCGCCCCGGTAGGACGCGCGGCCGTGGTCGAGCTGAAGCCGGTCGTCGCCGGGCAGGTATCGATCGGCTGAATCGGCGAAAGGCGGGGCGGCACGCGGCCGATCTGGTGGGCGCATGAACCGCTCAGTCGAAAGGGTTCCAGTGACCACCACCGAACAGCGCAACGACGTCGAGGCGTTGCTGCACCGCACGTTGGCCGCGCACAAGTCGATGTTCCTCGCCACGGCGGGCTCGGACGGCTCGTGGGTGAGCGGCGTGTACTTCGCCGAGGACGGGCCGCACTCGCTCGTCCTCGTGCTGGAGGAGCGCGGCCGCACGCTCAAGGCCATCAAGGAGAACCCCGAGGTGGCGGTCGTGGTGTCGACCGGGTCGCCGATGGAGCCGTTCCTGCAGGCCCGCGGCACGGCTCGGGTGGTCGACGGGGCCGAGGACGAGGTCGTGCGGCAGCACCTCGTGGCCAAGGTGCCCGAGGCCGGGCCGTTCCTGGCCACGCCGATCCGCACGGTGCGGATCGACGTGCCGTCGTGGCGCGTGACGGACATCCCCAACGGGTGGTTGCCCGGCAAGGACTTCAGCGCCTGAGCGCGAGGCGCCCCGGTCTACGGCCGGGGCTCCGTCAGCCGGTCGAACTCCTCCTCGGAGATCGGCAGGATGGCGAAGCCGAGGCTGATGGGCGGCCGGGTCGGTTGCCAGCCGTCCGGCGTCCAGCGCTCGTAGGTCGACTCCTCGTAGCGGCCGTAGTAGGGGTTGTAGTCGCGCCGCACCACGAAGAGGACTTTGCTGAAGTCGTAGATGTCGTTCCTGGTGGGGAAGACGGCCCAGTAGTCGTTGGCGCGCTTTCCGTACTTGTCGCCGAACTTCTTGAGTCTCGCCTGGGTCGTGGCGAAGTTGCGGGCCCAGGCGAAGCTGAACGCGCTGTGCTCCTGCACCGTCCAGGACGGGTCCACGTGGGTCATCAGGTCGGCCTGGCGCCAGCCCAGGTCGTCGCGGATGTCGTCGCCGGACACCGTGTGGCGCACCAGTTCCTCGTCCCCGGTGGACTTGACCGCGAAGTACCTGGTCCCGGCCGCCTCTCTGGAGCGGATGACCCGGTCGGCGTCCTCGCGGTCCACGGGCAGCACGGCGCCGTTGTACGGCTTCTCCCGCCCGGTCCAGAGGCCGTCGCGCACGTACGTCTCCCACTTGCCGCTCTCGGCGGAGCAGCGGATGAGCGCGAAGGCGCGGTCGACGTCCAGGAAGTCGGACGGGCGCTCGAACTCCGCGAAGTAGTAGTGACCGTCCCGCGGCTCGGCTCTCCGCCTCGCCTCCAGCAGCACGAGGACTTCGGGCGGGTCCACGTGAGGGGTCGACGGCACGGGCGACGCGGCATCGGTGCGCTGCGTCAGGAACTCGACCTCGGCCGGGGTCGCCGCACGGTAGACGTGACGGGCGTCGTAGTCGCGGGCGTCGGACAGGTCATGAGACCACCCCCACGCGCCGTGGCCCTCGTACTTCTCCTCGTGGGCAGGCCGGATGGAGCGGTAGAGACCCTTGGCGTGCGCGATGTCCTTCATCGAGTCGAACTCGTCGAACAGCGCGTAGTAGTGGTAATCGGTCAGAAACGGCTGGACCACCGTGATCACCCCCCAGTGACGATTCCACTTTAGCGGGCGGAACAGGCCGAATCGACGCACACTGGGCCCTCCGGCCTGGAGGCGCCCCGATGACCCAGCTGCCCCAGCTCGACGCCGCGCTCTTCCTCACCGACGGCGGCGCCGAGACCACCCTGATCTTCGACGACGGCATCGACCTGCCCGACTTCGCGGCGTTCCCGCTGCTCGACGACCCCGACGGGCACGTCGCGCTGACCCGCTACTACGAGCGCTACGCGGGCATCGCCGAACGCGACGGCGCCGGCATCGTCCTCGAGACCGCCACGTGGCGTGCGAGCAGCGACTGGGGCGCGCGGCTCGGCTACGACGCACAGCGACTGGAGCAGGCCAACCGCAAGGCCGTCGACCTGTTGCTCGACGTGCGGCAGCGGTTCGCGATCCCCGTTGTCGTCAGTGGGTGCGTCGGGCCGCGCGGGGACGCCTACCGGCCCGAGACGATCATGACCCGGCAGGAAGCGAGGGACTACCACGCGCCGCAGATCAGGACGTTCGCCGACACCCAGGCCGACCTCGTCACCGCCATGACGCTGACGAACGTCCCGGAGGCCACCGGCATCGTCGACGCCGCCCGCGAGGCGAACGTGAAGGTCGTCCTCTCGTTCACCGTCGAGACGGACGGCCTGCTGCCGTCAGGAGACACGCTCGCGCACGCGATTCAACAGGTCGACGAGGACACGGACGGCTACACGGCGTACTACATGGTCAACTGCGCGCATCCCACCCACATCGCGCCCGCGCTCGACCCGGAAGCCGAGTGGGCGCAACGACTCCGCGGCGTCAGAGCCAACGCGTCCAAGCTCAGCCACGCCGAGCTCGACGAGGCCGAGGTCCTCGACCGAGGCGATCCCGAGGAGTTCGCGAACGACTACCGCGCGCTCAGGACGACGCTCCCGGGGCTGACCGTGCTGGGCGGCTGCTGCGGCACCGACCACCGGCACGTGGACGCGCTCAGCCGCGCGTTCAGTGGTTGAGGTCGGTCCTCAACGCCGCCGCCCCGCGCAGGTAGACGTGCTTGATCGACGACCGCGGCAGGTCCGTCTCCACGTGCGCCAGCAACCGGATCACCCGCGGCATCGAGCCGGGCACCGCGATCTCCGTCGCGGACAGCAGCGGCACGTCCGAGAGCCCCGCCAGGCGCGCGGCGTAGGCGGGGAACTCGGACACCAGGTCGGGTGTCGCGGTGAGCACCACGCTGATCAGGTCGTCCGACGTCAACGCGTTGCAGGACAACACCTCCCGCACCAGCTCGGCCGTCGCCTCCAGCAGCAGCTCCCGCGAGTCCGCGTCGATCTGCGTGGCTCCCCTGATCGCTCGCACCGCCATGCCACCGACAGTAGCAGCGTCCTCAGTGGACAGGTCATTGCTCCACAACGATGTTCGGGAACCGGGTCGTGAGGCCGAGCAGGTTCACGACGTAGACCGCCCACCCTCCGCCGACCAGCACGAGCCGCCGCTCCCCCAGCGACTCGGCCGCCTCGATCAGCACCCGCAGCCCGCTCGACCCGATGAACGTCAGCCCGGAGAAGTCGATCACCACGTCACCGGAACCCGAACCCGAGTCCGACGCGCAGGCGAGCGCCAGCTCGGACCGCAGCAGGTCGCAGGTGTTCAGGTCGACCTCGCCGACGAGCGTCACCACCGCGCCGCGGCGGCGCACCTCCAGCAGGCTCGGTCTCGGACTCATCGCGGGCGCCTCAATGGCTCGGGAGCGTCAGGAAACGCCACCCGGCCCGTGCGCCACCAGTGCCGGTCGGCCCCGAAACGCCTCTACGGTGTCAGGTCCGCCAGCAGCAGCCCGCTGCGCGGCTTCGGGGTGAAGTAGGTGCTCTTGCGCGGCATCTTGCGGCCCGACAGCACCTCTGCCAACGGCACGGGTGCGATCAGCAGCACCGCCTCGGCCTCCACGGCGGGGTCCACCACCGGCCGCACGCACGGGCTCTCGGGGTCGAGTCCCAACGCCTCGCCGAGCAGCACCGACTCCACCACGGCGTGGTCGATCCCCCGCCCGGCGGGCAGTGCGACCCGCAGCACCGCGTCGGGGCAGCGCACCACGACCACGCCCGGTTCCGGGTCGACGACGTACGGCAGCTCCGTCACCGTCAGCCCGACCCGTTCCCACGCCGCCACCAGATCGGACGCCGTGAACCCGGTGCCGACGACCGCGCGGTGGATCGGCCCGACGCGCAGGCCGGGCCCGGACGTGACGAGCGCCAGCAGTCCGGCGAGCCCCGCCTCGCGCGCCGCCGCGACCCGGTGGTTGCCGTCCGCGACCAGCAACGGGTGCGCGCCCGCCGCCTGCACGAACCGGTCCTGCAGCTCCCCCGGCCCGACCAGCCACACCCAGTGCCGACGCCCGCCCGAGTCCACCAGCGACACCGCAGGCTCCTCGGTCATGCCGAGCACCAGGTCGGTCAGCCCGTCGTGCGGCGTGATGGGGATCAGCATGGCGGCGCTCGTGGCGATGCCGAGCGACGCGAGCACCTGGCCGCGTTCGGCGACCACGTCCGGGTAGACGTCCTCGGTGTGCTCGATGCCGTCCGGGTCGACCAGGCACAGCAGGCCGCACGCGGTGCCGTCCGGTCCGTCCACCCGGTACGGCGCGACCACGTCCAAGACCTCGCGATATGCCCGGCGGATCAGCGCCGCGAGCTCACCGCGGGCCGCGGGCAGCGCCTCCAGCAGGCCGGTGCCCGCGGCCAGCGCGGCGGGCGTGCGGTGGGGGTGCTGGACGGCCAGCAACGTGCCGTGCGGGGCTCTCGCGAGCGCCCCGATCACCTGGCCGGGTTCGGCGAACTCGTCGACGTCCGGGCCGGGCACGCGCTCGCGTACCACCCAGCCGTGACGCACAGGGCGTACTCGCGATGACATCCCCGTATCATGATCTGTGTGAACGTGGAGATCACGCCCCTGCCGGGCATCGGGACGCGCCAGGACTTCATGATCCGCGCCGGACGTCGTGTCGGCGTGATCACCTACCGCGACGGCAAGTTCGAGCTCATCGTCTCGAAGGCCAACGACCCGGACTCGTGTTCGGCGTCGATACCGCTGTCACCCGAAGAGGCGAGCACGCTGGCGGGCCTGCTCGGCGCGCCGCAGCTCGTCGCGCACCTGCGCGAGGAGACGCGCGACATCGCGGGCATCACGACCAGGCAGCTGCCGGTCACCGCGTTCGCGAACCACACGCTCGGTGAGACCGCTCTGCGCACCAGGACCAGTGTGTCCATCGTGGCCGTCGTGCGCGCGGGCAACGCGCATCCGTCGCCCGGCCCCGACTTCCTCTTCGAAAACGGTGACCTCGCGGTCGTCGTCGGCACCGCGGAGGGCCTCGACGCCGCCGCTGAGATCCTCCACGGCGGTTAAGCACAGTGCACGAGACAACAATCGCCATGATCCAGCTCGGCGCGGTCTTCTTCGGCCTCGGTCTGCTGGGTCGGGTGGCAAGACGCGCCGGCATCTCCCCGATCCCGCTGTACCTGATCGGCGGACTCGCGTTCGGCGACGGTGGGCTGGTGCCGTTACACGGCATCGAGGAGTTCACGCACCTCGCCAGCGAGATCGGCGTCGTGCTGCTCCTCCTGCTGCTCGGCCTCGAGTACTCGGCCTCCGAGCTCACCACGGGCCTCAAGAAGTCCTGGATGGCGGGCGTGCTCGACCTGGTGCTGAACGCGGCGCCGGGCGCGATCGTGGCGCTCATGCTCGGCTGGGGCACGGTCGGCGCGCTGGCGATGGCCGGCGTCACGTACATCTCGTCGTCCGGCATCGTCGCGAAGGTGCTCGGCGACCTCGGTCGGCTCGGTAACCGCGAGACGCCCGTGGTGCTGTCGGTGCTCGTGTTCGAGGACCTCGCGATGGCCGTCTACCTGCCGGTCCTCACGGCCGTGCTGGCCGGCGTGACGTTCCTCGGCGGGCTCACGTCCGTCGGCATCTCGCTGCTCGCGATCACCGTGGTCTTGGTGGTGGCGTTGAAGTACGGCCGGTTCATCTCGGCCATTGTGGACAGTCCGGACCACGAGGTGTTCCTGCTCAAGCTGCTCGGCTCGGCCCTGCTCGTGGCGGGCATCGCGTCGCAGTTGCAGGTGTCGGCGGCGGTCGGCGCGTTCCTGCTCGGCATCGCGATCTCCGGGTCGACGGCCGAGAACGCGACGCGCCTGCTGGAGCCGTTGCGGGACCTGTTCGCGGCGATGTTCTTCGTGGTGTTCGGGCTGAACACCGACCCGACGTCGATTCCACCCGTGCTGGGCATCGCGGTGGCGCTGGCGGTCGTGACGACGGCGACGAAGGTCTTCACCGGCTGGTGGGCGGCACGGCGGCAGGGCATCGGCAAGATGGGCCGCATGCGTGCGGGCGCGGCACTGGTGGCGCGCGGCGAGTTCTCCATCGTCATCGCCGGTCTGGCCGTGGCGTCCGGGCAGGTGAACGGCGACCTGGCCGCTCTGGCCACCGCCTACGTGCTGTTGATGGCGATCCTGGGGCCCATCGCGGCGAAGTACGTTGAGCCAATCGGTGAATTCTTTCAGCGCAGACGGCAAATGGCCTGAAACAAGTGCCCCGATGTGACGACTCTCTAGTGAGAGCTAGACGGAGAGTAGGGGCGAAAAGTCATGACCGAACCCGTAGAAGTGGAGACCACCGGCCGGTTCCTGGTGCTGCTGCAGGAGGACGCCGTCGAAGAGGGGCTGGCCGAGCTCGGCACGATCGCCGGGTTCGACCTCAACAGCGGTGATCTGGACGCGGAGACCGTGCAGGTCTTCCCGGAGC
Source organism: Lentzea sp. NPDC058450 (assembly GCF_042721395.1). NCBI lineage: Bacteria > Bacillati > Actinomycetota > Actinomycetes > Pseudonocardiales > Pseudonocardiaceae > Lentzea > Lentzea sp. NPDC058450. The sequence goes on from NZ_JBHXLO010000047.1 coordinate 68,323, forward strand.
TCGGGGTCGCGGTCGTGTCCGCCGACCCGAACCTGCTCAGCCAGCTGAACGACGCGGCCGACCGTCCCGGCCCGGTGCAGATCGTGGAACCGGAACGCGTCGTGCACGCGTTCCAGGACGACGACGCCGCACCGGCCGCGGAGGACGTGGCCGCGGCGGCGGACGAGTCGGTGCTGACCTGGGGGCTGCAGGCGGTCGGCGCGGACGTCAGCACGGCCACCGGCAAGGGCATCAAGATCGCGGTCCTGGACACCGGCTGGGAGAAGAACCACCCGGACTTCGCGGGCCGCACGATCACCACGCAGTCGTTCATCAACGGCGAGGACGTGCAGGACGGCCACGGGCACGGCACGCACTGCATCGGCACGTCCGCGGGCCCGCGCAAGCCCGCCACGCTGCCCGGCTACGGCGTCGCGTACGAGGCCGAGATCTTCGCGGGCAAGGTGCTGTCGAACGCGGGCTCCGGCTCCGACGGCGGCATCCTCGCGGGCATCGACTGGGCCGTCACGAACGGGTGCGCGATCATCTCGATGTCGCTCGGCGCGGACGTCCCAGCGGGCACGCCGTACTCGCAGATCTACGAGACCGTGGCGCAGCGCGCGCTGGCCAAGGGCACGTTGATCATCGCGGCGTCCGGCAACGCCTCGGCGCGTCCCGGCCGGATCGCGCCGGTGGGCCACCCGGCCCGCTGCCCGAGCATCATCGCGGTGGCCGCGATCGACGTGAACCGCGCGATCGCTTCGTTCTCGTCGGGTTCGGCGGACAAGATCGGCCAGATCGACGTGTGCGCGCCGGGCGTGGACGTGTACTCGTCGTTCAAGCTGCCGGACAAGTACCGCCGGCTGCGCGGCACGTCGATGGCCACCCCGCACGTGGCGGGCGTCGCCGTCCTGATCGCCGAGAAGACCGGCGCGCGCGGCTACGAGCTGTGGGCACGCCTCGTCGGCACGGCACTGCGCCTGCCCCTGCCGTCCACTGACATCGGCTCCGGGCTCGTCCAGGCGCCATGACCACTCCGGTGGACCAGGTGATGGTCTCCGTGACCGAGGGCAGCCTCCCGCAGGTGCTCGACGACCTGCGGGAGGCGGGCCTGGTCGTGGACACGGTCCTGGAGGCGCTGGGCGTCGTCACCGGCACCGCCGAGGTCAAGGCGATCCCGGCGCTGCAGTCCGTCCCGGGCGTGCTCGACGTGGAACGGCAGTGGCGCGTGCAGCTCCCGCCGTACTGACTAGGCTCTGCGCTGACCCCATCAACGGCTGATCGAACACGTGTTCTATGCTGTGCGCGGGGTCACGTCGTTGCGCAGAGAGGAAACCTGATCGTGTCGGACACGCTCACCGAGGTGAAGGCAGTCGAGGAGACCGTCGTGGAGGAGACTCCGGCGGCCCCCGTCGTCGAGGCCCCGAAGCCCGTCGAGGCCACCGAGCCCGCCGAGGCTCCGAAGGCCGAGGCGCCCAAGGCTGAGAAGCCGAAGGCCGGCCGCCCGAAGAGCACGGCGAAGAAGACGCGCACCGTGGAGCTCACGCTCACGGTGACCGCCTCCGCAGAGGGCGAGTGGCAGGCGGACCTGGTCCACGGCACGCAGCGCGTCGTGTCGGGCCTGGTCATCCCGGCCATCGCCGTCTCCAAGGCGGCCAAGGAGCTGCACGAGGACATCGCCGAGGGCATCGAGTCGGTGCTCGAGGCGGCGCGCGACCAGCACCGCACCCGCATGGAGGAGCTGGAGGCCGAGCTGGCCAAGGTGAAGGCCCAGCTGGCAGAGCTCTCGGAGTAACCAGCACCACGCAGACAGGGCGGCCCGCGACGATGCGGGCCGCCCTTTCGCGCGTTCGGGGCAGGTGACGGCAGGCAGGGGCGCGGGACAGGCCAGGGGCGGGACGTGCGGGAGATGCGGGATGGGCAGGCCGGGAAGGGCGGGATGGGCTGGGCAGGGCGGACCAGGCGAGGCGAGGCGAGGCGGAGCGGGGCGAGGCGGAGCGGGGCGAGGCGGAGCGGGGCGGAGCGGTGCGGTGCGGGGCGAGGTAGACCGGAGCGCGGGCGGCAGGGGCGGGTGCGGCACGCCATGAAGGTGGTGCACGCAGACGCGAGGAGGCGAGCCCAATCGGGGCGCGATGCCGAAGGCGAGCCGTCCTTCAACCTTCCTGAGCGAGCGGTCCCGGCGGTGGGGTCCCATCACGAGTCGCACCACAGCTCTTGCTGCATCTGAGGGGTGGGGTCAAATCGACACGCTCTTCG